>NZ_JBHYJA010000001.1:289313-441671 GCF_042740355.1 Streptomyces sp. NPDC059010
GGGTGTCTGGGCTGTGGGTGGGCGCGCGTCCCATCGACGCGTTGTGCGTTAGAGTTGTTGTTCTTGTTTTTCCCCGTCGCGCGCCGCCCCCCCCCCGGGGGGGGCCCCCCCCCCCCCCCTTTTGCGTGCCCAAGTGGGGCTGGGTGGGGGCGTGTTTGGGGGCGCGCCTACCGGTGTGTCACAACCGATGCGCCGCCCCGGTGGGCGCCGCCCCCCGCGTGTCCAGCAACAGTTGCGCCTTCACCGACAGCCCCTGCAGGTCGTACGTCCGATGCTGCTGGAGCAGGATCGTCAGGTCGGCCTCCGCGACGGCCTCGTACAGGGCGTCCGCGCGGGGGACCGGGCGGTCCAGGATGCTCCAGGAGGCGACGTAGGGGTCGTGGTAGCTGATGGAGGCGCCCAGCTCCAGCAGGCGGATGGCGACCTCCTGGGCGGGGGTGGACTGCTGGTCGGCGAGGTCGGGCTTGTAGGTGACGCCGAGGAGGAGGATGCGGGCGGCGCGCACGGATTTGCCGTGTTCGTTGAGGAGGGCGGCGGCGCGCTGGACGACGTAGCGCGGCATCTGGCTGTTGACCTGCTCGGCCAGTTCGACCATGCGCAGGGTACGGCCGGCGGGGCCGGTGAGGTCCTGGGGGACGGCGTGGCCGCCGACGCCGGGGCCGGGTCGGAAGGCCTGGAAGCCGAACGGCTTGGTCTCCGCACAGCGGATGACGTCCCACAGGTCGACGCCCAAGTCATGGCAGAGGACGGCCATTTCGTTGACGAGGGCGATGTTGACGTGCCGGAAGTTGGTCTCCAGCACCTGCACGGTCTCCGCCTCACGCGGGCCACGCGCGCGTACCACCTTGTCGGTGAGACGGCCGTAGAAGGCGGCCGCCGACTCGGTGCACGCGGGGGTGAGGCCGCCGATCACCTTGGGGGTGTTGGCGGGTGTGAAGTGGCGGTTGCCGGGGTCGACGCGACTGGGGGAGTAGGCCAGGTGGAAGTCGCGGCCGGCGCGCATCCCCGAGCCCTCTTCGAGGAGCGGGCGCAGGACGTTCTCGGTGGTGCCCGGGGGTACGGGCGACTCCAGGATGACGGTGGTGTGCTGGCGCAGCTGGGCCGCCAGGGTGCGGGCGGCCGTCTCCAGCTGGCTCAGGTCGAGCCCGCCGTCCGTGCCGCGCGGGGTGGGCGGGCAGATGACGGCGGTCCGTACCCGGCCGAGTTCGGCCGGGTTGGTGGCGTGCCGGAAGCCCCCCGAGAGCATCCGGCGCAGTTCTGCGGGACTGAGGGAGCCGGGCTCGGGCCCGGTTCGGTAACCGAGCGTGGGGATGCCGACGGCGATGGCGGCCTTGGCCAGCGGCAGGCCGTACGGGCCTAGTCCGATGACGGCGAGATCTGCGGGCATGGCGTGGGCCGTCCTTCCCAATAACCGAAGCGAAGCAGGTGCGCAAGCCCTGTGGACAGAACGAGGGGGCGCAATGTCAGACTAGGAGTAAATATGACCGATTTGCTGGATTGAATGATCGCGTTTCCTTGAGTGTTGTCCACAGGGTGAGGGTGCGTAGTGGCTGAAGTTGGGCAAGCCGGTCAGAATTTGGGCATGGGGGGTTCGAACCGGGCTTCGCCCGACGGGTGCGGCCTACGCGACCGATGAGCGGGAGGCAGCGGTGAGGACAGCGACACTGGGGCCGGCGGAACGCGCCGAGTCACTGGCAGCGATGGCCGAGCGCGAGCTGGACCTACTGGTCGTGGGCGGCGGTGTCGTGGGCGCGGGCACCGCCCTCGACGCGATGACCCGCGGACTGTCCACCGGCCTGGTCGAGGCCCGCGACTGGGCCTCGGGCACGTCCAGCAGGTCCAGCAAGCTGATCCACGGAGGCCTGCGCTATCTGGAGATGCTCGACTTCGTGCTCGTACGGGAGGCATTGAAGGAGCGCGGCCTGCTGCTGGAGCGGCTCGCACCACACCTCGTGAAGCCGGTGCCGTTCCTGTACCCGCTGCAGCACAAGGGCTGGGAGCGTCTGTACGCCGGTGCGGGCGTCGCGCTCTACGACGTGATGTCGATGGCCCGGGGCCATGGGCGCGGCCTGCCCCTGCACCGCCACCTGACCCGCAGTCACGCCCTGCGCGTCGCCCCCGCCCTGAGGAAGGAAGCGCTGGTCGGCGCGTTGCAGTACTACGACGCACAGATGGACGACGCCCGCTATGTGGCCACCCTCGTGCGCACGGCGGCGGCCTACGGCGCGAAGGTCGCCAACCGCGCGCGTGTCACCGCGTTTCTGCGCGAGGGCGAGCGTGTCGTCGGTGCGCGGGTGCAGGACGTCGAGGCGGGCGGGGAGTACGAGATCCGCGCCAAGCAGGTCGTCAACGCGACCGGGGTGTGGACCGACGACACCCAGTCGATGGTGGGGGAGCGCGGGCAGTTCCATGTGCGCGCCTCCAAGGGCATCCACCTGGTCGTCCCCAAGGACCGCATCCACTCCTCGACGGGCCTGATCCTGCGCACCGAGAAGTCCGTGCTGTTCGTCATCCCCTGGGGCCGGCACTGGATCGTCGGCACCACCGACACCGACTGGGACCTCGACAAGGCCCACCCGGCCGCGTCCAGCGCGGACATCGACTACCTGCTGGAACACGTGAACTCGGTGCTCGCGGTGCCCCTGACGCGCGACGACGTGGAGGGCGTGTACGCCGGACTGCGGCCCCTGCTCGCGGGTGAGTCGGACGCCACCAGCAAGCTGTCGCGCGAGCACACCGTGGCCCACCCGGTGCCCGGGCTCGTCGTCGTGGCCGGCGGCAAGTACACGACGTACCGGGTGATGGCCAAGGACGCGGTGGACGCGGCGGTGCACGGGCTCGACATGCGGGTCGCCGAGTGCGTCACGGAGGACATCCCGCTGCTGGGTGCCGAGGGGTACCGGGCGCTGTGGAACGCGCGGGCGCGGATCGCCGCGCGGACGGGCCTTCATGTGGTGCGGGTGGAGCACCTGTTGAACCGGTTCGGGTCGCTGGCGGAGGAGGTGCTGGAGCTCATCGCCGCGAATCCCGCGCTGGGCGAGCCCCTGCACTCGGCCGACGACTATCTGCGCGCCGAGATCGTGTACGCCGCCTCGCACGAGGGCGCGCGGCACCTGGACGACGTGCTGACGCGGCGGACGCGCATCTCGATCGAGACGTTCGACCGCGGGACCCGGTGCGCACGCGAGGCGGCCGAGCTGATGGCGCCGGTGCTGGGCTGGGACAAGGACCACATCGAGCGCGAGGTCGAACACTACGAGAAGCGGGTGGAGGCCGAGCGGGAGTCGCAGCGGCAGCCCGACGACCTGACGGCGGACGCGGCGCGGCTGGGGGCGCCGGACATCGTGCCGCTGTAGGAATCCGGCGGCCCCGAACCGGGGAACGTCACCCGAACGGGCGACGGAAGTGGGGATATCTGCTCGAACCCCGTCCGTTCTACCTGGTGCGAGGGCAGAACTCGGCGGCGAGCAGCCGGGGTTCGAGACCGGGATCTGCGATCGCCGTCGTGTTCACCCGGAAGGTCAGGACACGACGACCGCCGACGGTGGCCGCGGAGCGCACGTAGCTGCCGGAGATGCGCCCGTTGTGCCCCCACACGACGGTGCCGCACGGCAATTTTGTGGGAAAGAGCCCCATGCCGTACGAGCCATGCGCGGCACGGGTGTCGAGCATCTCGCGCAGCCAGCGCGGGGGCAGCAGCCGCCCGCCGAGCAGTGCGGCGTAGAAGCGGTCCAGATCGGCGAGCGTGGTCACCAGCTCGCCCGCGGCGCCGGCCACCCGCGGGTCGAGTTCGGTGACGTCGGTCCCGTCGGTGGCGTAGGCGCGGCCGTGCGGGGAGGGGAGAGAGGTGCGGGAGCCAGGGAAGGAGCTGCCGGCCAGACCCAGCGGAGCGATGATGCGCCGCTCGGCCTCGGCGGCGTACGAGCGGCCCGTGACCCGCTCGATGACCAGGCCGAGCAGGACGTAGTTGGTGTTCGAGTAGGAGTAGCTGCCGCGTTCGGCAGGGGGGTGGGTGAGCGCGATGCGCAGGGCCTGAAGCGGCGTGACGGGGACGGTGCCCCCGGTCTCGGCGGTGAAGTCGTACAGGCCGCTGGTGTGGGTCAGCAGGGAACGAAGGGCCAGCGCGCGCCCGTCGTTGCCCGCCCCGCGCACCAGGCCCGGCAGGTACCGCTCCACCGTGTCGGAGAGGGACAGCTGTCCTTCGGCGGCCAGTTGCAGTACGACCGTCGCGATGAAGCTCTTGGTGATGCTGCCGGCGCGGAAGTGGTCGGTGAGGTCGACGCCCTGGCCGGCCTGGGCGTAGCGGGTGCCGGTCTCCTCGCGGGCGAGCAGGACCGCGGCGGGGGCCTTGCCCTGGGAGACGAGCAGAGGAAGGAGGGCGCCCGTCGCCCGTGCCGGGGGCGCCGATGCGGCGATAGGGGCCAGACCGAGCAGCGCCACGGACACCAGACCCAGCAGGGACAGGCACACAGGAACGCCCAGTAGCGTCCGGAACAGCGGCGTCGCCGGTCGTGCCATTGCGGGTTCCTTCCCTTGCCGCGGCCCATCATGCCGGGCAGCGGAATGTGCGATTCAGCGGGGCTCGGGTGTGATGTGGCGGAGAGGTTCGGGTCGTGCGGCCGTGTGGCGGCGCGACGGGCACCCTGGGCGTTGGGCACTTGTCGGGTGAGAGACAATGGAGGCTCTGTCAGGGCGGGTTGTATGAGGGGACGCATGTCGGAGGCGGAGCGGGCGGGGACATCCCGTCAGGACACTCGTCAGGACAACCACGAGCGTCTCCTCGCGGGGCGGTACCGGCTGGGAGGAGTACTCGGCCGAGGCGGCATGGGCACGGTGTGGCGCGCCGAGGACGAGACTCTGGGGCGGACGGTCGCCGTCAAGGAGCTGCGGTTCCCGTCGAACATCGACGAGGAGGAGAAGCGTCGCCTCATCACGCGCACACTGCGTGAGGCCAAGGCGATCGCGCGGATCCGCAACAACAGCGCGGTCACGGTGTTCGACGTCGTCGAGGAGGACGACCGGCCGTGGATCGTGATGGAGCTGGTCGAGGGCAAGTCGCTCGCCGAGGTCATCCGGGAGGACGGCCTCCTGGAGCCCAAGCGGGCGGCCGAGGTCGGTCTGGCCATCCTCGACGTGCTGCGCTCCGCGCACCGCGAGGGCATCCTGCACCGTGACGTGAAGCCGTCGAACGTCCTGCTGGAGTCCGACACCGACCGGGTCGTGCTCACCGACTTCGGCATCGCCCAGGTCGAGGGCGACCCGTCCATCACCTCGACCGGCATGCTCGTCGGCGCGCCCTCCTACATCTCCCCGGAACGGGCCCGCGGCCACAAGCCGGGTCCGGCGGCCGACCTCTGGTCGCTTGGCGGGCTGTTGTACGCGTCGGTCGAGGGGGTGCCGCCGTACGACAAGGGCTCCGCGATCGCCACGCTGACGGCGGTGATGACCGAGCCGATGGAGGAGCCGAAGAACGCGGGGCCGCTGAAGGACGTCATCTACGGCCTGCTCACCAAGGATCCCGTCAAGCGGCTCGACGACGCCGGAGCGCGGGCGATGCTCAGGGCCGTCATCCACGCGCCCGACCCCAAGGACGAGCCGGAGCCGCTGGACGCGACGCGGGTCGTGCCGCTGCCGCCGCAGCCCGACTCGCCCGAGGGCAAGAGCCGTTCGGGTGCCGGGTCCGGGTCCGGTGGCAAGCGGGGTGAGGAGGCCGGGGAGCGGTTGCGCGGGGCGCTGCGGTCCGTGCGGAAGGCCGCGGTGAGCGCGGGGGCGGCCGGAGCGGCGGCTGCGTCTCGGGCCAAGTCCGGGAGCGAGGCCGCTGGTTCGGGAGCCGGCGCGGGGTCCGAGGCGGCCGAGTCCGGTCGGGCGGCTGGTGGGGCGGCGTCCACGGGCGTGGGCGGGGCCAAGGCGGCGTCGGGTGCGGAGGCTGCGGAGCGGGGTTCCGGTGCTGGTTCCGGTGCCAAGGCTGCTGCCGGTTCCGAGGTCACTCGTGTGAGCTCCGGTGGAAGTGGGAGCTCCAGCGCCGGGGCCGCGGCCGGTGCGGGTGTCGGTGAGGGGGATGCCAAGACGGCGAAGGTGCAGAGCGGGGGCCGGAGTTCGGGGTGGCCCGTGATGACGCCGCCGGATCTGCCGTCGCGGCCTGTGCCGAGAGCGCCGCTCAGCGATGTGGTGCCGAAGCGGACGCTGGTGATCATCGCGGCCGTCGTGGTGCTTGTGGTGGTCGCCGTGGTGCTGGCCATCACGTTCAACGGCGGTGACGATTCGAAGGCGTCGGCGAGCGGCGGCGGGGGCGCGAAGGCCTCTGCCCGTGCGAGCGGGAGTGCCGACACCAAGCAGGACAAGGGCGGCGGTACGCACACGGACGGTGCGGCGACCGCGTCCGCGACCACCGGGGCGAAGGGCGGGAGCACGCCGAGCGCCGGGGCGAGCGCGACCGGTGAGAGCGGTGCCGAGGCGGGGTCCGGGAGCGACAGCGGGGCCAAGTCGACGCACCAGGGGGGCCAGGGGTACTCGATCGGGCTGCCCGACGGGTGGAAGTTCCAGTCCTCGGCGTCGGCGGGGGACCGGTTCACCGGGCCCGACGGACAGAAGCTGCTCGTCGCCTGGACGTCCACGCCGAAGGACGACCCGGTGGCGGACTGGAAGAACCAGGAGCGGTACATGGAGCGCTCCCAGTACGAGCGGATCCGGATAGAGAAGGCGGACTACCGCGGTTGGAACACGGCCGACTGGGAGTTCACTTATGACGAGGGCGGGACGAAGTACCGGACGATCGACCGTGGGTTCGTGGTGAACGGCCAACTCGGATATGCGCTGATGTACACCGCGAAGGGTGCGAACTGGGACAGCGGCCTGCGCAAGGAGACATGGCGGACGCTGACGGATTCGTTCAAGCCGAAGTCGTGAACTGAGCTGGTCTCGGTTCCGGGTTGCGGTCGGGTTTGAGCCGTGAGATACGGCAACCCCTCTTTGTGGGTTGCCTCCGGCACGTATCGTGAATGATTGCGGACCGTACGCATCCAGTCCTGCGTTCGAAACGGGACGCAAGGCGAACGGGATTGACCAACCGGGCGGCCGGGGGAGGCAACGTGGACGACTATGCGGGTCGGGTACTCGCCGACCGCTACCGCCTGCCGCTGCCGCCTTCCGACGAGTACGAACTCACCGAGTCCCATGCCTTCGACACCTACAGCGGGCAGGAAGTCCTGGTCCGGCAGGTGCCGTTGCCGGAGGTCGTCGAGGCGGAGGTGCTCGACGCCGAGGGGCTGCCCGACGGTTTCACCGCACGGGAGACGCGGGACCGCGGGGCGGGGCGACGGCCCTCGGGGCGTTCTAGTGCGCGTCGGCCCAGCGATCCCGCCGTGCGGCGGGCGGTCGAGGCGGCGCAGGCCGCGGCGCGGATCCCCGACCATCCGCGGCTGGACCAGGTCTTCGACGTGTTCGCCGAGGGCGGTTCGCTGTGGATAGTGAGCGAGTTGGTGGCCGCGCGTCCGTTGGCCGCGTTGCTCGCCGAGAAGCCGTTGACGCCGTATCGGGCCGCCGAGGTCGCCGCCGACGTGCTCATGGCGTTGCGGGTACTGCACGCCCATGGCTGGGTGCATCGGAACATCACCGCGCGCACGGTGCTCGTCTGCGACGACGGCCGGGTCATGCTGACCGGGCTCGCGGTCGGGGCCGCCGAGGAGGCGCTGTGCGGGTATGACCCGGTGCCGGTCGAGGACGGCGCCGGTGGCGCGGGCGCGGGCGCGTCGGTCGAGGTGCTTGGTGGTGGGCCCGGTTCCGGTGGCGCGGGGCGTCCCGGTGAGCTCGCGGGCGCGAGCGGGGCCGGTGGGATCGGTGGGATGGGTGGACCCGGTTCCGGTGACGCGGATCCCGAGGCCGCCCGGCGTGCCGCCATCGAGGCGCGTGCGGCCGGTGGGCTGCCGGCGCCCGGGGGCGAGGTGGGCAACGGCACCGGGGGGTCCGATGCGGCGCCGCACGGGGCCCTTGAAACCGGCGGGGACATCAGGGCGGCGCGGGCCGGAGCGATCGCCGCGTATCGGGCGGGGGCGCGTGCCGCGGCCCGCGTCCAGGAGGGGCAGCAGAACGGCCGGGCCGCGCTGCCCGGAGCCCGCCCGGCACCCGAAGGCGGCCCCGCCGCCCACACCAATGGTTCGGCACAGCACCCGTACCCCACACCGCCGTACCCCTCCCAGCCCCACCCCTCCACCAACGGCGCCACCACACCTCCGGGCCAGATCGCCGACCCGTACGGCGTGCAGGCCACGCCCTGGCACGGCGCGGCGCCTCGAAGCGGTGCGGTCGGCGGCATACCCACGGACGAGAGCCGTGACCGCACGGCACTGCCTCCGGCGGGCCCGGACGCCCAGCCCCGGCCTGACGGCACCGACGGCTTCCCGACGCGGGGCGTGCCTGCGCCAGGCACGGGCGGCTTCCCGGCGCAAGGCCTCCCGGCCCCCGGCGCCATGGGCTCCTCCACGACGGGGTTCGCCGCTCCTGGCGTAGACGGCTCCCCCGTGCAGGGCGTGCCCGCTCCAGGCACTGGCGCCTTCCCCACGCAGGGTCTCCCCGCTCCCGGCGTTGACGGCTCCCCCGTGCAGGGCGTGCCCGCTCCAGGCACCGGCACCTTCCCCACGCAGGGTCTCCCCGCTCCCGGCGTTGACGGCTCCGCCACGCAGGGCCTCCCCACACCAGGCACCGGCACCTTCCCCACGCAGGCCGTCCGAGCCCCAGGTCCCACCGGCTTGCCCACCCCGGGCGCGCCCATCCCCACCGGCTCCCTGGCGACAGGCAGCTCCGCCTCCGCCGCTCCCTCCGGGCCCTCCGCGTCCTCCGCCCCCGACGGTGCCCCCCACTCCCCGGCCCGCTGGGACGATCTCGTGGCCCGTACCCCCGCTCACCGTGGTCCCGCCACCGCGCTGGCCGCGGAGCGGGCTCGGCAGGCGCGGATGGCTGTGGTGGGGCCCGTGACCGAGCGGTGGGCTCCGGAGCAGGCCGGGCCGGTGCATGAGAACTGGCAGCTGGCCGCGCCGATCGGGCCCGCGACCGATCTGTGGGCGCTGGGGGCGCTGCTCTTCCGCGCCGTGCAGGGGCATGCGCCGTATCCGGAGGAGTCGACGGCCGAGCTGGTGCAGATGGTGTGCGCGGAGCCGCCCGCCTTCGCCGAGGAGTGCGGGCCGCTCAGGCCGGTCGTGGAGTCGTTGCTGCGTCAGGACCCCACCGACCGCCTCGACTTCGAGGAGCTGGGCGGCTGGCTGCGGTCGCTGGTGCGGTCGGCGCCCGAACCGGACGCCGGTACGCATGTCGTCGCCGCGCCGCCGGTCGACCCGAACCGGCTGCCGATCGTGCGGCGCCGCGGCGAGCTGGTGCGCCGGCGGCGGGCCGGGCTGCCCGCGCATCACGGGCGGCACAAGCGGGCCAGGCAGGAGGAGCCCTCGCCGCGGAGACTCGGCCGGACGCTGCTGCTGCTCGTCCTGCTGGGCATGGCCGCGGCGATCGCGTACGCCATGCTGTTCATGCCGAAGGCCGGCCAGGGCGACGGCGCCACCGCGGACGCCGATCGCACCGGCGCCGCGGGCCGGGCCGATCAGGCGACGCCGGAGCAGTCCGCGGAGGCGAGCAGTGAGCCGCGGCCCGACCAGACGTCCCCGGAGTCCGGCAACGGCCCTTCCGAGTCGGCCGGTTCGACCGAGGCTCAGTCCAACGACCCCGAGGTCCCCGACGGTTTCACCCTCCGTGAGGACTCGGCCGGTTTCCAGGTCGCCGTGGCCAACGGCTGGGACCGCACGCCGAAGAACGGGCGCGGTCAGGTCGTGTACACGCACGGCGACTTCGACCTCATCGTCGTACCGGGGCGGGACACCGCGGACCAGTACGGCAGCGACCCCATGGTCTACCAGCGGGAGAACGAGCGGGAGCTGCAGCCCTACCGCGACTCCAGCTGGGCCGCCTCCAGCGGGCTGAAGTCGATCCGGGTCGGTGAGCGGAGCATGGCCGAGGGGCAGTTCACCTGGACCGACGACCAGGGGCGCGAGCTGTTCGTGCGCAACCTCGCGATCCTGATCGGCGGGCGGTACCACGTGGTGCAGGTACGCGGTCCGGAGGCCGAGCGGGACGAGGTGACGCGGCTGTTCGAGCAGGCGTCGGCGACGTATCAGGTCACCGGCTGACTGGTTGACGGATGTATCAAGTCGTCGGCCGACGGACGTATCAAGTCACCGGCTGGTTCCGGGCGTAAACCCTGTGTGATGGTTGCTTCCGAGCTGCGAAAGCGACAACCATCACAGTGCGGTCTCCTTGGCGCCCCCGTGGTTCCAGTAGTGTCGGCCGGTCCTTAGTCTGACCCTGTCAAGAGCATTGCGGGGCAACGTGAATCAGATGCAGGGCCAGCTCGTTTCGGGGCGCTACCGGCTCGCCGACGCGATCGGCAGCGGCGGTATGGGCCGAGTCTGGCGTGCGCACGATGAGGTGCTGCATCGGGCCGTCGCGATCAAGGAACTGACCGCCGCGCTGTATGTCTCCGAGAGCGACCAGGAGCGGCTGCTCGCCCGCACCCGTGCCGAGGCCCGCGCCGCCGCGCGCATCAACCACTCCGCCGTGGTCACCGTCCATGACGTGCTGGAGCACGACGGCCGGCCGTGGATCGTGATGGAGCTGGTCGAGGGACACTCGCTCGCCGACGCGGTCAAGGAGCGCGGGCGCGTCGAGCCGGCCGAGGCCGCCCGGATCGGCCTGTGGGTGCTGCGGGCCCTGCGCGCCGCGCACTCCGCCGGGGTCCTGCACCGGGACGTCAAGCCCGGCAACGTCCTGATCTCCGCCGACGACGGCCGGGTCCTGCTCACCGACTTCGGTATCGCCCAGATCGAGGGCGACACCACCATCACCCGCACCGGAGAGGTCGTCGGCTCGGTCGACTATCTCGCCCCCGAGCGCGTCCGCGGCCATGACCCGGGCGCCGCCTCCGACCTGTGGGCGCTCGGCGCGACGCTGTACACGGCGGTGGAGGGCCGCTCGCCGTTCCGGCGCACCTCGCCGCTGTCCACGATGCAGGCGGTCGTGGACGAGGAGCCTGCCGCGCCGCAGCACGGCGGCGCGCTCACGCCCGTGATCACCGCCCTGCTGCGCAAGGATCCGGCCACCCGCCCCGGCGCCGTCGAGGCCGAGCAGATGCTGGCCGAGGCGGCGGAGGGGCGCAGGCCCAGCACGGCGCAGGCGTTCGTGCCGACGCAGCACACCCGGTACGAGCCGGAGGCGCGCACCGGGCCCGAGTACGCGGGCTCCGAGTACTCCGGGACCCCGCACACCGGAGCCACGGCCCGCACCGGGCACCAGACGCCCACCGGGACGCCGTATCCCCCGATGACCGGCCCGACCGCGATCGGCCCGCCGCACGACAGGACGGGCACCGGCACGGGCGCCCGGCCGGGCAAGCGGCGGCGGCGGTTGCGCACGGTCGTCCTCGTCGTCGCCCTCGCCGCGATCATCGGCGGCGGCACCGCGGTCGTACTGCAGAAATGGGCGCTGCAGAGCGACGGTACGTCCGCCTCGGTCGCGCCCGAGCCGAGTGCCACGGAGTCGAAGGGCCCGGGAGGTGTCGTCTGGGAGAAGGTCGACGACCCGCTGGGATTCAGTCTGGACCTGCCCAAGGGCTGGAAGCGGAAAGTGGTCCAGGACGACGGCGATCTCAAGCAGATCGACTACACGCCGGACAACGGCCGGCACTTCGTCCGGATCGCCGTCGACAGGTCGCCCGACTTCGCCAGCCCGTATGAGCACCAGCGTGACCTGGAGGAACAGCTCCAGCGGCTGGCCGACTACAAGCGGGTGGCCATGGAGGAGAACCTCTACCGCGACCGCAAGGGCGCCCAGTGGGAGTACACCTGGACCGCCCTGGCGAAGGACACGCCCTACCCCGGGCCGCGGCGGGCCATCGAGGAGACGTACATCGCCCGCGACGGCACCGAGTACGCGATCTACATGTCCTCGCCGGCGAGCAGCTGGAGCACCACGCGCGAGCAGTTCAAGGCGGTGCTGCAGGGGTGGCAGCCGGACGGCTCCTGAAGCGCCGGTTCCTGAAGCCCTTTGCCGGTTTGCAGAGCCTTTGCCGCTTTGCATAGTTGGCCGATCGGCACCCCGGAGTCGGTCCATCCGGTGCGGCATGATGAGGCGCATGGGGACCGAGGGGGCCAACTTCCGTGTGATCGCGGGGCGTTACCGCCTCGACGCGAAGCTCGGCCGCGGCGGCATGGGTGTCGTGTGGCGGGCGACCGACCAGTTGCTCGGGCGCAGGGTGGCCGTCAAGGAACTCCCTCTCGACGAGACGCTCTCCGCGGCCGACGCCCGGCGCCAGCGTGAGCGCACGCTGCGCGAGGCCCAGGCGGTGGCGCAGCTCAGCCATCCGCACGTCATGGTCGTCCATGACGTGGTCGAGGACGACGAACGCCCGTACATCGTCATGGAGTTGATCGACGGCGACTCCCTCGCCGACCGGATCGCGGCACAGGGCCCCGTCGACGCACCGGAGGCCGCCCGGATCGGCGTCGACCTGCTGAGCGCGCTGCGCACGGCCCATGCGGCCGGGGTGCTGCACCGGGACATCAAGCCGGACAACGTGCTCATCGAGAACGGCACCGACCGCGTCGTCCTCACCGACTTCGGCATCGCCCAGATGCCGGGCGCCAGCACGCTCACCGAGTCCGGGTCCTTCGTCGGCTCGCCCGAGTACACCGCGCCCGAGCGGATGTCCGGCGCCGGGACCGGCCCGGCCGCCGACCTGTGGTCGGTGGGCGCGCTGCTGTGCGCGGCCCTGAGCGGTGAATCGCCGTTCCGGCGCGACTCGTTGAGCGGCATCGTGCTCGCCGTGGTGTCCGACGACATCCGTCCGCCCGCGCAGGCGGCGCCGATCCTGCCCGTCGTGGAGGGGCTGCTGGAGCGCGATCCAGGGCTGCGGCTGGATGCGGCGGGGGCCGAGCGGATGCTGCGGGAGTTTCTGGTGACGGGCTTTCTGCCTGTGCCGAAACGGTTCAGCAGAGGGGGGCGCACCTACTCGCCCCGCAGTGTGCTGGCCACCGCCGTGCTGGTCGCCGCGATGGCGGTGGCGGGGGTGTCGGCGGCGGCGCTGCTGGTGAAAGGGGGCGGGGACGGCGGTGTCGTGCCGACCAGTTCGGTGCCGGGCACATCGGTCGGGCGGACGGCCACGGTGACCATCTCCAGTACGGTCACCACTTCCACCACGGCGACCACCTCCAGTACGGCGACCACCTCCTCGCCCAGCGGATCTCCCTCCCGTAGCTCGTCGCCCTCCCGCACTCCGTCCCCTTCGCTCACCCCGTCTCCCTCCCGCACCCCCTCCCCTTCGCTCACCCGGCCTCGCCCACCGGGCGCTTCGGGGACTTCGGCCCCCGTACCCGCCAACTCCGAATAAAGGGGAGATAAGCAGCATCGTGGGTCACGGCTCTGTGACCGGAAAGGGTTCTCGCTGGATGCCGAAGCGCTTGCCGCGATATGCATGGAGCCATGAGCAACAACGGGGGAGCCCCTTATCGGCCCGACGAGCCGACGAGTTTCGACCTGCAACCGCCGCAGCCCAACCCGCCCGCGGCACCGCTGCCGCACCCGGACAATCCGTACGCGGCGCCCACCCAGGTCGTACCGCAACAGGCCGCACCCGCCCGGCCGTCCGCACCGGCTCGGCGGAGTTCCCCTGAGCCCGCCCCCGCCCCCGCCCCTGCCCCCACCCCCACTCCCGACCCCGGCACCGGCCGCCTGATCGCAGACCGTTACCGGCTGCTCGCCAAGCTCGGGCACGGCGGCATGGGTACGGTCTGGCGGGCCAAGGACGAGACGGTGGACCGCGAGGTCGCCGTCAAGGAGCCCCGCGTACCGGATCACCTTCCCGAACGCGAACGCGACACCGCCTTCGAGCGGATGCGCCGCGAGGCACGCGCCGCGGCCCGGCTCGACCACCCTGCCGTCGTGAACGTCCATGACGTGGCCGTCGTGGACGGACGGCCCTGGATCGTGATGGAGCTGGTGCAGGGCCGTTCGCTGGGGGACGCGTTGCAGGAGGGCACGCTCGGGGCCCGGGATGCGGCGAGAATCGGCCTCGAAGTGCTCGGCGCGCTGGAGGCCGCCCACGCGGCGGGCATCCTGCACCGTGACGTGAAGCCGGACAACGTCATGCTCGGCCGTCACGACCGCGTCGTCCTCACCGACTTCGGCATCGCCCAGATCGAGGGCGAGACCAACCTCACCGACACCGGCGGCTTCGTCGGCTCGCCCGAGTACATCGCGCCCGAGCGGGTGCTGGGCCAGCGCCCGGGCCCGGCGAGCGACCTGTGGTCCCTGGGCGTCGTCCTCTACGCGGCGACGGAGGGTGTCTCGCCGTTCCGCCGCAGCAACACCCCGGCGACCCTCCAGTCGGTCCTCAACGCCGTACCCGCCCCGCCCGCCGCCGCGCAGGGCCCGCTCGCCGAGGCCATCAACGGGCTGCTCCAGAAGGACCCGGCCCGCCGCCCGAACGCCGCGCAGACGCGTGCGCTGCTGGAACAGGCCGCCAATCCGCCGACGCCGGCCACCACCCAGGTCGTACGCATACCGGAGGGCGTCAAGGCCGGCATCCGGCTGGGGCCCAAGGTGCTGCTCGGCATCGGCGCGGCGGTCGTCGCCGGTGCGGTGGCGGCGTATCTGGTGATCGCCGACCCGTTCGCGGGGCCGCTGCCGGACCACTGGAAGATCCGCGAGGAGAAGTCCCTCGCCGCCTCCATGGCGGTGCCCGACAGCTACAAGCGGGGCGTGCCCGAGAAGACGGACGACGACCACTGGGTCACGTACACCGACGAGAGCGGCGCCATCTCGATCGGCCTGAGGCTCGACAAGAAGGCCGAGGACATCAACAACGAGATCGCCGGCTCGGCGGCGGCCGAGATGTACGACGACGACGGCGAGTACAAGGCGAACGGCGCCTACGACGCGAGCATGCCGGAGAACCCGAAGACGAATCCCGACGAGACCACGTACCAGGGCCGCAAGTCCGCCGAGAACACCATCACCTTCATCACCACCGACACCCAGAACCCCCGCCCCCGCGAGCTGCGGATCTTCTACTACAAGACCTCCGCCGGCAACATGTACAAGCTCACCGTCGGCTACCCGAGCAAGGGCGACTTCGCGGACCGGGGGCGTGAAGTGGCGCAGACGGCCATCGACAACCTGAAGATCGACAAGCTCTGAACTGGCCAAGGGTCGCTCCCGCAAGGTAGTCATGGGACATGAGCGATGACGGGGGCGCCGCGGGCCACAACAGGCGGGTGATCGGCGGGCGTTACCGGCTGGTCGAGCGCATCGGCTCGGGTGGGATGGGCACCGTCTGGCGGGCCGTCGACGAACTGGTCGAGCGTGAAGTCGCCGTCAAGCAGCCGAGGTTGCCCGGCGACCCGGAGGACGCGGCGCATCAGCGTGCCGCCCACCGGCTGCACCGTGAGGCCCGCGCCGCCGCCCGCGTCGACCATCCGGCCGCCGTCTCCATCCACGACGTCGTGGTCGAGGACGGAGTGCCCTGGATCGTCATGGAGCTGGTCCGCGGCGAGTCCCTGCACGAGGTCCTCCAGCGCGGACCGCTGCCGCCCGCCGAGTCCGCCCGTATCGGCCTCGCCGTCCTGCACGCCCTGCGCGCCGCGCACGACGTCGGCATCGTGCACCGCGACGTCAAGCCCGCCAACGTCCTGCTCGGCCGTCACGACCGCGTCGTCCTCACCGACTTCGGCATCGCCCATATCCAGGGCGAGGAATCCCTCACCGTCAGCGGCGAGTTCATCGGCTCCCTGGAGTTCATCGCCCCCGAGCGGATGTCGGGCCGCGGCGCCGGCCCGTCCTCCGACCTGTGGTCGCTGGGCGTTCTGCTGTACGCCGCCGTGGAGGGCTGGTCGCCTTTTCGCCGTACGACGCTGGAGTCCACGCTCGCCGCGATCCTCGCCGCCGACCCGCCCGAGCCGAAGCAGGCGGGACCGCTGTCGTCGCTGATCGTGCGGCTGCTGGCGAAGGCCCCCGAGCGGCGGCCCGGCGCGGAGGAGGCCGCCGCGGTCCTTGAGGCGGTGGCGGAGGGGTGGCCGGTGCCGGAACCCTCCGGGGGTGCGGCGGTGGCCGGGCCCCAGGACGCTTCCGGGCTGCGGGAGTTCGCGGAGGACTCGGGGACGGTACGGCTGACTCGCGGGGCGGCGTCGTCCGGAGCGACGGATGGGACGAAGCCCGGGCCCGAGCCCGAGTCGAGCTCCGAATCCGCGCCCGAGCCGATGTCCGAACCCGCCACGGGAACATCCGGCGAAGCGGTGACCGGATCCACTTCAGCCGTAAGGTCCCAGCGCCGCTCCCGGCTGCTGCGCCCCGTCCCCGTCGCGGTGCTCGGCGTTCTTCTCGTCGCCGGGACCTGGTTCGCCACCTCCTCCTTCCTCGTCGACAAGGGCGATGACGTCAAGGAGATGAACCCCACCTACAGCTCGGCCCCCCTGGCCCCGGCGACCAGGTCCACCCCGACCTCCACCCCCAGCCCCGGCACCTGGACCGAGCACCGCGAGAAGGACATGGACGCCGTCCTCTTCCTCCCCGCCGAGTACAAGGAGGCCGCACGGGAGGGCGGCGCCACCGACCAGCCCCGGCTCGTCGTCTACGACATCGAGGCCGGTCTCGTCCAGGTCCGCCTCACCCAGTGGGACAAGTCGCCCCGCCCGCTGCTGGACATGGCCGAGGAGGCCAGGGAGACCTGGGACAGCTACAACCACGACGCGAGCGGCCAGTACACCCGCACGAGCTTCAAGGGTCACGACGCCGTCCTCGCCGACACCACCTACGACAAGGAGGAGTCCCCGACCCGCGTCATGCAGCTGTTCATCGCCACCGCGGATGACCGCATGTACGAGCTGCGCGTCGACATGCCCAAGGGCACGCCGTCGGAGAAGAAGGGCACCGCGGTCTTCAAGGGCGCCCGTGACCGACTTGAGATGGGACAGGGATGAACGACCTCCGGTCGTCGTTGGCAACGCCCTGATCAGCGCGTTTGTTGCCAGTGGACACTGGCGGCATGTGAGCACTCGGTGAATCCCCGTTACCGACGGGTACACAAAGCCCCGGCTCCGGCATACCCTGCGCCTCATGACGGACGCGCAGGCCCCGGCCCAGACCGGCACGAACCCCCTCGCCCCCGCCCCGGAGGGCGCCCGTACCGCAGCCGACGTGGTGACCCCGGAGCTGGTGGCCCAGCTGACCAAGGGCGTGGTCGGCTCCGGCCGTACCGCCAACCACACGCCGTTCACCGGTGAGAAGCTGGCCGACCTGCCCGAATCCACGCCCGAGGACGTGGAGAAGGCCTTCGAGGCGGCCCGCGCGGCGCAGGCCGTCTGGGCGCAGGTCCCCGTCCGGCAGCGCGCCGCCGTCCTGCTCCGCTTCCACGACCTGGTCCTCGAACGCCAGGCCGAGGTCCTCGACCTCATCCAGCTGGAGACCGGCAAGGCCCGGCTGCACGCCCACGAAGAGGTGCAGGCCGTGGCCGTCGCGGCCCGCCATTACGGCCGTAAGGCGCCCGCCTACCTCAGGCCGAAGCGGCACGCGGGTGCCATGCCCACGCTCACGAAGGTCACCGAACTGCGCCACCCGCGCGGCGTCGTCGGCCAGATAGCCCCCTGGAACTACCCCCTGGAGCTGTCCGTCGGCGACGCGCTCCCGGCGTTCGTCACGGGCAACGCGGTCGTCATGAAGCCCGACACGGAGACCTGCCTGACCGCGCTCTGGGCCCGTGACCTGCTGATCGAGGCGGGCCTGCCCGCCGACGTCTTCCAGGTCGTCCTCGGCGAGGGCCCGGTCGTCGGCCCCGAGGTCGTCAAGCACGCCGACTACGTCTCCTTCACCGGCTCCACCCGCACCGGCCGCCAGGTCGCCCAGGGCGCCGCCGCCCGGCTGGTCGGCGTCTCCCTCGAACTCGGCGGCAAGAACGCCATGCTGGTGCTTCAGGACGCCGACATCGAGAAGGCCGCCGCGGGCGCCGTCCGCGCCTGCTTCTCCTCGGCCGGCCAGCTGTGCATCTCCATCGAGCGGCTGTACGTCCACGAGTCCGTCGCGGACGCCTTCGTCGAGCGCTTCGCCGCCCGCACCAAGGCGATGCGGCTGGGCAAGTCCCTCGCCTACGGCGCCGACATGGGCTCCCTGGTGGGCGAACGCCAGCTGGAGACGGTCACCCGGCATGTGGAGGAGGCCGTCGCGAAGGGCGCCAAGCTCGTCGCGGGCGGTGCGGCCCGCCCGGACATCGGCCCGTACTTCTTCGAGCCGACGATCCTGGACGGCGTCGAGCCGGAGATGACCGTCTGCTCCGAGGAGACCTTCGGCCCGGTCGTCTCCATCTACCGTTTCAAGACCGAGGACGAGGCGGTCGAGCACGCCAACTCCACGCCGTACGGCCTCAACTCGTCGGTCTGGACGAAGGACGGCCGACGCGGCCGCGAGGTCGCCGCCCGGCTGCGCACCGGCACGGTGAACGTCAACGACGGCTACGCCCCCGCGTACGGCAGCGTCCAGTCGCCGATGGGCGGCATGAAGGACTCCGGCCTCGGCCGCCGCCACGGCTCCGAGGGCATCCTCAAGTACACGGAGGCCCAGACGGTCGCCCAGCAGCGGCTGCTGCCGATGGCGCCGTCGCTGGGCATGGACGACGAGAAGTACGCGCAGTTCATGAGCCGCAGCCTCCGGATGATGAAGGCTCTGCGCTTCAAATAACGACCCCGTTCAGGAACACCGTTCTCAACGAGGAGAGCACGTGCCACAGGACACCTACGACTACGACGTGATCGTCGTCGGCTCCGGCTTCGGCGGCTCCGTCACCGCCCTTCGACTCACCGAGAAGGGCTACCGCGTAGGCGTCCTGGAAGCCGGCCGCCGCTGGACCCGTGAGGCCCTGCCCAAGAACTCCTGGGACCTCAAGAACTACCTCTGGGCGCCGAAACTCGGCATGTACGGCATCCAGCGCATCCACCTGCTGGGCAACGTCATGGTGCTGGCCGGCGCGGGCGTGGGCGGCGGCTCCCTCAACTACGCCAACACCCTCTACGTACCGCCGAAGGCCTTCTTCGACGACCCCCAGTGGCGTGACATCACCGACTGGCAGGAGGAGTTGGAGCCGTACTACGACCAGGCCCGGCGGATGCTCGGCGTACGGCTCAACCCGACGATGACCCCCTCCGACGTCCATCTGAAGGCGGCCGCCGAGCGGATGGGCGTCGGCGACAGCTTCCACATGGCGCCGGTCGGCGTGTTCTTCGGGGACGGCGAGGACGCCGCGGGCGAGGCCAGGGTCGAGCCGGGACAGGAGGTCGCCGACCCCTACTTCGGCGGGGCGGGACCGGCGCGCAAGGCGTGCACCGAGTGCGGTGAGTGCATGACGGGCTGCCGGCACGGCGCCAAGAACACCCTCAACGAGAACTACCTCTATCTGGCCGAGAAGGCGGGCGCGGTCGTCCACCCCATGACGACGGTCGTCTCCGTCACGGACGACTCGCAGGGCGGGTACGCGATCGCGACGCTGCCGACCGACCGCAAGAAGGGGGACGAGGGCAGGCTGTTCAAGGCCCGCCGCGTGGTGATCGCGGCCGGTACCTACGGCACCCAGACCCTCCTGCACCGTATGAAGGCGGGCGGCCAGCTCCCGTACCTCTCCGCGAAGCTGGGCGAGCTGACCCGCACCAACTCCGAGGCCCTGGTCGGCGCGCAGACCGACAACCGGCGCTACCGCCGGGCCACGGGCGAGGCGAAGGTCGACTTCACCCGCGGCGTCGCCATCACGTCCTCGATCCACCCGGACGAGAACACCCACATCGAGCCGGTGCGCTACGGCAGGGGCTCCAACTCGATGGGCGGCCTGTCGATCCTTCAGGTGCCGTACGCGGAGGGATCCTCGCGGGTCGCGGGCTGGCTGGCCAACGCGGTCCGGCATCCCCTGCTGGTCCTGCGCTCGCTGTCCAACCGGCGCTGGTCGGAGCGGACCATCATCGGCCTGGTGATGCAGTCGCTGGACAACTCCCTGACGACGTACCTGAAGGCGGACGGCGTGGGCAAGGGCCTGCTGACCGCCCGCCAGGGCCACGGTGCCCCCAACCCCAAGCAGATCAAGGCCGCCTCCGAGGCCGCGTCGGCCATAGCCGCCGACATCAACGGCTTCGCCGGCTCCAACGTCGGCGAGCTCATGGGCACCCCCCTCACCGCCCACTTCCTCGGCGGCTGCCCGATCGGCGACTCGCCCGAGACCGGCGTGATCGACCCGTACCACCGGCTGTACGGCCACCCCGGCATCTCCGTCGTCGACGGGGCGGCGGTCTCGGCCAACCTGGGCGTGAACCCGTCGCTGACGATCACCGCGCAGGCCGAGCGGGCGATGTCGTACTGGCCGAACAAGGGCGAGGCGGATCCGCGTCCGGCGCAGGGGACGGCGTACGAGCGACTGAAGCCGGTCGAGCCGCAGTCCCCGGCGGTCCCGTCGGAGGCCTTCGGCGCGCTGAAGCTGCCGTTCCTGGGGATACCGGCGGTGCCGCCGAAGAAGTAGGCCGAACGGCGCATAGAGAAGGACCTGCACCCCCCTCCGAGCGCAGGTCCTTCTCTGTCTTGCGTAGAGCTTTGGTGAGGCTTAGGCCTCCGCACCGACCTTGCGGCGGCGCATGGCGAACACCACACCGGCACCGGCGAGGATGGCGACACCACCGACGGTCGCGATGACCGGCAGGGTGGAGCTGGAGCCGGTCTCGGCGAGCGAGCCGTCCACGTCGACCTCGCTGACGTCGGAGATCGGCTTCTGGCCACCCGTCTGCGGCTTGGCGTCGTCCGGGTCACCCGGGTCCGAGCCCGCGGCGAGGATGTCGAAGAAGTAGACCCAGCCGTTCGGGTCGTCGGCCATCCAGCAGCCGTCCGCGTCCGAGTACTGCGCGAAGCCACCGGTGATGCCGATGGCGTCCGGCACCTTGCCGCTGACGCTCAGCCGCAGCTTGAACGACGTCGACTGACCGGCGCCGAGCCCGAACGCGGTGAAGGTCGCGCCCTCACCCGCGGCGTCCGCGAGGGTCTGCCACGAGCCGGTCTGCTTGTTGAAGACCTGGACCGTGATCTGGCCGGAGTAGTCCTCCGCGTCCCAGCCGACCGCGGCGACGCCGATCAGCGGCTTGATGTTCTTGATGTCCTGGTCGCCGGAGTTGGAGACGTTGAACGTGAAGTCGGTCCAGCCGCTGCCGGCGACGATCGTCTCGGGCAGACCCGACAGACCGCTGTGCAGGTCCTCGCTGAGACCGACCTCCTCGTCGCCGGCGTCCTCGCAGAAGTCGACCTCCTCGGGGGCGCTCTCGCTGGCGCTCGGCGTCGGAGTGACGGTGGCCGTCGGCTCCTCGGTGGGCGTCGGGTCCTCGGTCGCCGGGGTGGTCTCGTCCTCGGTGGGCGCCGGCTCTTCGGTGGTCGGCGTGGTCTCGTCCTGGGTGGGCGTCGGCTCTTCGGTGGCCGGGGTGGTCTCGTCCTCGGTGGGTGCCGGCTCCGCGGGAGCCGACGTGCTCTCCGTCGGCGCCGCGGTGGTCTCGTCCGTGGCGAACGCGGCCGGCGCGGACAGCAGCGCGATCGGTGCTATGACTGCCGTCGTCGCTGCGGCGGCCAGTGCACGGCGAAGCTTCATGAAGACCTCGAAAGTCCGTAGGTGCTGCGACATCGCAACACGCGTCTACAGGGGAGGCCTCCGCGTGTGGGGCGCGGGTGTGGCCCTTGATACGCAGGGTTTGATCGGCGACGGCTGTGAAAGGTTGCACGCTCACTAACAGATTTCTTATGTGGCCTACGTCACGCCCGAAGGGGCTCCATGCGGCGGCCCGGAGCTGACGTACGCTCAGCCGGCGTTACAGCCCGCCGAGTCGACAGCCCACCGAGAGGAAGCGCACACCGCCGTGACCGACAAGCCGTCCGAGGGCTCGTCCATATCGGACGAGGAATGGGAGAAGTTCGTCCAGGACGCCGAGCGCGACCACCCCTCCGCCCCGAAGGAACCCTCCGCCCGCGCCCGTATGGTCACCGAGCGCCTGCGGCGGCAGGACGCCCTGGGGGAGCAGCCACCGGGGTGGCGTACCGGCCCCGCCGGGCATGAGGTGCACGGCCGGACCGCGCGCCGCCGGAGGATGTGGAGCGTCCTCGGCGTGCTGCTCGCCGTCGCCGTGGCCGTGATCGCCCTCAAGCCGTCCACCGCCCTGTCCTGGCTGCCCGGCGGCGGCCCGGACGCCGGCGCACCGCCCGCCTCGCCGCTGCCCGCGGAGACCGGCCGGCCCACCGGCGCGCCCACCGACGTCGCAGGTCAGCCCACACGGAAGCAGCCGTTCGCCGGTTCCCCGGCCGAGCGCTGGGCCACGGGCGAGGACGCCATCGAGGTGCCGAAGGCCAAGGCCGTCGGCGGCGTCCCCGCCGCACGGATCGAGACGGCCCTGAGGCGCACGAAGAAGTTCCTCGTCGCCTCCAACCTGGACCGCGAGGTGCTGTACGGCGCCGAGCCGAAGGAGGCGCTGGCGCTCCTCGACCCGATGGCGAAGGATTACGTCGCCGAGATACGCGAGGGCCTGCGCCGCCCCACCGTCGAGAACGACCCCAAGTGGAAGTTCACCCGTTTCGACCCGGACGAGATCGAGCTCGTCGGCACCGAGGTGAAGGTACGCGGCCGGATGACCGTCGAACCCGGCAAGGAGCGGGGCAGACCGCTGATCCGGGCCGACTACACCTTCGTCTACCCGGTGGCCAGGGCCGACGGCGGTGACGAGGTCACACGCGTGATCGTCCGCCGCGTCGTCGAGGTGGCCGTCTTCGACCCCGCCGAGTACCGGGCGACCGAGGGCCGCATCTGGGTGCGCGAGGTCAGCAGCGAGATCGGCAACGACATCTGCCGGCAGGGTGACGGCTTCATCCATCCGAGGTTCCGGGCCGACCTCGACGCCCGCCCCGAGCCCTCCGGCGACGTGATCGACCCGTACGACCGCAGCAGAGGACTGAGCGGGGCCGGAAAGGAATGCGGCACCGTCTCGCGCACCTGACGAGGGCTCGGCCCGAACGGCATGAACGCCCGCCCGAACGGCATGAGAAGGGCCCCGCAGGCAGTAGCCGCGGGGCCCTTCTTTCGTCAGCACCGACGTCAGGGCAGCGTCGGTGCTTAGGGAGCGGCGCCGGGGGGTGCGCCGCTGGTTCTGGTCCGGTGGGTCTGGTCTCGACCTCTGGCAGTGCAGTCGTCTCATCGCATCGTGCTGGACGGGCGCGTCCACCGCAACCGTTTGACCCGCCCCTGTACGTCGTCGTACGTATTCCCGCAGATCCGCCGGCCGGCCCCGGGCGTCCCCGGAGCCGACCCTCTTGGGTGACCGGGCTGCTGTCCCCTGCCGTCCGGTCACTTACCTGGAGCGAGGTCCCACGGCGCCGGCACGATCCGTAACGCCTCATCGCTCCAGTGAGCCACGCGTGGTTTCTTCGGGCCCGCCCCTGGCTGGCACGGACACCGGTACCAACGAAGGGGTGCGGGAGGCGTCACGCGCCGTACGGGTGAGAGGGGGCCCGAACTCAGATGCGACCGCGGCACAGTTCGAGCAGCGTCATCGCCAGCGATGTGCCCGGCTTGCCCAGCGCCTCGCTGTAGTGGTTGAGGACCTCCATCTCGCGGGAGAGATTCACCCGCCGGCCGCCGGAGGTGATCCGCGCCTCCTGGATGACGGCCGAGACGGCCATGCGTTCCTGGATCAGCCCGATGATCCGGTCGTCCAGGGCGTCGATGCGTTCACGGGCACCGGTGATCACGTCCGCGGCCTCGGAGGTACGGGCGCCGGTCACGTCGATGGCGGTCATTTCGGGGCTCCTCGTGGAAGGGGGGCGGTGCCCCGGAGCGGCAGGACCCGGAAACGCCAGACGCCCCGGGCCTTGTCGGCCCGGGGCGCCTGGGAAGTCGCTTGTCAGTTGCTCAAGCAGCACGACCATGGCAGCCGGCGGGCCGGGTGCCATAGGTAAAGACGAAGGTCTGGTGCGTGAGCATGGGGTCAGTATGCCGCGCCTTCCGGGGGCGGCCAACCCGGTTCGCATCCTGAGACGAGGCTTGCCCCAGGGGTGGCCCCGGGGATCCCGGTAGACTCGGCCCCACACACACCTCGCTCACCGCCGGAAGGCAACCCGTGTCATCAGCGAACCCCGCCGCCGCCCCCGACACCGTCCTGGTCGTCGACTTCGGTGCGCAGTACGCCCAGCTCATCGCCCGTCGTGTCCGCGAGGCCCGGGTCTACAGCGAGATCGTGCCGAGCACCATGCCGGTCCAGGAGATGCTCGCCAAGAACCCGGCGGCGATCATTCTCTCCGGCGGCCCCTCGTCCGTGTACGAGAAGGGCGCCCCCCGTCTCGACCGCGCGCTCTTCGAGGCCGGCGTCCCCGTCTTCGGCATGTGCTACGGCTTCCAGCTGATGGCGCAGAGCCTGGGCGGCACGGTCGACAACACCGGCGCCCGCGAGTACGGCCGTACGGATCTCCACGTCTCCCGGTCGTCCTCCACCCTCTTCGAGGGCACCCCGGCCGAGCAGCACGTGTGGATGTCGCACGGCGACGCCTGCTCCGCCGCCCCGGAGGGCTTCTCCGTGACGGCCTCCACGGACGTCGTCCCGGTCGCCGCTTTCGAGAACGACGAGAAGAAGCTGTACGGCGTCCAGTACCACCCGGAGGTCATGCACTCCACGCACGGACAGCAGGTGCTGGAGCACTTCCTGTACCGGGGTGCGGGCCTGAAGCCGGACTGGACCACCGGCAATGTGATCGAGGAGCAGGTCGCGGCCATCCGCGAGCAGGTCGGCGACAAGCGCGCCATCTGCGGTCTGTCCGGCGGCGTCGACTCCGCCGTGGCGGCGGCGCTGGTCCAGAAGGCCATCGGCTCCCAGCTGACCTGCGTGTATGTCGACCACGGCCTGATGCGCAAGGGCGAGACCGAGCAGGTCGAGAAGGACTTCGTGGCCGCGACCGGCGTCCAGCTGAAGGTCGTGGACGCCGAGGAGCGGTTCCTCAAGGCGCTCGCCGGGGTCTCCGACCCCGAGGAGAAGCGGAAGATCATCGGCCGCGAGTTCATCCGGGTCTTCGAGCAGGCGCAGCTGGAGATCCTCCAGGAGGACGGTCCCGAGGTCGCCTTCCTCGTGCAGGGCACCCTCTACCCGGACATCGTCGAGTCCGGCGGCGGCACCGGCACAGCCAACATCAAGTCCCACCACAACGTGGGCGGCCTCCCCGACGACATCGAGTTCGAGCTCGTCGAGCCGCTGCGTCAGCTGTTCAAGGACGAGGTCCGGATGGTCGGCCAGGAGCTCGGGCTCCCGGAGGAGATCGTCCAGCGCCAGCCCTTCCCCGGTCCCGGCCTGGGCATCCGCATCGTCGGCGAGGTGAACAGGGAGCGCCTCGACCTGCTGCGCGAGGCCGACGCCATCGCCCGTGAGGAGCTCACGGCGGCCGGCCTCGACCGGGACATCTGGCAGTGCCCGGTGGTCCTGCTCGCGGACGTCCGCAGCGTGGGTGTGCAGGGTGACGGCCGGACGTACGGCCACCCGATCGTCCTGCGGCCCGTCTCGTCCGAGGACGCCATGACCGCCGACTGGTCGCGGCTGCCGTACGACGTGCTGGGGCGGATCTCGACGCGGATCACCAACGAGGTGCGGGACGTCAACCGGGTCGTCCTCGATGTGACCAGCAAGCCCCCGGGCACCATCGAGTGGGAGTAGGCCCCCTGGGCTTCATGGGTCTCATGTGCGCTTGAGTGTGCGCAGGGGCTCGCCGGGCTTCCAGATCTGGACGACCAGGTACTTCTCGTCCTCGACGTAGGTCCTGACGACCTCTGTCAGCTCGGTGCGGAAGAGGTGGAACGGCTCCGGTGACTCCGGGGGTTCCACCTCTTCGGTGTATGCGGCCCGCAGCGCCGGGTCCTCCACCTCGATCGCCCACCCCGAGATCCGTACGTCGCCCCCGCCCATCGACTGCCCCTCCCCGGGGTTCGCCTGGAGTGCGAAGCGCTGGTCGCGGCGCAGGTCCAGGGCCTTGAGCGAGTTCGGCATCATGCCGAGCCACAGCTCGCCGTTCAGAAAGCGGACCTCCAGGCCCGTGGTGCGCGGGGAGCCGTCCTTGCGGAGGGTGGCGAGGATGTGGTGGGTGAAGGCGCCGAAGCGTTCCTCGGTGGTGCGGGCTAGGTCGGGTTCGGCCTCGGTGAAGGATGCCCAGTTCGCTGTCATACGGTGAGTGTCGCGCCGATACCCGACATCCGCTGTCCGGATTCCATCCGGCTTCCGGGTACGTCGGCCTCCGGGGGCGTGGGCGTCGGATCTTTACAGAACATGTCTGTTCTCCTGCGCTGACCGAGGGTAACTTCCGCCCCGTAAGCAACCCAGTGCTGGAGGACAGATGCACGGGACGCCCCTCGGGCCCACTCCGCCCGCACCGCTGCCGACCGACCGGTTGCAGTTCGCGATGCCGCCGATGCACGAGTCGGTCGAGGACGAGCGCCGGCACCGCAAGGAACGGCTCGCGGGCGCGTTGCGGATCTTCGGCCGGCTCGGGTTCGAGGACGGGGTCTCGGGGCACATCACCGCGCGCGACCCGGAGTTCAGCGACTGCTTCTGGGTCAACCCGTTCGGGATGCCGTTCAGGCACGTCACCGTCAGCGACCTGGTCCTCGCCAACTCCGAGGGGCAGGTGATCGACGGCCGCTACCACGTGAACCAGGCCGCCTTCACCGTGCACTCCCAGGTCCACGCCGCCCGCCCCGACGTCGTCGCGGTCGCCCACTGCCACTCGGTGCACGGCCGCGCCCTCGCGGCGCTGGGCGAGCTGCTCGACCCGATCACCCAGGAGAGCTGCGCCTTCTACGAGGATCACGCCCTGTACGACGCCTACTCGGGGGTCGCCGTCGACGCCGTGGAGGGCCGCCGGATCGCGAACGCCCTCGGCTCCCGCAAGGCCCTCGTCCTGCGCAACCACGGGCTGCTCACCGTCGGCGACTCGGTGGACGCGGCGGCCTGGTGGTTCCTGTCCATGGAACGGTCCAGCCAGGTACAGCTGACCGCCAAGGCGGCGGGACGTCCGGTGCTCATCGAACATCGGCAGGCGGTGGCGACATGGGAGCAGCTGGGTGGGGATCTGGTGGGCTGGATCAACTATCAGCCGTTGTGGCAGGACATCAGCCGGAGTGAGCCGGATCTGTTGAGCTGAAGCCGGCGGATCGGGAACGTCGTGTTCAGAAGCCTCGCAGGACGACCGCTTTCGTCATCGCGAACTCCTCGTCGGTGAGGACGCCGTCCCGGTGGAGTTCGCCCAACTCCCTCAGCCTGCGCAGGAGTACGTCGTGATGGTCGGCCGGGGGCGGGACGGATGCCGCCAGCCGTGGGCGGTCGGCGTGGTCGACGCCGGTGCGGGTGGACGGGTGCGGGAGGCGGGCGGTGACCGCGGTGGCGACCAGCGCGGTGAGCAGGTCGCGGCGGGCGCTGCCCCACAGGTCCAGGGCGTACGGGTCCTTCTCCGCCGGCAGTTTCGAGAACACCGTCTCCCGGGTCACGAAGCGCAGGAAACCGTCCTCGTAGCCGGAGTTGGGCAGCCACTCGACCTGGACGAGGTCGCCGACGTTGATGATGCGCGGGCCGGTCGCCCGTTTGACCCGGTCGGAGGTGTCGGACCAGTCGATCCGCACCTGGGTGCCGTCGAAGGAGACCATGCCGTCGGAGGAGCGGACGGAGACCGGGACCGGCGGGCCGGGCAGGAGGTACGCCTTGGTCGGCTCCGTGGGGATCTGGTCCAGGAGCAGCGCGTGACGGATCTCCTCGGCGACGTACTCGGCGACCCCGGCCCGGTCGACGTCCACCACCAGCCGGTACGGGTCCGCCGTGTCGGGCAGCCGGCCGCCGGTCGCCTGGAGCAGCGGGTCGGCGCCCTCCCGCAGCCGTATGCGCAGCCGGCCGCGCTTGCGTTCGGGTTCGAAGACGATGCTCGCGACGGCTTCGAGGGGCACGGCGATCTCTCCGTACGTCTGCCGGAACAGTGGCACGGAGCGGTGGAGTCCCGGCGTGATCCGGACCGTTGTGCCGTCGAAGGCCCAGGTCCCGTCGCGCTGGATGATCTCGGCCATAGGGAAATTCTCGCAGCCGGGTCAACACGGGGGGCCGCTCATCACCCGGGCCGACCGGGACCGGTCGGTGGGCGGCGGGACGTGTGCGGCACAATTCGCCTTCGTCGTAAGGGAGTTGTGGCGGCGGTGGTGGGTGGCCCGGGCGGTGTCCGAAATCCGTGGTGGCCGGTATCTGAGATACCGCTGCCGGTCGCGGGCTGGTGGGGTTATAAGGCCTTGAGGTCATAAGTCCTTGAGGTCATGAGGCCTTGAGGGTATTTCGGTCACTGGGAAGGCGGGCATCGGGCGTGGCGGTGCAGGAGGCTGGGCAGGGCAGCGCGATGGCGGGCGCGCACAGAGGCGGCTGCACCTGTGGGGACTGTCCGCACGGGGCGCGTGCGGGGCATCGGCGGGCCATCGCCGAATTCCTGCTGAAACGGGACGAATTCGCCGCGGGGCAGGGGCTGCCCGCGGCCGTCGCCCACTCGGCCTCGGCCTCCCGGCAGTGGGTCTCCGAGGCGTTGACGCAGTCGGCGGAGGTCGTCGCCGAGCGCGGGCGGGCCGAGGGCGCGGCCTGGCTGGCGCGGCTGTGGTGGCGTACGACGTGTGTGGTCTGGGCTCTGGTCGTGGCGCTGCTGCTGGTGCAGGCGTTCACGGCGATCGGGGCGGGGTGGACGGCGGCCCGTACGGCCGGGCTGCTGGCGGCGCTGGTGACGGCCGGTGCGCTGACCGCCGCGTCCTGGTTCCACCGGGCCAGGGGCGGCGCGGTGGCGCCGGTCATCGGCGAGGACAACCGGCTGTCCACCTCGCGGGCGGTGGCCGGGGCGTGGGTGCTGTTCGTCGCGTACGCGGTGCTGGTGCTGGTGGGACGGCTCGCGGCGGCGTCCGGGCACGCGGAGCGCGATGCGCTGATCGCCGGGCTTGAGCTCGGGCGGGCGGCCGGTGTGGTGACCGTGCTCGCCGTGGTGTGCGCGATCGCTGTGCTGGTGCGGCGGGTCGTCGGGGTGCGGGTGCTCGGGCAGCGGCTGCAGAAGGTGCGGGCGGATCGGCCTCGGGCGGCTGATCTGCTGACGGATGACTCGGGGCGGGGGACGTTCGCGGACATTCAGTACGTCGTGATCGGTGGGGTCGCGTTGCTGTTCGCGGCGGTGCGGTTGGGGCGGCGGCCGGATCAGTTGCCGGATCTGCCGTGGGGGTTGGCGGTGGTGGTGCTGGTTTCCGCGGCGACCTATGTGGCCGGGAAGTACGCGGAGGGGGGTCGGCCGGTGATTCTGTCCGTGGTGCGGGCGCGGGAGGCGGGGGATCTGGATGCGCCGATCCGTACCGGGGACGACATCGAGATCCGGGGGGCCGGGTTTGTGCCGCCCGGGGCGCAGGGGGCGGATCGGTTGTCGCGGATGGTGGTGCGGATCGGGGCGGTGCATGTGCATGTGCCGTTGGTGCCGGTGGCCGGGGGGTTCAGCAATCCGACGGACGCGGTGTTGAGGGTGCCTGTGCCGGCGGATGTGGAGCCGGGGCGGGTGGAGGTGCAGGTGGTTACTGCGGTGGGGGTGGAGACTAATCGGTATGCGATCGATGTGACCGAGTGACGGTTGCCTCCGGCGGGTGGGCCGGGATGCCTGCGGCGGCCTGTGTCCCTGAGTGGGGGTTCGCGTAGCGCCTTGGGTTTGGGGGTGCCCTTGCCGCCGTGGGCGGCTGCGGGCTCGTGGGACTCAGGCGACGCAGTCACCCCGGGGGGTTTCGGTCAGGGTGGGTGGGCCGGAAAATGTGGGGCGGGGCTGGATTGAGCGGGGCAGGCGATGCGTACGTATCGTCTTTGAGGGGTCACGGCACGGCGGGCGAGAGGCGGCTACGGGCGATGACTCACGGTATGCACACGGACTCCCCCTACCTCGACGGCGGCCGGGACTGGCGAGATACCGCCACCCGATACGCACTGCTTCCTCTCCGTGTCTTTCTCGGCGTCACGTTCATCTACGCCGGCCTGGACAAACTGACCGACAGCGCCTTCATGAAGGACTCCGGTTCGGGGTCGATCGGCGACATGATGCGTGCCGTGCGCGATTCGTCGGCCATCCCGGCGATGGTCGACATGGCTCTGAACAACCCGGTCGCGTTCGGCTATGCCATCGCCTTCGGTGAACTGGCCGTCGGTATCGGCACCCTCATCGGGCTCTTCGCCCGTCTGGCGGCGCTCGGCGGTGCGCTCATCTCGTTGAGTCTGTGGCTGACGGTGAGCTGGGCCTCCGATCCCTACTACTACGGCAATGACCTGGCCTACCTGATGGCCTGGCTGCCCCTGGTGCTCGCCGGTGCCTCCATGCTCTCCGTGGACTCCGCGCTTCGGGCGCGGCGGCGGCAGCGGGTGGGGGGCTATCGATAGCCCCTTCAGCTCCGGTTGGTGGGTGCTGAGCGGTGGCGTTTGCGTATGCCGTGGGTTATCGCTGCCGTCGTGCCTGCCAGGAACAGGCCGACCACGAGCAGGGGGATGACCGTGAACCACGGTGTCTCCCAGGCGTCGCCCGCGTCACCGGCGTAGATGATGCCCGTGAGGGTCAGGAAGGTGCCGGCTATCAGTCTGCCGGGCTGGAACTCATGACGTAGCACGGCTCACCTCCGCCTGTCCGACGCCCACGCTGAGGTCGAGGTCCAGCGTGCCCGTGCTCTGGGTACCCGTGGTCGGTTTCAGGGTCAGCTCCTTGTGTTTGCCCGGTGCCACGTCCACGTCCTGCTCGTCGTCGCCCGGCAACTGGATGTCGCCCACCCCCACGTCGATGCTCGCCTTCACGGTCACGTCCTTGGGGACGATCACCTTCAGCCGGCCCACTCCCACGTCCGCTCTCGTGGTCACCGTCCGGCCCTCGGTGAACTTCACCCCGGTCAGGTCCAGGGTGCCGACGCCGGTGCCCAGGTCGTAGTGCTGTTGTACGTCGGCTGCCGTCGCCGGGCGCCAGTCCTTCTCGATCCAGTGGGTGCTGATGTCCTTGGGCAGTGCCGCCGAGGCGGCCAGCAGGCCCGCGGTGATGATCGCCAGGAAGACGGAGCCCGCTCCCGTGCGGCCCAGGAACGCGCTGATCGCTATGCCCAGGCCGAGGACGAGCAGTGCGCAGGACAGGCCCATCTGCAGGCTGGTGCCCAGGGCGTGGTCCTCCCAGGTCGCGCCGGTGCCGAGGGCGCCCGCCAGCAGGGCCAGCAGGAAGACCCAGCCGCCGATCCACCGGGGGCCGCGTTGCTTCGGCTGCTGGGGGCGGCGGGCCCGTATGTCCTGGCGGCTGGTCCAGCTTGTACCGAGGCCGATGTTGACCGCTGCCGCGATGTCGCGTTCCTGGGAGTCGCGGGGGCCCCACAGATAACCCGTGCCGCCCTCGTGGGTGCCGTCCTTGACGATGGGGTCGCGCCACCAGGAGTAGGCGGCGGGGACCGGTGGTGCCTGGGCCTCCGGCGGGGCGTCGGCGACGGCCTGGGCGGCCAGCGGGTCGGGGTCGGGGGTGCTGCGGTGCCGTGACCAGTAGCCGGCGCCTGCGAGGAGGAGGGAGAGGACGACGGCGAAGGCCAGCACGCCGCCGTTGCCCAGCAGGGTCAGGAACACGCCGCAGCCGACCAGGGCGAACAGCACCGCGGTCAGTGCGTGGCCGTCCACGCGGCCGGTCAGCAGTTTGCGCACCTCGTTCTGCTCCTCGTCGTCGTACGGGACGAAGAGCCAGGCGAAGCCGTAGAAGATGAGGCCTATGCCGCCGGTCGCGGAGAGCACGGCGAGGGTGATCCGGAAGATCACCGGGTCCATGTCGCACTGCCGTCCGAGCCCGGCGCACACGCCGGCCAGCATCTTGTGCCGCCGGTCGCGCCGGAACTTGTGCGGGGGGTCGAGTACGCCCGCTTCCGCGGACCCGTCTGTCTCCGCGCCCGCGGGTGCGCGCGGTTCCTCACCCGCGGCGCTCGCGGGTGCCGGGCCGGACGGGGTGCCCGCGGTGGGCACGGCGTCCGGCCCGGGCACGGAGTCCGCGGCGTGCTGGTGATCAGTCATGTGTCCATGGTGACGGGCGGACCGCCTCGGCGGGAGTCGGAATGACCCTGGTCGGACCCTGATATCGGCCCTGAGCCGGGGACGGGGGAAGCGTTCGAGGCGGTGGGCCTCGAAGATCAGGGGAGTCTCGGGGGTCGACCCTGATGCCCTGGTCGTCCGGGCGTGTGAACATCGATGGCATGCCGGAAGCCGCAGCAGCGCCACTCGCCGAACCGCGGCCGCCGCGCAAGCTCTACCGCAGCAGCGACGGACGCTGGCTCGGGGGCGTGGCGCGGGGGCTCGCCGGGCATCTCGGGCTGCCCGTCATCTGGGTGCGGCTCGTCTTCGTGGGCCTGTTCATGGCGGACGGCCTCGGGGCGCTGCTGTATGCCGCGTTCTGGTTCTTCGTGCCGCTCGGCGTCGGCGGGGTCGACGCACAGCGGCCGTCTCCTTTCGCCACCGAGACCGCGTCCGACGGCCGCCGCAGACTCGTCGCCCGCAAGCCGGACAGGGGGCAGATCGTCGCGCTGCTCCTCATGGTCGTCGTGGCGATGGTCTTCGTCGGCAGCGTGGACCTGGGCAACGGCGCCAAGGCCTACCTCCTGCCCGCCGTGCTCGTCGGCGCGGGCGTCGCCCTGGTCTGGCGCCAGGCGGACAACGCCCGCCGGGCCCGCTGGATGGAGGCCGGGCGGCGTCGGCGCACCCTTACTCTGCTGCGTGCCGCGGGCGGCGTCGTGCTCGTCACGGCCGGCGTCTCCGGCATCTTCGTCCTGCAGGGCTCCGCCGCCCACCTCGGCTCCGTCCTGCAGGCGGCCCTGGCGGTCCTCGTCGGCATAACGCTCCTCGCGGGCCCGTATCTGGTCCGGATGACCCAGGACCTCTCCGAGGAGCGCCTGATGCGCATCCGTGCCCAGGAGCGCGCCGAAGTCGCCGCACATGTCCATGACTCGGTGCTGCACACCCTGACCCTGATCCAGCGCAACGCGGAGAACGCGAACGAGGTCCGTCGCCTCGCCCGCGCCCAGGAGCGCGACCTGCGCACCTGGCTCTACAAACCCGAGGGCACCGGCAAGGACGAGGCCGACGAACCCGCCAACCTCGCCGACGCGGTCCGGCGCAACGCCGCCGAGATCGAGGACAAACACGGCGTCCCCATAGAGGTCGTGGTCGTCGGCGACTGCCCGCTCGACGAAAGAATCGGCGCGCAGATGCAGGCCGCGCGCGAGGCGATGGTGAACGCCGCGAAGTACGGTGGCGAGGGCGGCGCCGTGCAGGTCTACGCCGAGGTGGAGGGGAAGACCGTCTTCGTCTCCGTCCGGGACCGCGGTCCGGGCTTCGACCTGGATTCGATACCCGCCGACCGCATGGGCGTCAGAGAATCGATCATCGGCCGCATGGAGCGCAACGGCGGTACGGCCCGGCTGCGGGCGGTACCCGACGGCGGCACGGAGGTCGAGCTGGAGATGGAGAGGGCGGAGAAGACGTCATGAGCGACCCGACCGAGGCCAACGAGCCTGTGGAGTCGACCGGCGGGAGCACGGCCGAGCGACGTGTGCGCGTGGTCCTCGTCGACGACCACCGCATGTTCCGTACGGGAGTCCAGGCCGAGATCGGCCGGACCGAGCAGACCGGCGTCGAGGTCGTCGGCGAGGCAGCGGACGTCGACCAGGCGGTCACGGTCATCACCGCGACCCGGCCCGAGGTCGTCCTCCTCGACGTGCACCTCCCGGGTGGCGGCGGGGTCGAAGTCCTGCGCCGCTGCGCCCCGTTGATGGCGGACACCGAGCAGCCCGTCCGTTTCCTCGCGCTGTCCGTCTCGGACGCGGCGGAGGATGTGATCGGCGTGATCCGGGGCGGTGCGCGCGGCTATGTGACCAAGACGATCACCGGGACCGATCTGGTCGACTCCGTCTTCCGGGTCCAGGAGGGCGACGCGGTGTTCTCGCCGCGCCTCGCCGGGTTCGTCCTGGACGCGTTCGCGTCGACGGACGCGCCGCCCGTGGACGAGGACCTGGACCGGCTCACCCAGCGCGAGCGGGAGGTGCTGCGGCTGATCGCCCGGGGGTACGCGTACAAGGAGATCGCCAAGCAGCTCTTCATCTCCGTGAAGACGGTCGAGTCGCATGTCTCGGCGGTGCTGAGGAAGCTCCAGTTGTCGAATCGGCATGAGCTGACGCGGTGGGCGACGGCACGGCGTCTGGTCTGAGCCCTGGCCGGGGTCCCGGCCCGCCCTGATGGGTCACACCACCCGCGTGGCCCCCGCGAACGGCATCTCGTCGAGCGGGGCCACTCGGACCGGGGCCGAGGGGTTCGGGGCGTGGATCATCTGGCCGTTGCCGATGTAGAGGCCCACGTGGCTGATGCTGGAGTAGAAGAACACCAGGTCGCCCGGGAGCAGTTCGGAGCGGGAGATGCGGCGGCCCGCGTCGATCTGGGCGTACGTCGTGCGGGGGAGGGAGAGGCCTGCCGAGCGGTAGGCGGCCTGGGTGAGGCCCGAGCAGTCGAAGGCGTCCGGGCCGGTCGCGCCCCAGACGTAGGGGCTGCCCAGCTTGGAGTAGGCGTACGAAATGGCCGACGCCGCGCGGGAGTTGGGGGCCTGGGCGGGTGCGGAACCGGGGGTCGTCAGGGCGTCGCGGCTGCCTGTCGAGGAGCGTGCGGCGCGGTCCGCGCTCTCCTGGAGCCGGGCGCGTTCCTCGGCGGTCATCCGGGCGAGCAGGCTCCGGGCCGAGTCCAGCTTGCCGGTGATCGTGGTCTTGTGCCGCCGCAGCTCGGCCTGGCGGGACTTCAGCGAGGTCAGTTCGATGCGTGCGGCGCCGCGCAGTTGCTCGATCTCCCGTAGCTGTCGGCGGACGCCGGCGACGGACGTCGCCTGCCGGTTGCCGGCGCGTTCGGCGAACTCCGCGCCGTCGAGATAGCGGTCGGGGTCGTCCGAGAGGGCGAGTTGGACGGCCGGGTCGATCCCGCCGTCGCGATACTGTGCCGCGGCCATCGAACCCAGCGCCTCCCGTGCCGAGTTGAGCTTCTCCGTCCTGCGCGCGGCCTCGTCCTGCAGCGTCCTGATCCGCCGCTCGGTCGAGTCCGCCTGCTCCTTCGCGCCGTTGTACTTCTCGGTGGCGACCTCCGCCTCCTGGTACAGCCGGTCCACCTTCGCCTTGACCTGCGCCGGGGTGAGTTGAGGCTCGGCGTGACCGGTACCGTCGAAGCCGGTCGCGCTCGCCGCGCCCGCCAGGGCGATCGTCCATGCCGTGCGGGCCGTGTTGCCGCCGAGCGAGCGCTGACGGGGCTTTCGGTGCGCTGCCACCTGGACTGCACGTCCTTTCGTACGACCGCCTGGTCCCGCTGCGTCCGCCGGGGCGGGGGGGCGTTTGACCGCCCCGGGAGAGCGGCGGCCGTAGGAACGCCTGGGGGGAGCGGACGTACGGCCGCCCCGGGGCGGGTTACGCGTCCGGCGGCGGCCCACACAGGGGGAGCGGGCCGCCGCCGGACCTTTCTCGGCGGTGGTGTCCGACTGCCGCCCCTGGCCCGGGCGGCGGTGGGGAGCCGGTCACCTGGTGGAGGACGCTAAACCTCAATGTGTCGGGTCGGTAACGCGTTGTGCGGAAGTGCCGGGAGCGGACCGCGAGATGACCGTAAGTGAGCGTGATCCCGGAATGGGGGCGTCGTGTTCACGCGGGGTGATGACCGATGTGGCGGTTTCCGGGTTCGTGGGCGTGGCGGGGTGCTATGGGGCGCATATATGCAAGATCGGGAAGTGGGTGCGGGGAACGGGTTCGGGGAGTGGGCTCGGGGAGCGGGTTCGGGGGCGGGCGGAGGGTGGGGCTGGTGTCGGGGGTGCGGTTGGTGCTGGTTAGGCTCCCGGTCCATGGACGTACTCATCCATCTCTTCGTCGGCCTGCACATCATCGGCATCGCCGCGCTGCTCGGCGGGTTCTTCACCCAGATGAAGGCGATGGGCCAGGGCACCGCCCGGTTCGTCCCCGCGATGCTGCACGGGGCCCTGACCATGCTGGTCACCGGCGTGGTCCTGGTCGGGCTCAACCAGGCGGACGATCAGTCCGTCAACAACATCAAGATCGGTGTGAAGCTGGCGCTACTGGTCGTGATCCTCGGGCTCGTCTATGTGAAGCGGGACGAGGAGACGGTGGACAAGCGGCTGTTCGGGCTTGTGGGGCTGCTGACGACGGTGAACATCTTCATCGCCGTTCTGTGGACGTGACCTCGGTGTAGGTCGTCCGTACCGCGCCCATGGCGACCGCCAGCCATGCCGCCACCGCGATCCAGAGCAGTACTTCGCCCGGAGTCCTGAGCCACGGGACGTCCAGGGCGGTGGAGACGGAGAGTGTCGCCGCCGCCGTCATCCCCATCGGGAAGGCCGTTGCCCAGCGGCATACGTCGTAGTGCAGCCGTGGCCATCCGATCTCGGCGACGGCCATGACGGTGTACCAGGCCAGGTCGAGTACCAGCAGGGCCGCGGTCACCGCGTGCAGGACGCCGTTGTCGTCGTCGTTCCAGAGGTACTGGCCGGGAACGTCGGCGGCGATGAGTTTCGAGCCGGCGAGCGCGGAGATGGCGAGGGCACCGCCGGCCACCCAGTGGTCGCCGGAGCCCTGGGTCACCTGGCGTAGGTCGAAGCGGGTCAGGGCGATGACGTAGAGGACCAGGCCCAGCCAGAAGAGCATGAGTGCGGCGTGTGCGAGCCATGCCGTGGACTCGGTCGCGGCGAGTGTGGCGGCGAGGACGGCCAGGCCCTGGGTGGCCACGCAGCCGAGGAACACCGTGCCGGGCATGCGGCGGTGCCAGTGGCGTACCACGGCGATGAGCAGGCCCGGCCAGAGCACGGCTGCGAGGGCCAGCAGGGCCTGGGCGAGGTGTTGTCGGCCGAGGGTGCTGAAGCGGGTGCCGAGGACGGTCGTCGCGGCGACGGCGGTCAGGGCGGCCGGGGTGGCTGATTCCCTCAGCCATCTGGAGCGGTCCCAGAGGAGGCGTGCGACGAAGTCGCCGGCCAGCGCCAGCCAGGCTGCGCAGGCCAGGGCGAGGGCGATCCGGGACAGGGTTTCGTGGTTCGTCTGGTGCAGGGCCACCGACAGGATGCCCGTCGCCATGACGGCGGCGCCGGCCGTGGGGGGACGTTGCGACCACCAGGTGCGGAGGGGGGAGGTGGGGGTGGTCGTGGTGCTGGCGGGCATGGGGCCGATGCTAGGGAGCGGGGTGGGGGTTGGCGGTGGGGCGCGCCGGTTGCCTCCGGCGGTTGGGCCGGGGATGCCTGCGGCGGCCTGTGTCCCTGAGTGGGGGTTCGCGTGGCGCCTGCGGTGTGTGGGTGGGGCGGGGCCGCGGGGGTGTGTTCACGGGCACGCGCGCGTGGGGGATTTGTGGGCCACGCGCGCGTGTGTGTGCCTTAGGCGGGGCGGAGGACGCTGTGGATTGCGGACTCTCCGTCGTAGTAGATCGATTCCTCGCGGACGTAGGCGCCGGGCTTCGGGGCGTGGATCATCATGCCGTTGCCTATGTAGAGGCCCACGTGGGTGATGTCGTCGTAGAAGAAGACGAGGTCGCCGGGCTTGGCGTTGGCCAGGGAGACCGTGGTGCCGGCGTTGACCTGGTCGTAGGTGACGCGGGGGATGTCGACGCCGGCGGCCTTCCAGGCGGCCTGGGTGAGGCCGGAGCAGTCGTAGGAGTCGGGGCCGGTGGCGCCCCAGACGTACGGCTTGCCTATCTGGGAGCGGGCGAAGGCCAGGGCCTTCTCGGCCTTGGTGGCGTACGAGGAGTCCGAGGAGGAGGGGGCCGAGGTGCCCGAGTCGGCCGGCGGCTGGGTGGTCTCCTGCTGCTGGGCGGCCTCCTGGCGCTTGCGCTCGGCCTCTGCCTCCGCCTGCTGGCGGGCCAGTTCCGCCGCCTTGCGGGCGGCCGCCTCCTGCTTGCGCTTCTCGATCGCGGCGAGGCGTGCCTTCTCCTCCGCGGTCAGCTTGGAGAGGAGTTCGCGGGCGTCGGACAGCTTCGTCTGGACCGTGGACTTGGCCGTCTGCAGGTCGGTCTGCGACTCGGTGAGCGTTTCGAGGCTCTGGGTGGCCTCCCGGCGCTTCTTCATCGTCGCGGACTGCTGCGTGAAGTAGTCGTCGACCGCCTCCTTCTGACGGCCGGTCATACGGTCCATCAGCTGGGTCTGGTCGAAGTAGTCCTGCGGGGTCTCCGACAGGAGGAAGGTCGCCGTGTCGGGGGCCGCGGCGCCGGTGCGGTACTGGGCGGCGGCGGACCGGCCGAGTTCCTCGCGGGCCTCGTTGAGCTCCTGGGTGCGCTTGGCGACGTCGTCGAGGAGGGTGTCGACGCGCTTGCGCTGCTTCGCGGTCTTCTCCTTGGCCGCGTTGTACTTCTCGGTTGCCGTCTCCGCCTGGCGGTAGAGGTCGTCGACTTTCTTCTCGACCTCTTCGAGGCTGGGCTTGTCGTCGGTGGACGGGCTCGCGTTGGCCGTCTGGGACAGCAGGGCCACGGACGTGAGGGCCGCCGTGGCGAGGGCGGGGGTCCGTATGCCTGCTACGCGCGGCCCAGCGGGACGCGACTTGCGGTGCGACGCCAAGGGAGGCGACTCCTTCCGTGCTCCGCCTACCGAGTTAGCTGTCGGGTTCGGGCGGGTGGATCGGAAGGGTTGCCCTACGGCCGGTCCCCTGGCGGGTCCGGGCCGATTCACCCCAAGTTCGGTGGGTCCCCGGCTCCGGCTGCGGTGGCGTACCGGACTCGGCGGAGGCCGCGCGGCCCGGCGTCGTTCGCCGGTGGAGGTCGTGCGGCCTGTCCGGCACGGTAGCCAACTCGTGTGGTGCCTGTGAAGGTTGATGTTCGATATGCCCGATACATTTTCGTGACCTTGAGTCAGGGAGCTGTGGGCGGTCGTCCATTCGTGGGTTCCTGTGGGGGCTTGGTGGGGTGGGGGTGTTTTGGGTTGGATGGGGTTTCTGTTCGGCTTAGGGCGGAGTGCGGTCGGGGCGGAGCGGGTGATCTTCGAGGGATCTTCGGGGGTCTTTTTTCGGGCTGTGGAGGGGTGGGGTTCTCGGCCGGTGGTTTGGGTTTGGGTGGCCGTTGCGGACTGTGACCAGGTGGTTCTGTAGGGCGAGGGGGTTGCCGGGTGGGCGGGAGTGGAAGATCGTCGCGGTTTGGAACGGGCGATGTTCTCGGGGTGGCCGCGGGCTGTCAGTGGGGCGCCCTAGACTCGGAGAGCGATGAGCAGCCTCTTTGACGACAGCTTCCTGGCGGACCTCCAAGCCCCCCGCGGCCATGAGGAGGGGCCCCCGCCGCCCGAGGACGATCACGCTCCGGAGTCGGTTCCGGACGATCTGTTCGGCGGGAAGTTCGACGTGCCACCGGACCGGGACGGCCACTACCGCGACGGTGCCCCGCGGCCGGTCATCGACGCCGCCGCGCTGCTGGAAGGGCTGAACGACAACCAGCGTGCCGCCGTCGTGCACTCCGGCACCCCGCTGCTCATCGTGGCCGGCGCCGGATCCGGCAAGACCCGTGTGCTCACCCATCGCATCGCCCATCTGCTCGCCGAGCGGAATGTGCATCCGGGGCAGATCCTCGCGATCACCTTCACCAACAAGGCCGCGGGCGAGATGAAGGAGCGCGTCGAGCAGCTCGTCGGCCCGCGCGCGAACGCGATGTGGGTGATGACCTTCCACAGCGCCTGCGTGCGCATCCTGCGCAGGGAGAGCAAGAAGCTCGGGTTCACCTCGTCGTTCTCGATCTATGACGCCGCCGACAGCAAGCGGCTGATGGCGCTCGTCTGCCGTGATCTGGATCTCGATCCCAAGCGGTTTCCGCCCAAGTCCTTCAGCGCCAAGATCAGCAATCTGAAGAACGAGCTGATCGACGAGGAGGACTTCGCCGCCCAGGCCACGGACGGCTTCGAGAAGACCCTCGCCCAGGCGTATGCCATGTACCAGTCACGGTTGCGGGAGGCCAACGCCCTCGACTTCGACGACCTGATCATGACGACGGTCAATCTGCTGCGTGCCTTCCCGGACGTCGCCGAGCACTACCGCCGGCGGTTCCGCCATGTGCTGGTGGACGAGTACCAGGACACCAACCACGCGCAGTACGCGCTGGTGCGCGAGCTCGTGGGGACCAGCGAGCATCCCGTCGACGTGCCGCCCAGCGACTACGACGTCCCGCCCGCCGAGCTGTGCGTGGTGGGTGACGCGGACCAGTCGATCTACGCCTTCCGGGGCGCCACCATCCGCAACATCCTCCAGTTCGAGGAGGACTACCCGGAGGCGACGACGATCCTGCTGGAGCAGAACTACCGCTCCACGCAGACGATCCTGACCGCCGCCAACGCGGTCATCGAGCGCAATGAGTCCCGCCGGCCGAAGAACCTGTGGACCAACGCGGGCGCGGGCGCGCGCATCACCGGCTATGTCGCGGACACGGAGCACGACGAGGCGCAGTTCGTCGCCGACGAGATAGACCGCCTGACGGACGCGGGGGACGCGAAGGCCGGCGACGTCGCCGTCTTCTACCGGACGAACGCCCAGTCCCGTGTCTTCGAGGAAGTCTTCATCCGCGTCGGGCTGCCCTACAAGGTCGTCGGCGGGGTCCGCTTCTACGAGCGCAAGGAGGTCCGCGATGTGCTGGCCTACCTGCGGGTGCTGGCCAACCCCGAGGACTCCGTGCCGCTGCGGCGCATCCTGAACGTGCCCAAGCGCGGCATCGGTGAGCGCGCCGAGGCGATGATCGACGCCCTGTCGCAGCGGGAGAAGATCAGCTTCCCGCAGGCGCTGAAGCGCGTCGACGAGGCGTACGGCATGGCCGCGCGGTCCACCAACGCCGTCAAGCGGTTCAACACGCTGATGGAGGAGCTCCGTACGATCGTCGAGTCGGGGGCCGGACCCGCGACCGTGCTGGAGGCCGTGCTCGAACGGACCGGCTATCTCGCCGAGTTGCAGGCCTCCACCGACCCCCAGGACGAGACCCGTATCGAGAACCTTCAGGAACTCGCGGCCGTGGCCCTGGAGTTCGAGCAGGAGTCGGGCGAGGGCGAGGCCCCCGGCGGGCTCTCGGACTTCCTGGAGCGGGTCGCGCTGGTCGCCGACTCCGACCAGATCCCGGACGAGGAGGAGGACGGCTCCGGCGTCATCACCCTGATGACCCTGCACACCGCCAAGGGCCTGGAGTTCCCGGTCGTCTTCCTCACCGGCATGGAGGACGGCGTCTTCCCGCACATGCGGGCGCTCGGCCAGACCAAGGAGCTGGAGGAGGAGCGGCGGCTCGCGTACGTCGGCATCACGCGCGCGCGTGAGCGGCTGTATCTGACGCGCTCGTCGATGCGCAGCGCGTGGGGGCAGCCGTCGTACAACCCGCCGTCCCGTTTCCTGGAGGAGATCCCGGCGGCGCATGTGGACTGGAAGCGGACGGGGGCGACCGCGCCGGTCTCCGCCGGGCCCGTGTCCGGGGTCGCCGCCTCGCTGTCCTCGTCCCGCTCGCGCTCCTCCGCGTCGGGCGCGTCCGGCTTCGCCACGCGCCGCACCTCGGAGAAGCCGGTCGTCCAGCTGGCCGTCGGCGACCGTGTCACGCACGACCAGTTCGGGCTCGGCACGGTGACCGGGGTGAAGGGCACGGGCGCGAACGCCGAGGCGACGATCGACTTCGGGGACGTCAAGCCGAAGCGGTTGCTGCTGCGGTACGCGCCGGTGGAGAAGCTCTAGCTGCCGAATGCGGTGAACCCCCGCTGGAAGGGCGGGGGTTCAGCGGGAGTTGCGCCGTCTTACGACGGGTCGAGGCCGTGGCTGCGCAGCCACGAGAGCGGGTCTATCGCGTCGCCGCCGCCCGGCCGGACCTCGAAGTGCAGGTGCGGGCCGGTGGAGTTGCCGGAGTTGCCGGAGTACGCGATGGGGTCGCCGGCCTTCACCGTCGTACCGGAGGCGACGCGGTAGCTGGAGAGGTGGCAGTACCACGTCTCCGTGCCGTCCTTCGCGGTCACGATCATCATGTTGCCGTAGGCGCTGTTCCACTGCGTGCGGACGGTGCCGTCGGTCGCGGACATCACCGTCGTGCCGTACGAGACGGGGAAGTCGATGCCGGTGTGCACGGACATCCAGTTGATGCCGGACTGGCCGAAATAGGCGCTGAGGCCGTGGTTGAGGACCGGAATGGCGAACTTCGGGCGAAGCCGCTCCTTGCGGGCCGCCTCCTCGGCGGCCTTCTTCTTCTCGGCCACCCGCTGGGCCTTGAGGTCGATGCGCTCCTGGGTACGGCTGGCCCGGTCGGCGAAGTCGTCGGCGCCGGCGGAGAGGCTCTCAAGCTGGGTGTCCAGCTTGTTGTTCGCCGTGGACGGCTTGACGGCGGTCGCGTCGGACGCGGTTGTCGCCGTCTCCTTGTCGCCGGTCAGGTTGCCGACCGAAGCGGCGGCGATACCCGCGACGCCCATCACACACGCCGAGGGCACGGCGACCGTCAGCAGCGCGGAACGCTTGGGGGGCGTACGGCGGCGGGAGCGGGACCCGCTGCGGGAGGCGGCGCGGGGGGAGGGAGCCGGGGCGGCCTCCTCCTGGTCGTCGAGAAGCGGGGCGGCGTCGGCGAGTTCGCCGGTGGCGGCCGGCTCGGCGGCGTGCTGGGACGGATCTTCGTAGCCGGTGAGGTCGATGTGCTCGACCTGCTCGAAGTGCCCGGTCGCCTGCTGGTCGAAGGATTCTGCTGACTGCTCGTACCCGTCGGCCGCGTGCGTGTGGGTGGTGCCGCCGTCGGAGTTCCACTGGGTGGCGTCGTACGTCCCGGTCTCGAAGGTCTGCGTGCCCCATTCCCACTGCTGGGTCTGGTCGGCCGGGGCGGCGGACTGGTCGGGCTGCAGCCACGCGTTCGCGTCCCACTGGCCGGAGACGTCGTGGCCGGTGGCCTGCTGCGGGACGAAGGGGAGCTGCTGGTGGCCGGTCGCCCAGGCGGTGTTGTCGTACGCGCCGGTGTCGTAGGCGGCGTGGTGCTGGGCGGCGTAGGCGTCGTAGTTCAGCGTCTGCTGGCTGCCCGTGGACCACTGCGTGGCGTCGTACGCGCCTGTGCTCTCACCGGGGAGGCTGCCGAACAGGGGGTCCGCGTCGAAGGTCGCGGTGGCGTGGCCGGCGGTGGCGAATCCGGTGGCGTCGTACGTGGCGTACGTGGTGGCGTCACCGTAGTGGGCTTCCTGGGCGCCGTACGACGCGTAATGCCCCGAGGCGGCATCGGAAGCCGAAGCCGGGGAGGTCATGGTCCCCGACGGGTGACGATCGTTCACCAACTTCTCTCTCGCCTCGACAACAGGGGCTGCCAGAGCAGTGCGGCGACTGTACCCGGCGGTATGCGGGCACGACAATCTTCGGCAGGTTTCGCGCGCGCAGGAAACGGGCATTCGGCCGTGTTTTGGCGGACTGCGGGCGCGAGTTTGGCCTTGTGTTCGAAGGCTGTTCGATGTCGCTGGCCTGTTCCGAGGCTGTGAGAGGTGTGTGAGTCGTTACGCCACTGTCAGGCCGCCGGACGCGGTGGCGGCTTCGGCTCCGGTCCCCGGCGCGTCGAGGGCCTGCCGTATTCCGGTCGCCACCGCGGGGTGCACCGGCAGGGCGAGGTGGCCGATGCCGCTCACGCGGACGTTCTGCGCCAGCAGGTCCGGGTGGTCGATGCAGGCCGTCTCCAGCGGGTCCATCAGATGGTCGAGGTCGCTCCAGAAGCTCACGAAGTGCGTACGGCAGCCGGGTGCGGGGCGGGCCAGCTCGTCGAGGAGTGCTGAGCCGGGGCGCATCTGACGCACGATCGGGTGCGCGTTGGCCAGCGGTACGACGCTGGTGCCGGAGTGCGGTGTGCCGAGCGTGACGAGCGTACGGACCCTGAGGTCGCCGCCGAGGCACTGTACGTAGTAACGCGCTATGAGCCCGCCCAGGCTGTGCCCGACGATGTCGACCCGCGGGCTGCCGGTGCGCTCGCAGATCTCCTCTATATGCCGGCCGAGCAGTTCGGCGGCGGTGCGGATGTCGCAGGTGAGCGGCGAGTAGTTGAGCGACTCGACCTGGTGCCTGCCGTGCTGGGCGAGGTTGCGGCGCAGCAGGACGAAGACCGAGCGGTTGTCTATGAAGCCGTGCAGCAGGACGACCGGGGGGTTGGTCTCCGTCGGCAGCTGGGTGGTGCTCTGCGAGTCCGGGGAGTCCTGTGCGGGGAGCGCCGGGATGGTGCGGCGCTCCTGTGTGATGCCGGAGGGGTAGAGGAGCAGGTGTCCCGCGAGGATCGCGATCTCCAGCGCGGTCGCCTTCAGCAGGGCCAGGGAGAGACCGGCGAGTCTGCTCGGGAGCAGGCGACGGCAGAGCGGAAGAAAGGGGAGTGCTGCCCCGGTGACCTTCATGGCCGACCTCCTTGCGGCACGCTGGAGGACGGCTCCGGCCCCCGTGTGCCCTCGTGGGAAGTCGTGGCGGAGGCGGCCGGCGGGGTATGAGGAGGGCGCGTGGGGCAAGCGAGGCGCGTGAAGTGCGTCGGCCGGGTCGGCCGTGGCGCACCGGTGACCTGACGGGGCTCCCTGCCGGTGTGGCGACGAGGCTCCCCGCTGTCGTGCCTTACCTGCCCTACGTGCCCTTCGTACCACCGTCGATACGCCGCACCCTCACGTCGCGCGGCCCTGCGGCGCGGTGGTGCGGCGACCTCTTTGCGACTCCCGTTGCGCGTGGTTCCGCTGCGGCGTGTGTACCGCAGGTCAGTGCGGCCCGTGTGCCGCAGAGATGTGGAACGTTGCGCGGCGAACGTGTCCCATCGTGTGATTTCCCCCTCGGTCCACGCCGCGAAACTGCCGGTTACGGGATGCTGTCGATAACGTTCGTTCACCTCCCCGGGCGGTGCCGCCCGGGTGTCCGTGTCGTCGTGGCACGTCCGGCGCGGTGCGTGACTGAAAAGTGCGATACGCGCACCATGTATGACATGTAGGCCGAGTGCGGCATAACTCATACATGAGCGGTACTTGTCGGTACGGATGGATGTAGTCGCTTCATGGAGGCAGTGATGGGTGTGGCAGCCGGTCCGATCCGCGTGGTGGTGGCCAAGCCGGGACTCGACGGCCACGATCGCGGCGCCAAGGTGATCGCGCGGGCGCTGCGCGACGCCGGCATGGAGGTCATCTACACCGGGCTCCACCAGACACCCGAGCAGATCGTCGACACCGCGATCCAGGAGGACGCCGACGCGATCGGTCTGTCCATCCTCTCCGGCGCCCACAACACCCTCTTCGCCGCCGTGATCGAACTCCTCAAGGAACACGACGCGCAGGACATCCTGGTCTTCGGCGGGGGGATCATTCCCGAGGCGGACATTCCGCCGCTGAAGGAGAAGGGTGTCGCGGAGATCTTCACGCCGGGGGCCACGACGCAGTCGATCGTCGACTGGGTGCGGGCCAACGTCCGGCAGGCGGCGGAGGCCTAGGTCGCCGCATCGCGCGGGGCGCACGGGGATGACGGGGTGACCGGGCCGGGTGTCTCCAGCTCGTCGAGCATCGCCGCCCGCAACCGCAGTGTCGTACCCAGTCGCTGGAACGCCTCCGCCCAGTACCCCACGGCCCCCGGCGACGCGTCCTCCGGCTCGTCCGGTACCGCCAGCAGGCCATCCAGGCGGCTTGCCTCCGCCGGGTCGAGGCAGCGCTCGGCCAGGCCCATCACGCCACTGAAACTCCATGGGTAACTCCCCGCGTCCCGTGCGATGTTGAGCGCGTCGACCACCGCGCGCCCGAGCGGCGCCGCCCAGGGCACCGCACACACTCCGAGCAGCTGAAACGCCTCGGACAGGCCATGTGTCGCGATGAACCCGGCGACCCACTCGGCCCGTTCCGCGGCGCCCAGCGTGCCGAGCAGCTTCGCCCGCTCGGCCAGCGACACCGCACCCGGGCCGCCGGCCTCGGGGGCCGAGGGTGCTCCGAGAAGCGCCCGCGCCCACTCGGGGTCCCGCTGCCGTACCGCCGCCCGGCACCACGCCGCGTGCAGGTCGCTCTGCCAGTCGTCCGCCACGGGGAGCGCCACGATCTCCCGGGGCGTGCGTCCGCCGAGCCGCCCCGGCCATGCTCCGAGCGGTGTCGCCTCCACCAACTGGCCGAACCACCAGGACCGTTCGCCCCGCCCCGCCGGAGCCTTGGGTATGACTCCGTCGCGCTCCATGCCCGCATCGCACTGGTGCGGTGCCTCGACACCGATCGTCGGCGTCCGCTGCGTGTGGTCCAGCGCGACGCAGCCTCCGGCACGTGCGGCCATCCGCGCGGCGAGCGCCGAGCCCGGCAGCGCGGAGAGCAACTCGGCGGCCGTCGCCCGGACGTTGCGGCTCCGGTCGGCCAACGCCCGCTCCAGGAACGGCTCGTCCTCCGGGGCCAGCCCGGTCCGCAGCGAGTCGAGGAACATCAGCCGGTCCTCGGCCCGCTCCGTCGCCCACGTCGTGGTGAGCAGTTCGCGCGCGGCGGCGGGCTCGTGCGCCCGTATCGCGGCGAGCAGGGCGACGCGCTCGGCGAACAGTCCCTCCTGCCACAGCTGTTGGACCTCGGTCGAGTCCGCCGGATGCGGCAGTGCCGTGCCGCCGCCGGGTGTGGCGCGCAGGGCGAAGCGCCAGTCCGGGTTCAGCCGGGCGAGCCATACTGCGCGTGGGCCCGCGAACGTCAGTGCCGCTGGCCGCAGATCCGTCCGTCCCCGTGCCGCGTCCAGCAGTGCGGGCAGGGACTGAGGGGGCGGTGCGAAACCACGGTCGTTGGCCGACGCGAGCCATTGGGGCAGCAGTTCCATGAGGTCGGGTGCCGTGCCTCTGCGGCCACCGGCCGTGCCGGGACGGTCGGCGAGCAGCATCGCCAGCCTGCGGGCCGCCGCCCGGGGCAGCGCGGGGCGCGGATCCTCGGGGGCCGGCTGCGGTCGCCGCGCCGCACGCGTCGGCTTCATCCCGGCACGGCGCCGTACGGTCTCCACGGCCGCGGCGTCCAGCAGGGCCACCGGTGCCTCCCGGCCCGGCTCGCAGCCCGGGGGTGTGCGCCGGTCCGTCCCGAGCAGCGCGGCCGTGACGAGTTCCTCCCACGCGCTCGGCGTCGGTGAATCCACAGGAGCGGAGGGACTGTTCACGAGGTTCCTTCCTCTCTGCCTTCATGCTCGGTGCCGTGAGGTGGGTGAAGGGTCACCCGAGTCGGGTGTTCCGCATGACGGGCGGATGGGCGGGCCAGGGCGCTCAGCACAGCTGCACCGCCTCGCCCGCTCCCTCCGGCCAGGCCGTCAACGGGGTGAAGCCGCGGTGGCCGCACTCGCCGAAGACCTTGACCGGGGCGCCGCCCGACAGCGCGACCAGGCGCCACAGACCCGGACGGGCCCGGGCGGCCGGGGTGAGCGGCAGAGCCGTGTCCGCGTCGGCGTCCGCCAGCTGCCACGAGTCGCCGTCCGGGGCCGGTACGACCTGGTCCAGGGTCACCGGGACGGAGTCCAGCCAGGGGTCGTCGCGCAGCGCCTCGCCGTAACGGGCGGTCGCCTCGGTCGTCGTCATGCCCGGCGGGCGTATCGCCGCCGGAGCTGGCGGTGCGAACCGCTCGACCAGGGCCGCTCGCAGCTGCCCGGCGCCCGGGTACGCCGACACCTCCGCCTCCAGGGCCAGCCCCACCGGCAGCGCCAGCTCCGGAGCGCGGCCGGCGGCGCCGTAGGAGAGGAGCAGTGCGGTACGGCCCGAGTCGGCGCCGTACAGCCATATCCGGCGCGTCGTCAGTTTCACGTCCGCCGTGTCGTACTGGGCGAGGACCAGCCAGCGGTCCCTCACCGGCGGGCCGTCCGCCGAGGCGGGCAGGCCGATGCGGGAGCGGACCGTGTGGGTCAGGCCGTCGGGCAGGCGCTCGCGGCCCAGCCAGCCCTGGTCGAGGAGGTGGAGGAGGGCGCACTCCTCCAGCAGGCGCACCGGCCAGCCGGGGCCGGACGCCGGGATCGCCCCCAGCTCCCGCACCCGTGCGGCCAGTCCGGGGGCCTGGGCGTCGACCATGCGGGCCGCCGTCTCCTCCCACAGGCCGTATCCCGCCTGTTCCGCGCCGGCCAGGCCGCCGCGCAGCAGGTCCGCCAGGCGCTGCTCCAGCTCCGTCGCCCCCGCGGTGACGCGCATGGCCCGGCGCTCCGCCCTGCGCCGCGCCGCATCCGGGTCACCGGTCCCGGATGCGGAACCGGGCGCGTCCGCGGTCCGCTTCTCCTCCGCGCGCTGCCTTCTCCCCCTTGTCCACTGCTCCGCCCAGTCCGGCGGCGGCCCGGGCGGCACCGCGCCGTCCCCGCCCGCCCAGAGCAGCAGCAGCCCGAGCGCGTGTTTGCACGGGAACTTCCGGCTCGGGCAACTGCACTTGTACGCGGGCCCGGAGGCGTCCGCGATGTCGATGACCGTCTGATACGGCTTGCTGCCGCTGCCCTTGCACAGCCCCCACACCGTCCCCTCGTCGGAACTCCCCGCCTCGGACCACGGCCCCGCCGCCCCGAGTTTGCTTCCCGCATTGCGTGACGCGGCGTCAGGCGCCAGTGCCAGCACCTGGTCCGCGGTCCAGCGCACCCCCTGCTGAGTCATGACATCGAAGGTAGATCCCACCACTGACAATCGGCCGGGGCCGAGGTCCCACGAGCAGTGCCCCGAAGGCGTTTGCGCAGGTCGGAACGCATTGTCAGTGGCGTGGTGCAACGTGGATGCCAGATCCGAAACGGCTGGACAACCGGCCGAGCTGGAGGGGGACTTTGCCATGCCTGTGTCCGTAGACCCGACATCCGTCGCAGCGGGGGAGGCGGAGGCGGTCGAGGCGTTGCGACCGCACGCCGAGGACGCCTTCGCCGATGAACTCGCCACGCTGGCCGCGCAGGACGACCGTCCGCGCCCGGCCCGCTGGAAACTGTCGCCGTGGGCCGTGGCCACATATCTGCTCGGCGGCACGTTGCCGGACGGCACGGTGATCACACCGAAGTACGTGGGTCCGCGCCGCATCGTCGAGGTCGCCGTCACCACGCTCGCCACCGACCGCGCCCTGCTCCTGCTCGGCGTGCCCGGCACCGCCAAGACCTGGGTGTCCGAGCACCTGGCCGCCGCGGTCAGCGGTGACTCGACGCTGCTGGTGCAGGGCACGGCGGGCACGCCGGAGGAGGCGATCCGGTACGGCTGGAACTACGCGCAGCTGCTGGCCAACGGCCCGAGCCGGAACGCGCTGGTGCCCAGCCCGGTCATGCGGGCCATGTCGGAGGGGATGACGGCGCGGGTGGAGGAGCTGACCCGTATCCCGGCGGACGTGCAGGACACACTGATCACGATCCTGTCCGAGAAGACGCTGCCGATACCGGAGTTGGGGCAGGAGGTGCAGGCGGTCCGCGGCTTCAACCTCATCGCCACGGCCAACGACCGCGACCGCGGTGTCAACGACCTCTCCAGCGCGCTGCGCCGCCGCTTCAACACGGTCGTGCTGCCGCTGCCGGAGAGCGCCGAGGCCGAGGTGGACATCGTCTCCCGCCGCGTCGACCAGATCGGCCGCTCCCTCGACTTGCCGGCCGCGCCCGACGGCATCGACGAGATCCGCCGCGTCGTCACCGTCTTCCGCGAGCTGCGGGACGGGGTGACGGCCGACGGCCGCACGAAGCTGAAGTCGCCGAGCGGCACGCTGTCGACGGCCGAGGCGATCTCCGTCGTCACCAACGGGCTCGCGCTGGCCGCCCACTTCGGCGACGGAGTGCTGCGGCCCGGCGACATCGCCGCGGGCATCCTCGGCGCCGTCGTCCGCGACCCGGCGGCCGACCGGGTCATCTGGCAGGAGTACCTGGAGGCGGTCGTGCGTGAGCGGGACGGGTGGACGGACTTCTACCGGGCGTGCCGGGAGGTGAGCGCGTGAACGACGAAGACCTTGGGTGGGGTCGCCCGAGCGGAGGATCGAAGTCAGGTGGCTCTGTGGTGGAGGGGCCCTGACGGCCGGTGGCGTGCGGGGCGGCCGGGGGGCTGTGTCGGGGCCGCACCCCCCGGGGCTGGTGGCTGCGTAGGAGAGAGGGGAGAAGAGGGGGAGCGTGCTGTGAGGGGTGGCGGGGTGCGTAGGGCGTGGGGCGAGCGGGGCTGTGCGGGTGGGGCTGTCGGGGGTGCCGGGGCTGTCGGGATCGGCGGCCTTGTCGGCGGGGAGTTGGGATCGAAGGGGACGGGGTGATGGGCATGGACAGGACTGGGAGTGGGGAGCTGGAGGTGGGCGCTCACCGGGCCGGCGACGGGGCGGCGGGGTCCCTGAACGCCGGGGCCGGACTTGCTCCGGTGCCGAATCCTCGGGTGCTGAAGTCTCCGGTGCCGAAGCCTCCGGGGGTGTTGCTGCTCGGGGTACGGCATCACGGGCCCGGGTCGGCGCGGGCCGTGCGGGCGGCGTTGGAGGCGGCCCGGCCTCGGGTCGTGCTGATCGAGGGGCCGCCCGAGGCGGATGCGCTGATCCCGCTCGCCGCCGACGAGGGCATGCGGCCGCCGGTCGCCCTGCTTGCCCATGCCGTGGACGAGCCCGGCCGTTCGGCCTTCTGGCCGCTGGCCGAGTTCTCCCCGGAGTGGGTCGCGATCCGCTGGGCCCTGGAGCACGGGGTTCCGGCCCGCTTCATCGACCTGCCGGCCACGCACACGCTGGCGTGGGGGAAGGACGTGGAGCCTGCGGCCGTCGACAAGCCCGCCGGAGAGTCCGCCGACCCGGCCGATGAGTCTGCCGACCAGCCGACCGACCAGCCGACCGACCAGCCGGCCGGCCAGCCCGCTGGTGAGCCCGTCGGAGAGCCCGCCGGCGAGCCTGTCGACAAGTCCGACGGTGAGCCCGCCGGCGAGCCTGTCGGGGAGCCGGGTGCCGGGGAACGGAGTGATGCGGAGCAGGGTGATGGGGGCGGCTCCGGTGCCGATGTGCGGGTCGATCCGCTCGCTGTGCTTGCCGATGCCGCTGGTTACGACGATCCCGAGCGGTGGTGGGAGGACGTCGTCGAGCACCGGGGTGTGGGGGACGGGGACGCGTTCGCGCCGTTTCTCGGGCTTGAGGAGGCCATGGGGGCGCTGCGGGAGGCGTACGGGAGCGGGGGACATGAGCGGGATCTCGTGCGTGAGGCGTATATGCGGCTCCAGGTGCGGGGCGCTCAGCGGGAGTTCGGGGACGAGGTCGCCGTGGTGTGCGGGGCCTGGCATGTGCCCGCGCTGCGGCAGAAGAGCACCGTGGCCGCCGACAAGGCTCTGCTGAAGGGGCTGCCCAAGGTCAAGGCGGACATGACCTGGGTGCCGTGGACGTATCGTCGGCTGGCCCGGGCCGGCGGATACGGGGCGGGGATCGACTCACCGGGGTGGTACGGGCACCTCTTCGGCGCACCGGACCGGCCGGTCGAGCGGTGGATGACCAAGGTGGCCGGGCTGCTGCGGGACGAGGACCGGATCGTGTCCTCGGCGCATGTCATCGAGGCGGTGCGGCTGGCCGAGACGCTCGCGGCGATGCGGGGGCGCCCGTTGGCGGGGCTGGGGGAGACGACGGACGCGGTGCGGGCGGTGATGTGCGACGGCTCGGACGTGCCGTTGGCGCTGGTGCGCGACCGGCTCGTCGTGGGGGACGTGCTGGGGGAGGTGCCGCCGTCGGCGCCGGCGGTGCCGTTGCAGCGGGACCTCGACCGGATCCAGCGTCGGCTGCGGATCAGACCGGAGGCGCCGGAACGGGAGTTGGAGCTCGACCTGCGCAAGGAGAACGACGCCGAGCGCAGCAGGGTGCTGCACCGGCTGCGGCTGCTCGGTGTGGAGTGGGGCGAGCCGGTCACGTCGCGGGGCAGCACGGGGACGTTCCGGGAGACGTGGCGGCTGCGGTGGGAGCCCGAGCTGTCCGTGCGCGTCGCCGAGGCCGGGGTGTGGGGGACCACCGTGTTCGCCGCGGCGACCGCCAAGGCGGAAGCGGACGCCGTGGGTGCGCGGGGTCTCGCCGACGTCACCGCACTCGCCGAGCGCTGTCTGCTCGCCGAACTGGCGGACGCGCTGCCCGCGGTGATGCGGATCCTCGCCGACCGGGCCGCTCTTGACGCCGATGTCGGCCATCTCGCCCAGGCCCTGCCCGCGTTGGTCCGCTCCCTGCGGTACGGCGATGTACGCGGCACGGACACCGGGGCGCTGACCGAGGTCGCCGCGGGACTCGCCGAGCGCATCTTCGTCGGGCTGCCGCCGGCCTGTGCCGCCCTGGACGCGGATGCGGCCGACGAGATGCGGCGCAATGTGGATGCGGTGCATGGGGCGGTGGGGATGCTGGGGGACGCGGTCGCAGCAGTGACAGAGGCGCCAGAGGCGCCAGAGGCGCCAGAGGCGCCAGAGGTGGCAGCGGCGGCACCGGGGAAGGAGTCCGAGTCCAGTCGCGATCCCCGTCGGGACGGTCGGGACGGTCGGGACGAGGGGAACCCGTCGCCCGCTCCCGGCCACGGTGACCTGCGGAATCGGTGGCATGCGGTGCTTCGGGTGCTGTCGCTGCGGGACACCGTGCCCGGCGTCATCCGGGGGCGTGGTGTGCGGCTGCTGCTGGACGACGGGAAGTTGGCGCAGGACGAGGCGGCACGGCTGATGGGGCTGGCGTTGTCGCCGGGGACGCTGCCGGCGGACGCGGCCGCTTGGATCGAGGGGTTCGTCGGCGGTGGCTCGGGCGGCGGGATGCTGCTCGTGCACGACGAGCGGCTGCTCGGGTTGGTCGACGCGTGGCTTACGGGGGTGCCGGCGGAGGCGTTCACCGATGTGTTGCCGCTGCTGAGGCGCACTTTCTCGGCGTATGAGTCCGGGGTGCGGCGGACCTTGGGTGAGTTGGTCCGGCGGGGGCCGGGGCAGCGGGGGAGTGCGGGGGCCGGCGGTTCCGGCATACCCGGCTTCGCCGCGGAGCTCGACGTCGAGCGGGCGGATGCTGTGGTGCCGGTGGTGCGGCTGCTGCTGGGGCTGGGTGCAGTGGAGGAAGTCGCTGGGAAGAATCGCGGCGACAACAACCTTGTGGGGGCTACGGGATGACGACTGACGCAGTGAGTGAGCCGAGGGTGCCGGCCGGGGTGGTGGGGACCGTCGGGCGACCGGGCGGGTCGGCGGCGCCGGGGAGGCCCGTGACGACGACCGTGACGATGACCGTGCCGGTGATTCCGTTGTGGGAGCGGCCTCGTGAGGGAGCGTGCCGATGACGACCGGGGCGATGGACCCGGCGCAGGAGCGGCTGCGGCGGTGGCGGATGGTGCTGGGCGGGGGCGAGGCCGACGGCACCGGGTGCGCACTCTCCGGGCGCGACGCCGCGATGGACGGGGCGCTGGGCGCTCTCTACGGCAAGGGAGACAAGGGGCAGCCGGGGAGGGACCGTTCGGCGGGGCTCGGGGCGTCGGCGCCGTCCGTGGCGCGGTGGCTCGGGGACATCCGGACGTACTTCCCGTCGAGCGTCGTCCAGGTCATGCAGCGGGACGCCATCGACCGGCTCGGGCTGAACACGTTGCTGCTGGAGCCGGAGATGCTGGAGGCGGTGGAGGCCGACGTGCATCTCGTCGGCACGCTGCTCTCGCTCAACCGGGCGATGCCGGAGACCACGAAGGAGACGGCGCGGGCCGTCGTGCGCAAGGTCGTCGAGGACCTGGAGAAGCGGCTCGCCACCCGTACCCGGGCCACCCTCACCGGCGCGCTCGACCGCAGTGCCCGTATCAACCGGCCGCGCCACCACGACATCGACTGGAACCGCACGATCGCGGCCAACCTCAAGCACTACCTCCCGGAGTACCGGACGGTCGTGCCGGAGCGGCTCATCGGGTACGGGCGGGCGTCGCAGTCCGTGAAGAAGGAGGTCGTCCTGTGCATCGACCAGTCGGGGTCGATGGCGGCGTCGGTGGTGTACGCGTCGGTGTTCGGGGCCGTGCTGGCGTCGATGCGGTCCATCAATACGCGGCTCGTGGTCTTCGACACCTCCGTCGTCGACCTCACCGATCAGCTGGACGATCCGGTCGACGTGCTGTTCGGCACCCAGCTCGGCGGCGGCACGGACATCAACCGGGCACTCGCGTACTGCCAGTCGCAGATCACCCGGCCCGCGGAGACGGTGGTCGTGCTGATCAGCGACCTGTACGAGGGCGGTATACGGAACGAGATGCTCAAGCGGGTCGCCGCTATGAAGGCGTCGGGGGTGCAGTTCGTGACGCTGCTGGCGCTGTCGGACGAGGGGGCGCCCGCGTACGACCGGGAGCACGCGGCCGCGCTCGCCGCCCTGGGGGCACCGGCCTTCGCCTGCACGCCGGATCTGTTTCCGGAGGTGATGGCGGCGGCCATCGAGAAGCGGCCGATTCCGGTGCCGGACGCCGGGTGAGGGCGACTGTGAGGCGAGTGTCACAGGGGCAATGGCGAGGAATTACCGGTGATTTGTCGACCTGGTGACGACCGACTTGGGCCAGCAAAACGGACATGAGTACGCATCGGTAGCGGGGGGCTTGCGCGACCTCGGGAGGGGCGTGCGAGGATCAACGCCGCCTGGGCGGTGCGCCACGCGCCGCTTGTCCGCACCGCGTCGCGCCGACTCGTCGCTCGTCACGTGTACCTCGTTCCGCCGCACGGGAGGACCCACCTCGCCTTGACCTGGCCAGCCGCTTTGCCCGTTGCCGCTCTGCGCGTTCTGCGCACTGCGGCCGGACGGCGTGCGCTGCAGGGGGCGTTGCTGGTGGGCGGTCTGTTCGCGCTCGGGTTCCTGTGCGGGGAGCGGGCGTATGCGGCGGACGGGCTGTCGGTGGGCTCGGGCACATCGTCGGCCGCGTCGGCTCCCTCGTCCCCCACGTCGGCTCACCCCGCGTCGGCTCCCTCCTCCTCCGTGCCGTCCACGGCCTCGGTGTCCGCCAGCCCTGTCGGCGCGGTCGAGCGGTTGGTGACCGACCCGGCCGGGACTGCCGCACAGGCCGCGGACGGCAAGTCCGGTCAGCAGGCTCCGGCCGAGCCCGGTCAGCAGGCTCCGGCCGAGCCCGGCCCGCACAGCCAGGCCAAGCCCGGCCCGCACACTTCGCCCAGCCTCGGGGTGCACGACAACGAGGCGCCCGCACCCGCCGACCCGGCGACCTCAACGTCCCCGGCCGGCCCGGTGTCCCCGGCCCACCCCGCACCCCCGGCCCACTCCTCCACACCCCCGGCCACCCCGACAACTCCCCAGTCCCCGGCCGCCCTCGTCCAGGGCGTCGGCGGCCGAGTCGTCGCCCCGGTCGTGGCCGTCGTCGAGTCCGTGACCGCGGGTCTGGCCGAGGCGCCGCCGCTGTCGGCGTTGCCTTCGTTGCCCTCGCTGCCGCTGCTCCCGGCGGCGCCGGAGTCGCCGAGCTGGCCGGGTCTGCCGGGGTTCGAAGTCCCCGGCATGCCCGAACTGCCCGGTGCCCCCGGTCTGCCCACCCTTCCCGGCGGTCCCGCCCAGGTCCTGCCCGCGCCCGTCACCGCGACGCCGCAGCCGGGGTCGCAGGCGCCCGCCTCCGATGGCGTACGTGAGGACGAGAGCCGTACCGGTGCCGCCGCACCCGTGACCTACGGGCCGCGGTTCGTTGCCGATGCCGTGGTGTCCAGCGGCTGGGCGTCCAGTGGCGCGCACCGCCTTGTGGCGCCCGGTTACACCCCCGTCCACCAGGCGCCGGTCGAGCAGCCGGGCGGCGTGGCGGGCAATCGCTCGGCGGGGGACAACGGCACGTCCCGGCACGGTGACGTGCACGCGGTCTCGCTGAGTCGGCGGGACATGATGCTGCTGGTGCCGGGGGTCGCCGTGGCCGTCGACGCCGATGAGATCCAGGACAGGCACGGGGACATTCCGGTTTCCCCCGCGTAGGGCAGTAGGCCGGCCCTCCCCGCCGTAGACCTGCCGCGCGGGGGCGGAAACAGGTCTGCCCGCCCGTCCGGACCCCCCAGTTCACGGATGTCCCTCTGACATTCCCCGGACGGAAGCCGCCGGAGCCGTACCCGGTGTCGATGGTCCCCAACTCCCCGGACCGCGACCGGAAACGGCGCCGGAATGTCCCCAACCGTCCGAAGTCCCGGAGTTCTCGGAGTCAGCAGGGTTCTTCCCTCTCCGTTCTCCGGGGGCCTTCGGAGCCCCAAGATCTAGGGATCCGACGCACGCATGAACAAGAACATCCGCCGCTCGATCGTCATAGCCGCCGGTGTCACCGGTGCCTGGGCGCTCGGCTCGGCCGCCGCCAGCGCGGACGAGCTGCCCTCCTCCACCCTCTCCGTACCGGACACGGCCACTGACACGGCCGCCGACACGAATACGGCCGACAACTCCGACGCCCCCGGCCTCCTGGGCGCCGTCACCGACACCGTCGACGGCGTCGTCTCCGATGTGACGGGCACCGTCTCCGGCGTCACCGACGGCGCCACCGGCACGGCAGCCGACACGGCCAGGACGGCTCCCGCCGGCACCGCCGACCAGGCCCGCCGTTACGTCGACGCCAAGGTCACCGTCCCGGCCGCCGGAAACTCCGGTACCTCCACCGCCTCCAAGGCGGCCAAGGCCAAGGCCGCGGCGCACGTCATCCATGGCGCCAAGGCCGCTCGCGCGGACAAGGCGGCGCTGAGTGCCGCCGCGCAGGCCGAGGCCCACGGCTCCGCGGTCGCCGCCGACGCGGTCGCCGGCATCCGCGGTACGACCCCCGACACCCCGCACCACCCCGGCCCCGTCGACTATCTCTTCGGTCCCCTCGCCGCCTTCGCCCCCGAGCTGGAGCAGGCGCTCGCCGCGGCGCAGACGAAGTTGCAGGGCACGCAGGCGGCGGCCCGTTCGCAGGCGCAGGGCGTCGAGGGCGTCGTACGGACGAAGGCGGAGTACGCCGTCGCGGGCGCGGGCCGCACCGGGGCCGGCGTGCAGGACGTCGCCCGGGCCGGCGTCGCCCGCGTCCAGGGCAGGGCCACCGCCACGGCGACGGACACGCAGGCCGCCGTCACCGGCAGGGCCACCGCGGTCAAGGGGGCCGCCGAGGCATCCGTCTCCGCGGTCCCGGGCCACGTCACCGGCACGGTCGGCGGCGTGGAGCAGCGGGTCGTCGGCACGGTCAGCACCGTCCCCGGCACGGCCACCCCGGTCGTCGAGCAGACCGCCGACGCGGTCGTCCCGCCGGTCGTCACCGAGGCCGTGCACGGCGTCGTGCCGGTCGCCGGGTACGCCGTCGAGGGTGTCGTCCCCGCCGCCCAGCACGCCGTGGCCGGGGTGACACCGGTCGCCGGTGACGCGGTGTACGGCGTCCAGCCGGTGGCCACCCAGGCCGTCGCGGGCGTGCGGCCGGTCGTCGGCCAGGCGGTGGACGGCGTGGTCCCGGTCGCCCGCGGTGCGGTGGCCGGGGTCGCCCGGACCGCCGGGCACACGGTCGACGCGGCGACCGCGCTCGCGTACGGCGTCGCCGCCGACGTCCAGCCCGTGGCCACCCAGGCCGTCGCGGGCGTCCAGCCGGTCGCGGCCGGTGCGGTCCAGGGCGTGCAGCCGGTGGCCCACGGTGCGGTCGGCGACGTCCGGTACTTCGCCGACGGCACGGTCGCCGACGTCCAGCCCATCGCGTACGGCGCCGTCGCCGACGTGCAGCCGGTCGCGCAGGGCGTCACCGAGGACGTCCCGCCGTACGCCACCGGTCTGGCCGGCCAGGTCGCCGCGGACGGCACCGGCACGGTCCTGCCGCCCGTCGCCGACACCGCCGTCCACGGCGTCGTGCCGGTCGCCGGGCAGGCCGTGGCGGACGCGGACTGGCTGGCCTACGGCGTGGCGGGTGACGTGCAGCCGTTCGCGGGCGGTGTCGTCGGTCAGGTCGACCCCTTCGTGTACGGGGTCGCCGGGCAGGCCGCCCCGTTCGCCGAGGGCGTCGCCGCCCACGCGCAGCCGTTCGCGTACGGCGTCACCGGCGCCGTCCAGCCCCTCGTGGACACGGTCATGGACACGGTCCAGCCGCTCGTGCAGGGCGTCGGCGGCAGCGCCACGACCCTGGCGTACGGCGTGGCGGGTGACGTGCAGCCGTTCGCGGGCGGTGTCGTCGGTCAGGTCGACCCCTTCGCGCACGGGGTCGCCGGACAGGCCGCGCCCTTCGCCGGGGACCTGACCGGCACGGTCCAGCACTCGGCGGGCCCGCTGGCCGGTAACGCCGTCGGCGGCGCGCAGCAGGTCGCCGGGTCGGTCACGCCGGGTTACGCGCAGGACCTCCAGCAGGGCTTCCAGCAGGACCTGCACCAGAACCTCCGCGACGGCGGCGCGTACCGCATCTGACGCGCCACCCACACCGACTCCGCGGGGCGGACGGCCCCGGACGGTCGAAAGCCGTCGGCCGGTTCCGACCGGAACTCCGCGGAAGGGCCGGGTGGTCCCCATTGGGGTGGGGATCACCCGGCCGAGGCCCACAGGGGCGGCCCATTCGTGCCCCTTCGGGCTGGTCAAGGGACCTCGCCGGGTCAACCCCAGCCCGGCGAGGTCCTGGCCCGATACACGACCGGCACGACCGGCTTACATGACCGGCGTACATGACCGGAACATCACCGGCACCTCACCGTCGGCACGCCGTGCCAGTGATCACCGCTGATCGCGGCATCATGTGACAGGTATCACCGCTCAGGTGTGACCCTCGATTTAGGGGCCCTACGCAAGCAGAGATAACCTGCGAGACGGACATGCCGCGCGCTCGGACACCGTGTGCGCCTCCCTTGTGACAGCGGACGTCACGTTGCCCTTCGCGGCACGCCCACGCATCCAACGAACCGCGAGATCACTGATAGGGACGGAAGCGCGTGGACCTGTTCGAGTACCAGGCGAGGGACCTCTTCGCCAAGCACGATGTACCGGTGCTGGCCGGTGAAGTCATCGACACGCCTGAGGCGGCCCGCGCAGCCACCGAGCGCCTCGGTGGCAAGTCCGTCGTCAAGGCTCAGGTGAAGGTCGGTGGCCGTGGCAAGGCCGGCGGCGTCAAGCTGGCCGCGACCCCGGACGAGGCCGTCGCCCGCGCGACGGACATCCTCGGCATGGACATCAAGGGCCACACGGTCCACAAGGTGATGATCGCCGAGACGGCCCCGGAGATCCTGGAGGAGTACTACGTCTCCTTCCTCCTCGACCGTGCCAACCGCACCTTCCTCTCCATCGCCTCCGTCGAGGGCGGCATGGAGATCGAGGAGGTGGCGGCCACCCGTCCGGACGCCGTCGCCAAGATCGCGATCGACGCCATCGACGGCGTGGACGAGGCCAAGGCCCGCGAGATCGTCGAGGCCGCCAAGTTCCCGGCCGAGGTCGCGGACAAGGTCGTGAACGTCCTCATCACCCTGTGGGACACCTTCATCAAGTCGGACGCCCTCCTCGTCGAGGTCAACCCGCTCGCGAAGGTCGCCTCCGGTGACGTCATCGCCCTCGACGGCAAGGTGTCGCTCGACGACAACGCCGAGTTCCGTCACGACTGGGACGAGCTGCACGACAAGGAAGCGGCCAACCCGCTTGAGGCCGCCGCCAAGGAGAAGAACCTCAACTACGTCAAGCTCGACGGCGAGGTCGGCATCATCGGTAACGGTGCCGGTCTGGTCATGTCGACCCTCGACGTCGTCGCGTACGCCGGTGAGAACCACGGCAACGTCAAGCCGGCCAACTTCCTGGACATCGGCGGTGGCGCCTCCGCCCAGGTCATGGCCAACGGCCTGGAGATCATCCTCGGCGACCCGGACGTCAAGTCCGTCTTCGTCAACGTCTTCGGTGGCATCACCGCCTGTGACGAGGTCGCCAACGGCATCGTCCAGGCCCTGAAGCTCCTTGAGGACCGCGGCGAGAACGTCACCAAGCCGCTCGTCGTCCGCCTCGACGGCAACAACGCCGAGCTCGGCCGGCAGATCCTCACCGACGCCAACCACCCGCTGGTCCAGCGCGTCGACACCATGGACGGCGCGGCCGACAAGGCCGCCGAACTGGCTCACGCCGCCAAGTAAGCACTCAGGACGAGGACACAACACACCATGGCTATCTGGCTCAACAAGGACAGCAAGGTCATCGTCCAGGGCATGACCGGCGCCACGGGCATGAAGCACACCAAGCTCATGCTCGGTGACGGCACCGAGGTCGTGGGCGGCGTGAACCCGCGCAAGGCGGGTCAGACCGTGGACTTCGACGGCACCGAGGTACCCGTCTTCGGGACCGTCAAGGAGGCCATCGAGCAGACCGGCGCCAACGTCTCCGTCATCTTCGTGCCGGAGAAGTTCACCAAGGACGCGGTCATCGAGGCCATCGACGCCGAGATCGCGCTGGCCGTCGTGATCACCGAGGGCATCGCGGTGCACGACTCCGCGAACTTCTGGGCGTACGCCGGCAAGAAGGGCAACAAGACCCGGATCATCGGCCCGAACTGCCCCGGCATCATCACTCCGGGCCAGTCGAACGTCGGCATCATCCCGGGCGACATCACCAAGCCGGGCCGTATCGGCCTGGTCTCGAAGTCCGGCACGCTGACGTACCAGATGATGTACGAGCTGCGTGACATCGGCTTCTCGACCGCCGTCGGCATCGGTGGCGACCCGATCATCGGCACCACGCACATCGACGCGCTCGCCGCGTTCGAGGCCGACCCCGAGACCGACCTGATCGTCATGATCGGCGAGATCGGTGGCGACGCCGAGGAGCGGGCCGCGGACTTCATCGCGAAGAACGTGACCAAGCCGGTCGTCGGCTACGTCGCGGGCTTCACCGCGCCCGAGGGCAAGACCATGGGTCACGCCGGCGCCATCGTCTCCGGTTCGTCGGGCACCGCCCAGGCGAAGAAGGAGGCCCTGGAGGCCGCGGGCGTCAAGGTCGGCAAGACGCCGACCGAGACCGCCAAGCTGGCGCGCGAGATCCTCGGCGGCTGAATCGGCCGAGTTGGCTGAGCCGATCGAGGTAAACGGCTGAGTTTCGGTGGGCCTGCTCCCTGCTTGGGGGGCGGGCCCACCGGCGTTTACGGCGGATGCTCCCCGTCGCCGTTCAGCCGGTCTGCGGTACGAGTCTCTCCGGGCCGCTCGCGGTCGATGCCCGCAGCTTCTCCCGCAGTTCCAGCTCCTTCTCCGACAACGGCCCCGGCGCCAGCCTCGGCGGAACCCCCCGCACCGTCTCCCCGGGCGGCACCGGCGGCTCGTACTGGGTCGGAGCCGTGCGCAGTGTCAGCGCCGTCGTGCCGATGAGGGCCACCGTGAACGCGATCGCGGCCCGGGTCCAGAACCGGGCCCGGCGTTCGCCGCCGCTGCGCACCTCCGGGGGCCGGGCGGCACGGAGGCGTTCCGCGGAGGCCAGTTCGGCCAGCCGGTCGTGGAGCTCGGTGGGATCGGACAGGGCCGGCAGCCGGTCGGCGACGGCGGCACGGGCGTGCAGGAGACGCCTCGCGGTCGCCGGAGTGCTCGCCTCCGACTCCGCCGCCGTCTCGGGCAGGTCGAGGCCCACACCGTCGTAGAGGAGAAGCGTGCGGCGCTGGGGCGGCGGGAGTTTGAGGAGTACGTCGAGCAGGGCGCGGTCGGAGGCGTCGGCGGGCGGGGGTTCGGGGTGCCGGTAGCGGGGGCGGAACCGGTGCCAGGGGGAGAGGGCGAAGTCGTACGCCGTCGCCCGCACCCAGCCCGCCGGGTCCCGGTCGCGGGCCACCTCCGGCCAGCGCTGCCAGGCGAGCTGGAAGGCCCGCTCGACCGACTCCCGGGCCAGCTCGCGGCGCCCGGTGAGCAGGTAGGTCTGCCGGACGAGGGCGGGGGCGCAGAAGGCGTAGAGAGCGTCGAAGGCCTGGGCCGGGGTGAGGGCCCGTTCCTTCGTCACCTTGCGCTCCGCCGCGCCCTCCTGAGCCGCCGTCTCTTTCGCCAGGGTGTAGAGCAGTTGGGCGTACGCGTCCCTTCTGATGCCGCGCGGAGTCGTACGGCCGGTCTCCCACGCGCGTACCGTCTCGCGGCTGACGCCCACCCGCGACGCGACCTGAGCCTGCGTCAAGGAACCGGCCTCGCGCAGGCGTCGGCGGTCCTCGGGCGGGGGGAGCTGGGGTGCAGAGCTCTGCGTCACCGGGCGCCCTTCCGTGCGAAAAGGTACATAAACATATATTGGGCGACACTTCGGAGGTTCGCCTGTTACGACGGGAAAGCGCGTGTCGTTGGGAGCATGGCGAGCGTGACCGAACTGACCGCTCGCCGAAGGCCCCCGTCGTCCCCGCTCACGCACCTGCACGGCCGAAGGCCCGGGCTCGGTGTGAGCTTCCTGGGCGGTGCGGTGGCGGCAGGGCTGGGGCTCGGGATGTTCGCCGTACTGGTGATGGTGCTGTGGGTCAGTTCGCCGTATCCGGACAGCGGGCCGGGCGGTGCGCTGCGGATCGCCGCCGTGCTGTGGTTGCTGGCGCACGGCGCCGAACTGGTCCGCGCCGACACCCTCTCCGGCGTCCCCGCGCCGATTGGTGTCACGCCGTTGCTGCTGTTCGCGCTGCCGATGCTGCTGGTGCACCGGGCGGCCCGGGACGCGGCGGCCGACGGCGGCGAGGGGGAGCCGCTCGTGCCCGGGCCCACGGTGTGGGCGGGCGTCGTGCTCGGGTACCTCGGGGTCGGGGCGGCGGCAGCGGCGTTCGCGGCGCGGGGTGAGCTGCGGCCCGACTGGTGGTGGACCGTGCTGTGGGTGCCGGTGGTCGTGACGGTCGCCGCGGGGGCGGGCGTGTGGACGGCGTGCGGGCAGCCGCCCGAGGCGGTGGAGCGGGTGCTGGTCGCGTTGCCGCGATGGGTACGGCGGCTGGTGCCCGGGGTGGCGGCGCGCGCCCGTCTCGGTGTGGCGGCGCGGGCCGGGGGCGCCGGAGTGGCGGTGCTCGTCGGGGGCGGGGCGGTACTGGTGGGTGCGTCCCTGGTGTGGCACGGCGCGGCGGCGCGGGGGTCGTTTCTGCACCTGACGGAGGGGTGGTCGGGGCGGTTCGCGGTACTGCTGCTGTGCGCGGCGCTCGTGCCCAACGCGGCGGTGTGGGCGGCGTCGTACGCCCTGGGGCCGGGGTTCGTGCTCGGGGCGGGGCATGTGGTGGGGCCGGCGTCCGCTGCCCCGGCGCCGCTGCTGCCGCCGTTCCCGCTGCTGGAGGCGGTGCCCGGGGCGGGGGTCGAGGGACCGGTTCGGTGGGGGATCGGGGCGCTGCCTGTTGTCGCCGGGCTGGTGGTGGGGTGGTTCGTGGCTCGGGCTGCGGTGTGGGACGGGGACGTGGGGATCGAGGAGGAGACGGCCGTAGGTGAGGGTGGGTCGGCTTCTGGTGGGGCTCGGACCCGGGGCGGCCGGGCGGTTGAGGGAGTTCGGACGAAGGGCGGGGGAGCCTCTGAGGGTGCTCGGACCCAGGCTGGGCGAGCCTCTGGGGCGGCCGGAGGGCAGGCCGGGCGGGTGCCCGTGGTGCTCTGGTCAGGTGCGCGTACCGCGGGGATCGCCGTGCAGGCCTCCGTCTTCTGCGGGGTCGCCTTCGCTCTGCTGGGCGCGCTGTCGGGTGGGCCGTTGGGGGTCGGGGTGCTCGCGCGGTTCGGGCCGGTGTGGTGGCAGGTGGGGGGCGCGGCACTGGGGTGGGTCCTGGTGACCGCGGTTCCCGTGGCCGTGGCGGTGCGGGGGTGGCGGTGCCGGTCGGGACGGGCGGTGTCGGCGGTGCCGGTTCGCGAGGCGCCGGGGGCGCTGATCGGCTGGCCCTGTGTGGAGGGGTTGGGGGAGCGCGTCTCGGGTGGCGGTGCGCGGCGGTTGCTGGGGAGGCTGCCGCTGGTCGGCGGGTGGCTGTCGCGGGACTCCGGGGCGGGGGAGAGCGACGGTGCGTCTGCCGGGACGGCATCGCGGGCGGGGCGCACCATCTACGACCAGGAGGTGGCGCCGGACCAGGCCGTTCCGCGTCAGGGGGCCGGCGACCAGGGTCAGGACGGTCGGTCCGGGGAGGGCGGCCAGGGCCTTGCGGACGATGCCGACGACGATGAGATCCCGTACGTGGAGTACGACCACGACACCACGTTCGAGCCGTACGACTTCCCGTCCAGCGAGCCGCCCCCGGAGCCGCCGCCTTCACTGCCGTCGGAGCCGTCGGAGCCGCCGGTCACTGTTGAGGACTCGGAGCCGCCGGAGTCGTCGAACACTGTCGAGGACTCGCGGCCGTCTGGCGCCGTTGACGACTCGGAGCCGTCGGACGCCATCGAGACCTCGGACGTGCCGGACGTGCCGGATGCCCCGGAGGCCTCTCAGGATCAGGAGCGCCCCGACCCGCCCAAGGGCACGGCATCGCCGTGAACGATGAGGGGCCCGCCCGGCCCGCCCCTCACTCCGTGTTCCCCAGAACCCCCCGCAACTGCTCCGGCAGAAGCTCATTGCACGACTGCTTGGCCTCGTTGGTCAGCGCGTCATTCGTGCACGTGTAGTAGTCGCTGTACACCATCTGCGCCGTGAACCCGGCCGCCACCACCGCGATCGCGAGGGACGCGGTGACGAGGCCGCTCACCGCCGCCGTCGTCTGGGGGCGGCCGGAGGTCTGAGGTGCCGGGGAGTCCGGGTCGGGGGTGCGCGGCTTGGTGCGCAGGCTGCTGATGCCCCAGTAGAGGGCCAGCGCGCCGAGGAGCAGGGCCACGTACGGCCAGCTGAACAGGGCGAAGAAGAAGGCCCACATGCCGGAGAGCAGGGCGAACCGGGCCCGGCGCTGGGCGGGGTCGGTCGGGTCCCAGCGCATGCCCGTGCCGGGGCTGCCGCCGCCGGGGCCGTCCTGGCCGCCGCGGGGACGGTCGCCGAAGCCGCCGGGGGAGCGGCCCGGCTGGCGGTCGCTCCACTGGTTGCCCCAGGGGGACTCGTCGCCGTCGCCCTCCCCCGAGCTGCCTTGCGGCCGAGGCTGCCAGGGGCGGTCCGGGGTGCCCTCCGGCGGCGGTGCGAAGGGGTTGTCCTGCTGCTTCTGGCCGTCACGGCCCCGCTCGTCGCCGTTCTGCCCGCCCGAGGGCGCGTCCGGCGGTGAGGCGGGGCGCTCCCGCAGCAGCATGCCGCTGTGCTCCCCTCCCTGTACCGACTGCGGGGGGAGCAGGTGGAGTCGCAGGCTGCGGTCCGGCATCAAGTGAGCGTCTTCCCCTTGTGAACTGGTGTCTCGCGTCGAGCTGTCACTTCGTGAACGCACCGCACACCGACCGCGTTCCCGAGCCCGCTCGTCGCAGACGCTACCTTCCGGCCACGCCCCCGTCCCATGGGGGCCGCCCGGTGTGCCGGTATCGTTGCTGACGGTCGGCTGCTTCGTAGACTTCCCCGTATCCCGGGGCGCGATGCATTCGTATGAACATACAGACCGGCCGCACGAAGAACGCACCCCCGAGAAAGGGCCCCACCGTGGCCGCCAAGCCCGTGGCCGAGCGTGCCAAGCGCCTGGTCGTGCTGGTCTCCGGATCCGGCACCAACCTTCAGGCGCTGCTCGACGAGATCGCCGCCGTCGGCACCGAGGCGTACGGCGCGCAGATCGTGGCCGTGGGCGCCGACCGCGCGGACATCGAGGGGCTGGCACGGGCCGAGCGTGCCGGGCTGCCGACCTTCGTGTGCAAGGTCAAGGACCACGGCAGCCGGGAGGAGTGGGACGCGGCGCTCGCGGAGGCGGTCTCCGCCCACGAGCCCGACCTCGTCGTCTCCGCCGGGTTCATGAAGATCGTGGGGAAGGAGTTCCTCGCGCGTTTCGGCGGGCGGTTCGTCAACACCCACCCCGCCCTGCTCCCCAGTTTTCCCGGCGCCCACGGCGTCCGCGACGCCCTCGCGTACGGCGCCAAGGTCACCGGCTGCACCGTCCACTTCGTCGACGACGGCGTCGACACCGGGCCGATCATCGCTCAGGGCGTGGTCGAGGTCCGCAACGAGGACGACGAGAGCGCTCTGCACGAGCGCATCAAGGAAGTCGAGCGAAGGCTGCTCGTCGAGGTCGTGGGGCGGCTCGCCCGCAACGGCTATCGCATTGAGGGACGAAAGGTAGTTATCCAGTGACCGCCGACAGCACTGTCACGGCCGAGAGCAAGCGGGTCATCCGTCGCGCGCTCGTCAGCGTCTACGACAAGACGGGTCTCGAAGACCTCGCGCGCGGGCTGCACGAGGCGGGCGTCGAGCTCGTGTCGACCGGCTCCACGGCCGGCCGTATCGCCGCCGCCGGTGTCCCCGTCACCAAGGTCGAGGAGCTCACCGGCTTCCCGGAGTGCCTGGACGGCCGCGTCAAGACGCTGCACCCGCGCGTGCACGCGGGCATCCTCGCCGACCTGCGGCTGGAAAGCCACCGGCAGCAGCTGGACGAGCTGGGCGTGGCGCCCTTCGACCTCGTCGTCGTCAACCTCTACCCGTTCCGCGAGACCGTCGCCTCGGGCGCCTCGCCCGACGAGTGCGTGGAGCAGATCGACATCGGCGGCCCGTCCATGGTGCGCGCCGCCGCCAAGAACCACCCGTCCGTGGCGGTCGTCACCAGCCCTGCCCGTTACGCCGATGTGCTGGAGGCCGTGCAGAGCGGCGGCTTCGACCTCGGCACCCGCAAGCGGCTCGCGGCGGAGGCCTTCCAGCACACGGCCGCGTACGACGTCGCGGTCGCGAGCTGGTTCGCCTCCTCCTACGCCCCCGTCGACGAGTCGCAGTTCCCCGACTTCCTCGGCGCCACCTGGGAGCGCGAGAACACCCTCCGCTACGGCGAGAACCCGCACCAGCCCGCGGCCCTCTACGTGTCCGGCACCGGCGGCCTCGCCGAGGCCGAGCAGCTGCACGGCAAGGAGATGTCGTACAACAACTACACGGACACGGACGCCGCCCGCCGTGCCGCGTACGACCACGCCGAGCCGGCCGTCGCGATCATCAAGCACGCCAACCCCTGCGGTATCGCGGTCGGCGCGGACGTCGCCGAGGCGCACCGCAAGGCACACGCGTGTGACCCGCTGTCGGCGTTCGGCGGTGTGATCGCCGTCAACCGGCCGGTCAGCAAGGAGATGGCGGAGCAGGTCGCCGAGATCTTCACCGAGGTCATCGTCGCGCCGGACTACGAGGACGGCGCGCTGGAGGCCCTGGCCAAGAAGAAGAACATCCGCGTCCTCAAGGCCCCCGCAGCGCCCGCCAACCCGGTCGAGGTCAAGCCCATCGACGGCGGCGCCCTCCTCCAGGTCACCGACCGCCTCCAGGCCGACGGCGACGACCCGGCCAACTGGACCCTCGCGACCGGCGAAGCCCTCTCCGCCGAGGAGCTGGCGGAGCTGGCCTTCGCGTGGAAGGCATGCCGGGCCGTCAAGTCCAACGCGATCCTGCTCGCCAAGGACGGCGCCTCGGTCGGCGTCGGCATGGGGCAGGTCAACCGGGTCGACTCCGCGAAGCTGGCGGTGGAGCGGGCCGGTGCCGAGCGCGCGCAGGGGGCGTACGCCGCCTCGGACGCGTTCTTCCCCTTCCCCGACGGCCTGGAGATCCTCACCGCGGCCGGCGTCAAGGCCGTGGTCCAGCCCGGCGGTTCGGTCCGTGACGAGCTGGTGGTCGAGGCCGCGCAGAAGGCGGGCGTGACGATGTACTTCACCGGGACCCGGCACTTCTTCCACTGACGGAACACCAGCCTGGGCGGCGCTCCGGCGGTACGACGCTACGTCGAACCGCGCAGCGCCGCCCAGGTGTTGGGCCCGACCTGACCGTCGACCTCCAGCCCCTTGGCGCCCTGGAACTTCTTGACCGCCGAGTCGGTCTCCGCGCCGAACTCACCGTCCACGCCCGCACCGCCCACGCTGTAGCCGCGCTGGGTCAGCATGCACTGCACCTGCACGACGCGCTGTCCACGGTCGCCGCGTTGGGTCAGTTCGCTGCCGGAGTAGTAGGTGCACTGGGAGATCCACGGCGGGGTGGCGGGCTCGGTCGCCGTCTGGGTGGGGGTGGGGGTCGGGGCGCTGCCGCCACCGTCGCCGCCGCCCGCGTCGCCGTCGGAGGTCGCGGAGGGTTTGTCGGCGGGAGTGGCCTGCGTTCCGCCCGCACCGCCTCCGGATGCGTTCGGGCTCTCCGACTCCTTCCCTTCCTGCTTCCCCGGGGCCGTTTCCTTCCCCTTGTCCTTGTCGCCGGAGGGTGAGGCGGAGGAGCTGTGGGTGGGGGAGGCCTCGGCGTCGCCCGGAGTGGCGCTGGCGCTCGCCGTCGGTGTGGCGGAGGCCGTTTCGTCGGCGGCCGGGCGGGTGAGGAAGAAGGCCCCCGCGGCGACGGCGCACACGGCGAGGCTCGCGACGACGGCGAGGGCGACCCTGCGCTTGCGCCGCCTGCCGTCGTCGTCCGGCGTCGGTCCCTGCGCGGGCGTGGCGTACGGCTCCGGCGGTGTCGGCGGCCCATAGGCAGGGGTGGGACCGGGGGCGGCGACGGATGCGGTCGCGGCCGTACTGAACGGCGGCGCGGGCTGAGCGGGCGCGCGCAACTGGACGGTCCCCTGGACGGAGACCTGTTCCAGTACGTCGCAGGCCTGCCGTCGGTCGACCAGCCGGGCATTCAGCGGCTCGTGCCAGGCGGCGGCGCGGCCGTGACCGGCGGCCGTCGCGGCGTCGAGGAGCTGCCGCGGGGTGGGACGCCCGACGGGGTCCTTGGCGAGGCAGGCGGCCAGGAGGGCGGCCAACGCCGGGTCCACGGCGGAGAGTTCGGCCATGATCTCCGGCTTGGGTTCCTCGAACGCGACCCGGTGCATCACGTCGACGCCGGTCCCGTCGCCGAAGGGCGCGTGCCCGGTGGCGGCGTAGCTCAGGCTCCCGGCCAGCGAGAACACGTCCGAGGCGGTGTCGCAGTTGCCCTCGCGCAGATACTCGGGCGACATGAAGGCGGGCGTGCCGACCCGGGCGCCGGTCGTCGTTATGGCGCTGCTGTCGGCGGCCTGCGCGATACCGAAGTCGATGACGTGCGCGCCCTGCAGGGACAGGATCACGTTGGACGGCTTGAGGTCGCGGTGTACGACGTCGGCGGCGGACAGCGCCGACAGGGCCTGCCCCAGCTCCGCCACCAGCCGCCACACCCCGGCGGCGCCGAGCGTGCCGCACTCGCGGACGGCGTCGGCGAGGTTCAGTCCCGGCAGGTACTGCGTCGCCATCCACAGCAGCGAGTCGTCGAACCCGGTGCCGAGCAGATCCGGAGTGCGCGGCGTGTGCACCCGGCCGTGCACGGCGGCCTCCCGCTCGAAGCGCTTGCGGAAGCGGACGTCCTCGGCGTACTCGGGCCGGATCACCTTGACGGCGGCGAGGCCGGGGGCGTTGTCGGCGGGACGGGCCAGGTAGACGTGGCCCATCCCGCCGCTGCCGAGGAGGCCGATCGGGATGTAGGAGCCGATCCGCCCCGGGTCCCTGGACCCCAGCGGACGTGCTCCGGCCTGCTGCAACGCGTCGCCCTCGGACGCGGGAGGGTGCGGCGGCGTCGGCCGTTCGTCTGACATGGGTCCCCCGAAGTGCTGCCTTCTCACAACGCACGCTTGCGTCACGCCAGTCGGCAGAAGGCTACCGCCCCCGACCTCAGGGCCGCTCAGTCGGCAGCTCGCACCACACCGTCTTGCCCGCCGGGGTCAGCCACACGCCCCACCGCCGCGTGATCGCGTCCAGCAGCAGAAGCCCACGGCCGGTCTCGTCGTCCTCGCCGGGATGCCGTGCGATGAGCCACGCGTGGGCATCCGGGTCGGTTACCTCCAGCCGCGTACAGCCGTCCGGGGCGCGGAACAGACGGACGGTCACCGGTGTCGCCTCGCCGACATGGTCGATCACGTTCGTCAGTAACTCGCTGACACAGAGCTGGACTTCGGAACAGGGTGCGCCCAGGTACTCGCGAACGGTGCGACGTACCTCCGGTACGGCCTTGGGGAGCGCGAGCAGTTCGAGGACGAGGGGTGGTCGACTCACCGTTCGGCCGCCCTGCGGAGCGCGGCGGCCAGCGCCTCGGCGGTGGCGAGATTGCAGTTTCCGAGCGCGATGAGAGGGCGTGTGGGCAGCGCGGTGAAGGAGGGCAGGTCGACACCGAGGGAGGGGAGGGTGATGCCGTTCGCCGTGAGCGCGGCGCGGAGTTCTTCGAGGTGGGGGTCGGGCATGGGGGAGGCCTCCGTGTTGCGTTCCGTAGTGAATCGCTCACAGAGTGACGGCAAGTTGCGTACCGTGAAAGGGGTTTCGGCTGTGCATGAGCAAGTAAGAAACGGTGGTGGTGGGTTGTGCCCGCGAAGAAGGACCCTGATGCGTCCACGAGCGTTCCCTGCTTCTACGGCGCCGAGTTGCGCTGGAAGAGGGAGCAAGCGGGGTTGACGCTGGAGCAGTTGGTGGAGGGGAGTTTCCGGGGGATCTCGTTCCTGAGCCAGATTGAGCGAGGGGAGCGGGGGATGCCGCTGGACTTCGCTCGGCATGCGGACGAGCGGCTGGGGACCGACGGGTTTTTCCAGCGGCGGTGTGAAGATGCGGCGAAGGCGCGGCGTGCGGGGCACCCGCTGTACTTCGCGGACGTGCCGGACCTAGAGAAGCAGGCTGAGACCCTGGAGGAGTGGCAGCCCAATGTTGTTCCCGGGTTGCTTCAAACTGCGGGGTACATGCGGGGGCTCATTAAGTACGAGGCGCCGTTTACGCCACCGGAGGTGGCCGAGCAACGAATCAGCGCTCGGATGGCGCGTGCAGAGCTGTGGGAAAGGGAGGATCGCCCGACCTACTGGGTGATCCTGCGAGAGTCGGTCATCCGAAGAGCACCGCACTCACCGGCAGTGATGGCCGAGCAGTTGGAGCACATCGCGGACGTGATCCGGTCCACGCAGAGCATTCTCCAGATCGTGCCGGAAACGACTCCCATGCATCCCCTCCAGCACGGTATGGCCAAGATCATGACCTTTGCTGATGCGCCTCCGCTGGTGTGGGTGGACCGTAACTACGACGGCCAGGCCATCGACTTTCCGGCCCTCGTGAAGGGATACCAGCGCGACTACGATCTGCTCAGGGCCGTCGCACTCCCACCGGAGACGTCCCTTGCCCTGATCGATGAAGCAGCGAGGACCTACAGACATGAAGCGCAGCAAGGGGATTGACCTGAGCCTCGTCGTATGGCGCAAGAGCAGCTACAGCGATGCACAGGGCGCCGACTGCGTCGAAGTGGCCGACAACCTCCCCGGCGCCGTCGTCCCCGTCCGCGACTCCAAGAACCCCAAGGGCCCAGCCCTGGTGTTCCCCCACCAGTCCTGGGCCCTCTTCCTGGATTCCCTCAAGGCGTCCTAGCAGTTCTTGCTGACGACGTCCGTCCACACCTTCCCCGCGCCCGTGTACTGCTTGCCGTTGAAGTGCACGGGCTTGCGGTTGGCCTCGGTCGGGATGCCGTTCGTCTTGTAGCGCTGCTCGTAGTGCATGTGGGCCCAGCCGCCGCTGTTGCTGCCCGTCGCGCCGATGCGGCCGATCTTGGTGTTCGCCTTGACGTTGTCGCCCTTCTTGACGTACTTGTCGTGCCTGTCCTTGAGGTGGTAGTAGGCCGTGTACCAGCCGCCTCCGTGCTTGATGATGATGACGTTCCCGGCACCCCGGTCCCAGAAGGTCTTGGCGACCGTGCCCTTGTAGCCGGGGTACACCGCCAGGCCCGAGGATCCGGGGTTGCCCTTCTTCACGATGTCCAGCGCCGGGTTGTGTCCGCTGTCGTACGTGTTGAGCTGCCAGTGGGTGTTGCAGGCGAACGGCATCTGGAACTTGGGCTTGGCCGCCGCGACCACATCGGCCGCCGCCCGGTCGGTGTTCGGTGCGGCCGTCGCCGTGGCGGCGAGCTGCGCGCCGAGCGTGAGGGCGAGGGCGCCGGTCGTGAGCGCCATGGTCGTCCTGCGGCGGGCGGTCAGGGCAGGTGTCTTCATCACTTGTCTCCCCGTGGTCGTTCTTGGTTGCGGACACGCCAAGCATTGGGCGCCCGTCGCGAGTGCGGTACCTGCAAAGTTGTAGGGAGCCCGTCTCAGCAGGCCGGCACCCACACATGAGAGCGGATCACCAGACCACCCGGGTCAGGGAAATTGATCTTCTGGAGTTCCTGGAGGCAGCCGAACGGCTCCTTCCTGTTGGCCTCGCGGTACAGCTTGACGTCGTGGTGGGGGTCGCCGGTGTAACCGTTGTTGAAGGCCGACCTCGGCCGGGTGGTCTTCGCCCAGTCGCAGGTGACGATGCCGCCGATCCAGTCGTCGTCGTACTCGTACCAGGCGCACATCTCGCCCTGTCCGTCCGGCTTCGTGAAGAAGCAGACGTCGCCCTGGTCGCAGCGCGCGTACCCCTGCGGCGCGGGCTCGCGCAGGGCGAGGAGGCCGGCGGCGGCCAGTGACACCGCCGCGATCGCCGCGAGTGTGCCGAGCACGGCAGGATGCGGGCCGCGCCTCGGCTTCAGCCGGGGCAGACGTGGGGAACGGGCCGCTCCGGCCGCCGACTCGACCCGGCGGAGCAGGGACTGCGCGGTGTGCGCGGCGCGCTCGGCGTGGGTGGGGGCGAGGCAGTCGGTGACGATCTGCCGCCAGACGTCCGGGAGTTCGGACGACAGCCGCAGCTCGTCCCGGCCCTTGGCGTAGCGCTGGACGGCCTCCCGGCGTGCTGTCGGGTTCGTTCCGGGGAACGGCAGGCTGCCGGTCAGCACCAGGTGGGCGAGGACGCCGAAGGCCCAGATGTCGGCGGTGAGGCGGGTCTGGTGGCCGCGTTCGCCGACCTCGGCCCACAGGAGCTCGGGCGGGGTGTAGTCGGAGGTCGTGAACGCGGGGGAGTAGGCATGGGTGCCGTCCAGCTCGGCGGCCAGGTTGAAGTCGGCGAGCCGGACCGAACCGTCCGCCATCAGCAGCACGTTGGCCGGTTTGAGGTCGCCGTGCACCCAGCCCGCGTGATGCAGATGGGCCACCCCCTCGCAGATCTGGGCGACCAGGGACGGCCCGCCCGGGACGGCCACGGCATGGTCGGTCTGTGCCCCGCGACGGCCCCGCAGCCGGGCCGACAGCTGATCGAGCAGCTGGTCGAGGGAGCCCTCTGCGCGTTCCAGTACGAGGACCGTGGCGCCGTCGAGACCGGGGCGGTCGGGGTCGTCCACGGTCAGCGCCTCGTACATCCGGATGAGGCGCGGACGCTGGAGCCGACGCAGCAACTCGGTCTCCCGCTCGGCGAGTTCACGCAGGTGGCGCAGCTGGCGCGGGGTGCGTGTGCCGGTGGGCAGGAACTTCAGCGCGACCTCGTCCGGCCGGTCCTCGGCGGGTTCGGCGCACCGGGCGGCGTACACGCTGCCGAAGCCGCCGGACGCGATGGCCTCGCGCACCTCCCAGGCGCCGACGCGGTAGCCACGTGGCACCTCCACAGCGTGCGCCGACGACTCGCCGCTCATCGGACGACGCTCCGGTCCGCGTCCAGCCGGTCCCCGTTCAGCCGGTTCGCGTCCAGCAGGGCCAGGTCGTCCTCGCGTACGAGGTCGAAGCGCAGGGCCAGGGAGACCAGGCGCTCCTTCTTGCCGTTGAGGCGCGGTCCGCCGCCCGGCACGGTGTCCGGGGCCGGTTTGAGGCGCAGCTTGACCGCGAGGTAGTCGATGTTCCACGCCACCGACGTACGGGAGGCCGCGGGCCACAGCGGGCGCAACTGCTCGGCCAGTTCCTCGGCGGTCGGCAGCGGGGCGTGCGGTTCGCCGCGCAGACGGGCGGCGCACAGGGCGACCAGGACGTGGAAGTACCGCTTGCCACGGTCGAGCGGGAAGGCGCACGTGGTGGGCACCCCGTCCCGTGGACCGGCGCGGTCCAGGAAGTCGTGGCGCGGAGCCCACACGTCGAAGCTCAGCAGCTCGTTCCCGGCGGGCAGCACCACACGGGCGAACTCGAACGGCACCGGGGCGTCGAGCCGGCCCGGCGCGACCTTGATGTGCTCGCCCGCGCCCTCCGGGTTCTCGACCACGTACGTCTGCGCGCTGCTCAGATTGCTGATCCGCCAGTAGGCACCCGCGGCGGTGATCTCACCAGCCGTCCGCGAGACGCCCTCGTGGGCGATGGTCAGATGCGGGCCGTGCGGTCCTGCCACACGGCCGAACGGCAGGGAGTCACCCGGCTCCAGGCGAAGATGATCGTCCGGGCGCGTGCTGTGCATGGGCACGACGATGATGCTGTGCATGGCTGTTTCCTCCCCCGACAGAAACTGCGGTCAGAGTAGGAGGAGACCCCACCGGCATCGCAAGGGCATGCAGAAACGGCGTGTCATGCACAAAGAGTGCGGCCTCCTGCGATGGCTCCCTATAACTCTTCAGGTACCGCTCCCGTGCGTGCCCCCCGAAACTCATCTGTGTCAACGCACGACCACTGAGTTGAACGGGGAAGCACATGCGATCAAGCCTCCTGACGAGGACGCTCGTCAGCGCCGTCACCGTCGTCGGCATCGCCGCCGGGAGCCTGGCGACCGCCGGTACCAGCGTTGCGGCGTCCGAGCCGGTCGCGAAGCCGGCGGCGGTTTCCGGGGACGTCAGCACGCTCGCGGTGAACAACTTCGGCCTGAACGCCACGCAGGCGAAGAAGGTCCAGGCCTGGCTGAAGAAGTACCACGGCTACAGGGGCTCGCTCGACGGGAAGCTCGCCGGCAGCAGCTGGAAGTCGTTCCAGAAGCCCCTCAAACGGTACTGGGGTTACAGTGGCGCGCTCGACGGGAAGCCCGGCAAGAACACGGTGAAGGCGCTGCAGCGCATGCTGAAGAAGGGCTACGGCTACCGCGGCGCGATCGACGGTATCGCCGGATCGGGCACCAAGGCCGCGTTCAAGCGGTTCGCCGACAAGGCCCCCTCCGCCAAGCCGAACGGGCTCCGCTAGCCAACCGCAGTCGAGTGGTGCGCCCCTCGGTGACGGGACCGGGGTCGCGCCACTCGGCAGTCGGTCAGCCGTTCAGTTCGTCCGCACTGTGCCTGACCGCGGCTCCGAGGCTTTCCCGTGGCATGGCGCGGCGCGGCCTCCGACCCTCCCCCGAGGGAGCCGGAGACCGCCGCTCTACGCCGGGTCAGCAGGTCGCCAGGCCCGGAACCGGCTCGTAGTTGTTGCCGCCCGACACCTTCGTCGCCGGGAACCAGCCCCAGCCGCCGTCCGAGTAGGCCTTGTCGCCCTGGGTGTAGAGCCACCAGTTGTTGCGGGCGTCGCCCACCGGCGGGTTCTCGCCGTACTTGACCTGGCAGACGAACCAGTTGTCCCCGGCGTACAGATAGCCGGTGTCGGTGTCGCCGAAGCCGACGACGCCGGCCTGGTAGTTGTGGCAGTAGCGGGCGGTGTACGTCTTGCCGCCCGGCCCCTGCTTCTGGCCCGCGTTCCCCCAGCAGCCGTCCGCCGCCAAGGCGCTCGTCGGCGTCAGGGCGACCGCCCCCGTGGCGAGTACGGCTGCCGCGCCCAGCGAAGCGAGGATGCGCTTCATCGTCGGTGTCCTTCCGGTCCTGCCACCCCCGTTGGTGGACAGGACCACGATGCCGTCGGCCGCTCGCGCGCGGTACCTCAGACGTCTCAGGGTCACTTCTTGCCGGGCGGCGTGTACTCCTTGAGGTAGTGAGCGACGCGGGCGGCGTAGTCGCGGTACTTCGGGGGAACCCCGCCCGCGTTGTTCACCACCTTGGTCGACGTCCGGTACGCCGCCGCCAGCAGCACCTGGCGGTCGCCGGACAGCCCCTTTTTGTCGAGGAGCGGTTGCATGTAGCAGAGGTAGCGGCCGACGGCCGGGATGGACTCGGCGGGAGTGATGGGCGGCCTGGGGGTCTCGGTCGCGGGTACGCCGTCGTCGCGGATCCACCAGCGCAGCAGGCTCGGCGTCCAGCGCGCGATGCCGTACTCGCCCTCCTTGCCCTCGGAGGGGTCGGAGAGGTCCGGGTCGAAGTTGCTCTCCGCCTTCAGCAGGGCGGCGATCAGCGCGGGCGTGACCTCCTCGTGGACGCAGTTGTGGGCCGAGTCGACGATGAGGCGCCGGTAGGTCACCGGGATGCCCTTGTCGGTACGGAGTTCGGCGGCGCCGTAGGAGGCGGCCGTGACCTTGGTGGGCCCGCTGCCCGGCGTGCCACCGCCGCCGTCCGTGCCGTCGCCGGCCCAGGTGCTGATGCCGTAGCCGAGGGCGGACACGGCGACGACGGCGGCCGCGGCGGCCGCCACTGCCGTACGGCGGGAGCGGCGACGGGGGAGGAGGGCCCGCGGCAGGCGCGGTGAGCGACCCGTGCCGGCCACGGCCTCCACACGCCGCAGCAGGTCCTGGGTGTCGACGCGGTCCTCGTGCGTGCGGGTCAGACAGTCGCGGACGATCTCCCGCCAGGCGTCGGGGAGTTCGGAGGACAGACGCAGTTCGTCGGTGCCGCGGGCGTAGGCGGCGGCGGCGTCGCGGCGGGCCGAAGGGGTGGCGCCGGGGAGCGGGAAGGAGTCGGTGAGGAGCAGATGGGCCAGGACACCGAACGCCCAGACGTCCGCCGAGGGACGGATCCGCCGGCCGCGCTCGCCGATCTCCGACCAGAGCAGCTCGGGCGGCGTGTAGTCGGGGGTGGAGAAGGCGGGCGTGTACGCGTGTGTGCCCTCCAGCTCCGCCGCCATGTTGAAGTCGGCGAGCCGCGCCGAACCGTCCGCCATCAGCAGGACGTTGGCGGGCTTGAGGTCGCCGTGCACCCAGCCCGAGTGGTGCAGCTGGGCCAGTCCCTCGCAGATCTGCGCGAGCAGGGCGGGCCCGGCGGCGGGGCGGGGCTCGGCCGCGACCAGGGCGGACAGCGAGCCCTCGGCCCGCTCCAGTACGAGGATGGTGGCGCCGTCCAGGGCGGGGCTGGCCGGGTCGTCGACGACGAGGGTGTCGTACATCCGGATCAGCCGCGGCTGCTTCAGACGGCGGTGCAACTCGACCTCGCGGTCGATGAGTTCGCGCAGGTGGGTGAGTTGGCGGGGGGTTCCGGTGCCGGTCGGCAGGAACTTCAGGGCCGCCGTGCGGGGCAGGTCCCGTGAGCCGTCCGTGCGCCGCGCCTCGTACACGCTTCCGAACGCCCCCGTGGCGATCGGCTCCCGCACCTCCCACACGCCCACCCGGTACCCCTTCGGCACCGGCACGGCGTAAGGCTCGGTCACCGGGCCGCCCGGCCGGACGACGAGGCCGGGGAGGCGGTAGAGGCCGATGCAGAGGAGGTCTCTCTCAGTACGACGAGGTCGTCCTCCCGTACGAGATCGAACCGCAGCGCCAGCGACACCAGGGACTCCTTCTTGCCGTTGAGGCGCGGGCCGGTGTCCGCCGTCTCCGGGGCGGGCTTGAGGCGCAGCTTCACGGCGAGGTAGTCGATGTTCCACTGGACGGAGGTGCGGGACGCGGCGGCCCAGGTGGGGCGGAGCCGGTCCACGACCTGGTCGACCGTGGGCAGCGGGGCGTGCGGTTCGCCGCGCAGGCGGGGTTCGCACAGGGCGGCCAGGACCGCGAAGTACCGCTTCGTGCGGTCCATGGAGAAGGCGGGCGCGGTGGTGGCGCCGTCCAGGCCGCCCGCGATGTTGTAGTCGTGCCGCGGCGCCCACACCTCGATCGCCAGCAAGTCGCCGGCCGCGGGCAGCACGATCCGCGAGAACTCGAAGGGCACCGGCGCGTCGAGCCGGCCCGGCCCGACCTTGATGTGCTCGCCCGCGCCCTCCGGGTTCTCCACGACGTAGGTCTGCTCCCGGCTCAGGTTGCTGAGTATCCAGAAGGCGCCCTGGGCGGTGATCTCACCCGCCCTGCGGGACACCCCGTCGTGCGCGATCGCGAGGTCGTTGTCGGAAACGGAACGCCCGAAGCTGAGCCGCTCACCCGGTGCGAGGCGGAGCTGCGTGCGGTTGGTCTCTTCCTCCGTGGTCGGCGGAGGTACCACGATAATGCTGTACAAGGTGCGTCTCCCCGTGCCTGACAGCTACCGACGTCAGAGTAGGACGACGTGGCGGGGCCGTGTCCCCCTCATACGGGTGAGACACGGCCCTTCGCTGTTATTGGCGTGAACTCAGCCCCTCAGTAACGCGGTCGCCGGAACCATTCTGCGGTGGCGCGCTTCGCGGAGAACACGATCAGCAGGATGGCGGCGATCATGATGAGCAGCCCGAGGCCGTAGGCGGCGAGCATGAATATGCCCGTGACGATGGCGAACGAGCCGTAGACGATCGAGCACACGCGAACGCCGTTGCCGCCCTTGGCGTACTGGAGCAGCAGCACCAGACCGAGGACCGCGAACACCGCGGCGAGCCCGACGAAGAAGACGACGACGCCCTTGCCCACGTCCGCGAAGCGCCCGGCCTCGGTGTCGCCGCTGATGCCCGCGTTCGCCATCTCCTCGTCCCAACGGGACAGGACCCAGATGTACGCGCCCGCGATGATCACATGGGCGAGGACGACCAGCCCCAGCATGATCCGCGCCGCCTTCGTGATGCCCGGCATCACGGCGGGACCGGCCGGAGGGTAGCCGCCGTACGGCTGCTGCACCGGCGGAGCGGTCGGGTAGGCGCCGTACGGCTGCTGCGGCGGGACTCCTGGAGGAGCCTGCTGCGGGTAGCCGTAGCCGGGAGCGGGCGGTTGCTGCGGTGGGGGCCCGTACGGGTTGTTCGGGTCGCCGAAACTCATGGCGGTGTTCCTCCGTCTATGTCCTGCTCTTGCCTGCCGGTGAGGTCAGTAGCGCGGGCGGTTGAACCACGCGGAGCCGTTGGAGTTGCCGACGAAGATGGCGACCAGGATGGCGAGCACGGTGTGAACGAGGCCCACGACGATGAACGGGTAGATGCCGAGAATCGCGGTGAGGATGCCGAAGACCAGCGCCGTGATACGGACGCCGTTGCGGCCGGAGTTGAACTTCACCGCCAGCACGATCGCCCACACGCCCCAGGCGAGCGCGAACGCCGTGACGGCCCACAGCATGCCCGTCGAGTAGTCGGCCAGCTGCTGGAACGCCGCGTCGTCCTGGAGCGTCGAGTCGTTCTTCGCGGCGGTGACGCTGGCCGCGGAGAAGGCGAACAGCGCGACGCCCAGGAGCTGGAGACCGGCGATGACCCACAGCAGAACGCGAGCCGCGCTCACCGTGCCGGGCATGGAGGTCGGAGCCATGGCGCCCTGGTAGGCGCCCACCGGCGGGGCCTGCGGGTAGCCGTAGCCGGGAGCCTGGGGCTGCTGCGGGTAGCCGTAGCCCGGCTGCTGGCCCTGGGGCGGGCCGTAGGGGTTGTTCGGGTCGCCGAAGCTCATGGCGGTCTTTCCTCCGTTGGTTCCTGTGCGGGGACGACGCGCGGCACGGTAAGGAGGAAAGCGTTCTGTATGCGGTCGTCCCCCCGGTGCTGCCCGCGGTATGCGCGTCTCATCGTTCTTTAGGGTCCTCTTTCTTGTCCAGCCGCAGACCGTATGTGTTGTGCAAGTGCAACATCACTGATCATGGGCGGATACGGGCGGAGATGGGGTGACCGAGGCCACGTCAGACCCGGATTGGAACCGGGAGGGCGTCATCCGGGAGGATGGGAGGCATGACCGCCCAGATTCTCGATGGCAAGGCCACCGCAGCCGCGATCAAGTCCGATCTGACCGCCCGCGTGGCGGCGCTGAAGGAGAAGGGCGTCACGCCCGGCCTCGGCACCATCCTCGTCGGGGAAGACCCCGGCAGCCAGAAGTACGTCGCCGGCAAGCACCGCGACTGCGCGCAGGTCGGCATCGCCTCCATCCAGCGCGAACTGCCGGCCACGGCGACGCAGGACGAGATCGAGGCGGTGGTGCGGGAACTGAACGAGGACCCCGCCTGCACCGGCTACATCGTCCAGCTGCCCCTCCCCAAGGGCATCGACGAGAACCGGATCCTGGAACTCATGGACCCGGACAAGGACGCCGACGGACTCCACCCGATGAACCTCGGGCGCCTGGTGCTCAACGAGCCCGCCCCGCTGCCCTGCACCCCCAACGGCGTGCTCACGCTCCTGCGCCGGTACGGCGTCGAGATCAAGGGCGCCGAGGTCGTGGTCGTCGGCCGCGGTGTCACCATCGGCCGCCCGATGCCGCTGCTGCTGACCCGGCGCAGCGAGAACGCCACCGTGACCCAGTGCCACACCGGCACCCGCGATCTGGCGGCGCACCTGCGCGGCGCGGACATCATCATCGCGGCCGCCGGCTCCGCCCATCTGATCCGCCCCGAGGACGTGAAGCCGGGCGCCGCCGTCCTCGACGTCGGTGTCTCGCGCAACGCCGAGGGCAAGATCGTGGGCGACGTCCACCCCGGCGTCGCCGAGGTGGCCGGCTGGATCTCCCCGAACCCCGGCGGCGTGGGTCCGATGACCCGGGCGCAGCTGCTGGTCAACGTGGTCGAGGCGGCGGAGCGCAGTGTCGGCTGAGGGCGGCGCCGACAGGGCGGAGACGACTCGGCGGGCTGAGAGGGCCGAGCGGGCCGACGGCGCTGAGCGGGTCAACGGGGTCGAGCAGGCCGACGGGGCCGAGCGGGTCAACGGTATCGAGCGGGCCGACGGGGCCGAGCGGGTCAACGGTATCGAGCGGACTGAGCGGGTCGATGAGGTCGACGCGGGCGACGGGATCGGCGCGGGCGACCGTGCCGACGCGGGCGACGGGATCGATGAGATCGAGGTCCGGGATGCCGTGAGCGCGCCCGATGCCGAGGGCAGGCCCCGCCGGACCACCCGTCGCTTCCCCCTGTTCACCAAGGACACGGCACGTCCCGAGGGTGGCGGCCGCGCGGCCTCCGGTGATCTGCCGGCCCCCGCCCGGCAGTGGCCGGTCCTTCTCGTCCTCGGCCTGGTCGGGGTGGGCCTGCTGGTCACCGCGCTCGACGTGTTCCGCGCCGGCATCCTGCTGATCGGCAGCGCCCTGCTGGCCGGTGCGGTGCTGCGGTGGCTCCTGCCGAGCGTCGGCATGCTCGCCGTACGCTCCCGCTTCACCGACATCGTGACGTACGGCGTGCTGGGCCTCGTGATCGTGCTGCTGGCGTTGATGGCGCAGCCGGATCCGCTGCTGAAGGTGCCGTTCCTGAAGGACGCGTTGCACTTCACGGTGGACAGCTGACGCCTGCGCCTCGGGCCCGGTGCATGACGGCGGCCCGTCCTCTCCCCCGAGGAAGGACGGACCGCCGTCTGCGTCAACCCTCGGGCACCCTGAAGGCACTGTTCAACGGCTGTCAGTGCGCTGTGGCACGGAGGTGACCGTTCCGGTACGTCGGTGTCGTCGGGGGGCCGTCGGGCGGTGCGTCGGGGGGTGCGTCGGGATGCGGGTCGGGAACCAATGCGCGGTCCCGGATCGTCACCCGATCGGATCTGGTTCGGAGGTGAGCGATGGGTGCCTGGCAGCCGCTGCCCGACGATCTGCCGCCGGAGGTGCGGCATTTCGTGGAGCAGTTGCGGCAGCTCAAGGACCGCACGGGCTTGAGCCTGGCCTCCCTGGGCGCGCGCACCGCGTACAGCAAGTCCTCCTGGCAGCGTTACCTCAACGCCACCCAGCCCCCGCCCCGGCAGGCGGTCGTCGCCCTGTGCCGGGTGGCCGGGATCGGCAAGGAGGAGGCGGAGCGCTTCGGGGTGCGGTGGGAACTGGCCGTGCAGGCGTGGCCGAAGCCGGTGGGGCTGACCGGGGCGGCCAAGCCGGAGGGCGCGGACGGGGAGACGGGCGGGGAGACGGGCGTCGCCGGGGGCGGCGGTGAGGAGTACGAGGACGATCCCACCCTTCCCTGGTGGGAGGAGCCGCCGAAGGAACCGGAGGTGCCGTCGCGGCGGTTGCTGATGGTCGCCGTAGTGCTGGTGGTGGCGCTGGTGCTGACCGGAGTGATCGGGGTACTGGCGCTGGGCTGAGCCCGGTGGGGCTCCCGCGTCTGGATTGGCCTGATTGTCGGCATGGGGCGCATGTGATCGCTTATGTGCGTTCTGTGTGGTGATGTGTTGACAAGTTCGCGGATTTGCAACGAAGTCGTTCAACTGCCGGGCTAGCGTGGTCGGTTGTCGGGCTCGGAGCGATCGATTTGGGGCGGTCCGGGGACGCCCCGCGTGACGGCAAGGGCTTACTGCCAGGGTTGTGTCGGACGGCGACCGGAGCCGGTGGAACACTGGACGGGACCTGCCGGGCGTGCAACGGTGCATGCCCGCAGTCCCAATGCTCCCGTGCGCCCCCACCCCGGGAACTGAGATCCTTGCCGGGCGCATCCCTGTGGGTAGCCAGAACGGGGACTCGGCAGCGGGCACACGCGCGGGGGAACGCGAGAAACACCAGCACGAACCGGGGGGAAGAGGGGGGAAGCAATGCCTCGTTGGAGGGCCTTGCCGGATGAACTCGATCCGCAGGTCAGGGAGTTCGCGAGTCAGCTGCGGCGGCTCGTGGACCGCAGCGGTCTGAGCATCGCGGCGCTGGCCGACCGGACGGGATACAGCAAGACGTCCTGGGAACGGTATCTGAACGGGCGGCTGCTCGCGCCCAAGGGCGCGATCGTGGCGCTCGCCGAGGTCACCGGCACCAATCCGGTCCACCTGACGACCATGTGGGAGCTCGCCGAACGCGCCTGGAGCCGTTCGGAGATGCGCCACGACATGACCATGGAGGCCATCCGGATCTCCCAGGCACGCGCCGCGCTGAGCGAGTTCGGCGCACCGCCCGCGAACGCCAAGGGCAGCGCCAAGGGGAGCACCAAGGCGGCCAAGCCCGCGCGCAGGGGCGGCAATGCCACGGCCGCGCCCACGCCCGGGGTGGCGGGACCGGCCGGGGTCGCCCCGACCGTGCCGCCCGCGGTGCCGGTGCAGCCCACGGCGCCGGAGGTTCGGGACGCGGGGGTCCGGGACTCGGGAGTTCGGGACTCGGGAGTTCGCGATTCCGTCGGGGGCGACGTCCGGGAAGCCGAGGACTCCGGGGGCAACTCGTGGAAGCTGGCCGGGTATCGGGGGCCGGCGCCGACGGGTACCCGGGGGGCCGGCACGACGTCTTCCGGGGCGTCCGCCGGGTCCGGGGCCGCCGGAGCGGAGTCGGGGCCGGCCTGGACGCCCGCGACGCCCGGTCCGTACGGCGAACCGCCGCAGGGGCCGCGTCCGGGAAGCAGAGCCGCCACTCGCGCCGCCGGCGGCGGTGGGAAGCGGCGGCTGACGATGTTCCTCGCGGGGGTCGTCGGTGTGCTGGTCGTGATCGCGGCGGTCTTCTACCTCACCGACAGCGGCAGCGGGAAGAAGAACGAGGACGCCGCCAAGTCGCCCTCGCCGACCGCTTCGGCCGACACCGATCTGCCGCCTGGGGTGAAGTGCAGCGGTGACTCCTGCACCGGCAAGGACGCGGAGGCCATGGGGTGCAGTGGTGACCTCGTGACGACCGCCAAGACCGCGACCGTGGGTACGGCCGTGGTCGAGGTGCGCTACAGCGAGGCCTGTGGCGCGGCCTGGGGGCGTATCACCAAGGCCGCGCAGGGGGACGAGGTCGTGGTGACGGTCGGCAAGGCCAGGGAGAGCGGCTCGATCACCGCCGTCGGGGACACGATCGCGTACACGCCGATGGTGGCCGTGAAGGACGCGGGCGAGGCGAAGGCCTGCGCGACGCTGGCCGTCGGGCAGGAGGGCTGCACGCAGTAAGGAAGGCAGCAAAAGAAGTTCGGGTGGGCAGGAATGGGTGCCGGCAAAGTGGGAACGCGCACCGTACCCCCACGGGAGTCCGGCATCGGTACCCCCACCCGGCGGCCGCCAGGTCCCCCTCTCCCGGACCCGGCGGCCGCCCCCTTTTGCCTCCCGTTTGTCCCCCGCTGTTGTCCCCTTCGCCCCGGCGTTCGTCACTGATCGTCATTCTGTGGGACGGGCCACACGGGACCCGGCCGTGCGAGATCCCGGATGCGCGATAGCCTGACCGGTGGATCTCTCGACGCCAAGAGATCGATCATCTCTAAGTCCCGCACCCGGGGCCGGGATGCCCTCACCGCCAGCTGTCCTACGGAGAACGCCATGACCCGCACTCCCGTGAACGTCACCGTCACCGGCGCGGCCGGCCAGATCGGCTACGCCCTGCTGTTCCGCATCGCCTCCGGCCAGCTGCTCGGCGCGGACGTGCCGGTCAAGCTGCGACTCCTTGAGATCACCCCGGCGCTCAAGGCCGCCGAGGGCACCGCCATGGAGCTCGACGACTGCGCGTTCCCGCTCCTGCAGGGCATCGACATCTCGGACGACCCGAACGTCGCCTTCGACGGTGCCAACGTCGCCCTCCTCGTCGGCGCCCGCCCGCGCACCAAGGGCATGGAGCGCGGTGACCTCCTGGAGGCCAACGGCGGCATCTTCAAGCCGCAGGGCCAGGCCATCAACGCCCACGCCGCGGACGACATCAAGGTCCTGGTCGTCGGCAACCCGGCCAACACCAACGCGCTCATCGCGCAGGCCGCCGCCCCGGACGTACCGGCCGAGCGCTTCACCGCGATGACCCGCCTCGACCACAACCGCGCGCTGACGCAGCTGGCGAAGAAGACGGGTTCGACGGTCGCCGACATCAAGCGGCTGACCATCTGGGGCAACCACTCCGCCACCCAGTACCCGGACATCTTCCACGCCTCCATCGCCGGCAAGAACGCCGCCGAGGTCGTGAACGACGAGAAGTGGCTGGCCGAGGACTTCATCCCGACCGTCGCCAAGCGCGGTGCGGCGATCATCGAGGCCCGCGGCGCCTCCTCGGCGGCCTCCGCCGCCAACGCCGCGATCGACCACGTCCACACCTGGGTCAACGGCACCGCCGACGGCGACTGGGTGTCCATGGGTATCCCGTCCGACGGTTCCTACGGTGTCCCGGAGGGGCTCATCTCCTCCTTCCCCGTCACCACCAAGGACGGCAAGTACGAGATCGTCCAGGGCCTGGAGATCAACGAGTTCTCCCGCGCCCGTATCGACGCCTCCGTCCAGGAGCTCGCGGAGGAGCGCGAGGCGGTCCGTTCGCTCGGCCTCATCTGAGTTCTGTCACGAACCTGCGCGGGCCCTGTTCCGGTTTCTTCCGGGGCGGGGCCCGTGACTGTTTTCGGCGCTAGCGTCGGAAGCGGTAAGCATCAGGTGATTCGGGGGACTTGCCATGAGCGGATGGGACGGCAAACACGAGCCGAGCGAGGAGAGAGGCCAGGCGGCCTGGGCCGCCGCGCGGGAACCGATCACCCCACCGCCCTGGGCGTCGGCCCGGACCCAGACCTTCTCGACGCCCTCCTACGAACCGATCCCCGCGCAGCCCTCGCCTCCCCACATCCGGCCCGCACCTGCCCGCGCCCGCCGCCTCCTGCTCGTCGTCGTCACCGCGGCCGTCCTCGGAGCGGGCGTCGGCACCGGTGTCTGGTTCCTCATCCGCGACGACTCCACGGCCGGGGGAAGAGCCGGAGGGACCCCGCTGCCGAGCGTCGCCGTCGCCACCCCGTCGGCCTCCGCGGGCAACTCCCCGTCGGCCTCCGCCGCCGACTCCCCGTCGGCGTCCGCCTCGCTGTCCTCACCCGCCGGCTACCGCCGCGCCCAGGACCCCGTCGGCTACACCCTCCATGTCCCCGAGGGCTGGATCCGCAGGCAGGAGCAGGGCGAGAAGGCCCCGGTCGTCCGCTACGACTCCCCGGACGGCGAGCGCGGCCTGCAGATCTTCGCCCTCTCGGAGGACACCCCGGCCGAGTCCCTCGACCTCGCCGAGAACGACCCCGGCTACGGCTACTCCGCCCAGCCCGGCTACCAGCCCCTGCAGCGTGCCTCGGCCGCCGGCTGGTCCGAGCTCACCTACCGCTACGACGACCAGAACAAGGGCCCGCGCCAGGTCATCGACCACCGCTTCGAGGCCACCGACGGCACGCTCTACGCGATCCGCGCCGCCGGCCCCGGGTCCCTGGCCCCGGAACTGGTCCGCGAACCGCTCACCGCGGCGCTGGAGTCCTTCTGCCCGGCGGGCGCCGATTGCCGGTGACCCCGGTCGGCCCGGCCACGGGCTCTCAGCGGTCCAGACGCTTCTCGAACCAGTGGCTCGCATAGACGTTGTCGTCGTACGCCGGGATCTCCGTGTACCCGCACGCCCGGTACATCGCCTGCGCCTCCTTGAGCGCGGCGTGCGTGTCGAGTCGTACGACGGTGAAGTCCCGTGCGGCCGCCTCGCGTTCGAGGGCGTCCAGCAGACGGCGGGCCAGGCCCAGGCGGCGGGCCTCGCGGTGCACCCAGACGTGGCGGATCTCGCCGACACCGGGTTCCAGGCGCCGTAGCGCGCCGCTGCCCACGGGACGGCCCTCCTCGTAGGCGACGAAGAACGCGCCGGCGTCGCCGGACACCTCGTGCGGCCGTACCAGGTCGTTCTTGTCGAACCCCTCGGGGAACCGCTCGTCGATGTCGTCCGCGTACGCGTCCAGGCTGGCCAGGGCGTCCGGGGCCGCGCCGTCGACGAGGTCGACGGTGATGCCCGCGAGGCGCAGGAGCCGCTGGGTCGTGGCCATGGCCCGGGTCAGCTCGGCGCGCTGCGGTGCGGTCAGGCCTTCGAGCAGCCCCGCGACGACCGCGCCGGCCCGCCGGTTCTGCTCCTCCAGTTCCACCCGTCCGGCCTGCGTCGGTTCGATCATGCGCAGCCGGTTGTCCTGCGGATGTGCGCTCAGCCGGACCATGCCCTGGGCCTCCAGGGCCTTCGCCATCCGGCTCAGATACCCCGCGTCCAGACAGAGCCGGCTCCTCAGCTCGCGCAGTGACGCGCCGTCCCCGATCTCGAACAGCAGGCGGGCCTCGCCCAGCGGGCGGTCCTGACCGAGGTAGTGGTCGTCCAGTACGCCGATGCGACGCGTGAAATAGCGGTTGAAGTGCCGGAAGGCCGTCACATGCGCCGCCGCCACCGGCTCCGGGGGCTCCATGGGTTCCATATTTCTTTGACTTTAGTCAAAGGTCCCATCGTGGTCCATGGTTGTGCCCTGAGGTGCGTCCCTTTTGCTCATGTTTGGGTGAATGTTCAGTGATGCACCGCACTTTCCACCGTGGATTGCGCATGCAATGCGGGCACGGGGGCAGGCGGAGACGGTCCTATGAGTGACACCTGTGTGACTCAGGGGCGCTGAACAGGAACGGAAGGCAACACCGATCATGACCGGACAGCAGGCGCGGCAGGAGCCGCAGACGATTCACGCGGGCGGCGAGTGGCGCGAGGCCGCCTCGGGTGCCACGCGCGACATTCTCGACCCCGCGGACGCCCTGCCGTTCGCCGTGGTCGCGGAGGGTGACGAGAAGGACGTCGACCTGGCCGTGGCGGCCGCCCGCCGCGCCTTCGACGGAGGCCAGGGCGAGTGGCCCCGCACGCCGGTCGCCGAGCGTGCCGCGGTGCTGCGCCGCGTCGCCGACCTGCTCGTACGCGACCGCGAGACGCTCGGACTGCTGGAGAGCCGCGACGCTGGCAAGACCGTCGAGGAGGGCCGGGTCGACATCGACTGTGTCGCCGACGCCTTCCGCTACTTCGCCGAGCTGGCCGCCGCCGAGGCCCCGGGCCGGGTCGTGGACGCGGGCTCGGCCGACATCCACAGCGTCGTCGTACACGAGCCGGTCGGTGTGTGCGCGCTGATCACGCCCTGGAACTACCCCCTCCTCCAGGCCAGCTGGAAGATCGCGCCCGCGCTCGCCGCCGGGAACACCTTCGTCGTCAAGCCCAGCGAGATCACCCCGCTGACGACCATCGCGCTCATCGAGCTGCTCGTCGAGGCGGGGCTGCCCACCGGTGTCGCCAACATCGTCACCGGCCCCGGTCACTCGGTCGGCGCCCGGCTCGCCGAGCACCCCGACGTCGACCTCGTCTCCTTCACCGGCGGCCTGATCAGCGGCACCAAGGTGGCCCAGGCCGCCGCCCCCGGCGTCAAGAAGGTCGCCCTCGAACTCGGCGGCAAGAACCCCAACGTCGTCTTCGCCGACGCCTGCGCCACCGACGAGGCCTTCGACACCGCCGTCGACCAGGCCCTCAACGCCGCCTTCATCCACAGCGGCCAGGTCTGCTCGGCGGGCGCCCGCCTGATCATCGAGGAGTCGATCAGGGACCGTTTCGTCGCCGAGCTGGCCCGCCGCGCCTCGCGCATCCGGCTGGGCCGCGGCACCGAGGACGGCGTCGAGTGCGGGCCGCTCGTCTCCGAGCAGCAGCGCGCCAAGGTCGAGGCGTACGTCGAGTCCGCGCTCCAGGAGGGCGCGGTGCTGCGCTCCGGCGGCAAGCGCCCCGAGGCCGGCCACACCAGGCCCGCCACCGGCTACTTCTACGAGCCGACCGTGCTCGACCACTGCCACCGCGAGATGCGCGTCGTACGCGAGGAGGTCTTCGGGCCGGTCCTCACCGTGGAGACCTTCCGCACCGAGGACGAGGCCGTCGCCCTCGCCAACGACACCGAGTACGGCCTCGCCGGCGCCGTCTGGACCGCCGACGCGGGCCGGGCCCGGCGCGTCGCCGGCCGGCTGCGGCACGGCACCATCTGGATCAACGACTTCCACCCGTACCTCCCGCAGGCGGAGTGGGGCGGCTTCGGCAAGAGCGGGGTGGGCCGTGAGCTCGGCCCCGCCGGACTCGCCGAATACCGCGAGACCAAGCACGTCTACCAGAACCTCGCGCCCAGGCCGGTGCGCTGGTTCGCGGGCTGACCTCCCCATGAGACCCCCGCGTCAGCCCTGATCAACCCCCTTGGAGTACCACCCCATGCCCGACCCCATGCCCGAGAAGACCCACGAGTACGACTACGTCGTCATCGGCGGCGGCACCGCAGGCTCCGTCATCGCCTCCCGCCTCACCGAGAACCCGGACGTCACCGTCGCCGTCATCGAAGGCGGCCCCAGCGACGTGGACCGGGACGACGTCCTCACCCTGCGCCGCTGGATGGGCCTGCTCGGCGGTGAGCTGGACTACGACTACCCGACCACCGAGCAGCCCCGCGGCAACTCCCACATCCGGCACAGCCGCGCCCGCGTCCTCGGCGGATGTTCGAGTCACAACACCCTCATCGCCTTCAAGCCGCTGCCGTCCGACTGGGACGAGTGGGAGGAGGCCGGGGCCAAGGGCTGGGGCGCGGTGCCGATGGAGGCGTACTACGCGCGCCTGAAGAACAACATCGTCCCGGTCGACGAGAAGGACCGGAACGCCATCGCCCGTGACTTCGTCGACGCGGCGCAGGCCGCGCTCGACGTCCCGCGCGTCGACGGCTTCAACAAGCAGCCCTTCACCGAGGGCGCCGGCTTCTTCGACCTCGCCTACCACCCCGAGAACAACAAGCGCTCCTCGGCGTCGGTGGCGTATCTGCACCCGGTGATGGACGAGCGCGACAACCTCACCATCATGCTGGAGACCTGGGCGTACCGGCTGGAGCTGAACGGCACCGACGCCGAGGGCGTCCATGTGCGCACCAAGGACGGCGAGGAACTGCTGATCCGCGCCCGCAACGAGGTCGTCCTGTGCGCGGGCGCCGTCGACACGCCCCGGCTGCTGATGCACTCCGGCATCGGCCGCCGCCAGGACCTGGAGGCACTGGGCATCCCGGTCGTCCACGACCTGCCGGGCGTCGGCGAGAACCTGCTCGACCACCCCGAGTCGGTGATCGTCTGGGAGACCGACGGGCCGATCCCGGACAACTCCGCGATGGACTCCGACGCGGGCCTTTTCGTGCGCCGCGACCCCGAACTCCAGGGCCCGGACCTGATGTTCCACTTCTACCAGATCCCGTTCACGGACAACCCGGAGCGCCTCGGCTACCAGCGGCCGGAGTTCGGCGTCTCGATGACCCCGAACATCCCGAAGCCGAAGAGCCGCGGCCGGCTGTACCTGACCAGCGCCGACCCGGCGGTGAAGCCCGCGCTCGACTTCCGGTACTTCACCGACGAAGACGACTACGACGGCCGCACCCTCGTCGACGGCATCAGGATCGCCCGTGAGATCGCCAAGGCGGAACCGCTGGCCGGCTGGCTCAAGCGCGAGGTGTGCCCCGGCCCGGAGGTCACCGGCGATGAGGAGCTCAGCGAGTACGCGCGCAAGGTCGCGCACACCGTGTACCACCCGGCGGGCACCTGCCGTATGGGTGCCGCCGACGACGAACTGGCCGTGGTGGACCCGCAGTTGCGGATCCGGGGCCTGAACGGAATCCGAATCGCCGACGCCTCCGTCTTCCCGACGATGACCGCCGTGAACCCGATGATCGGGGTGCTCATGGTCGGGGAGAAGGCCGTCGACCTCATGGGAGGTGAGGCGTGATGAGTACGACCCCTCAGACGGCGCCGCAGAACACGACGCCCGAGACCCGCAAGCCCCCGGCCGAGACGCCGGTCTTCTCCGTCGAGGGCCTGTGGAAGGTCTTCGGCCCCAAGCCGCACCTGGTCCCCTCCGACCCGGAGCTGACCGCGCTCACCCCCGCCGAACTGCGCACGCGCACCGGCTGCACGGCAGCCGTCAGGGACGTGTCCTTCGACGTCCGCAAGGGCGAGGTCTTCGTCGTCATGGGCCTGTCCGGCTCCGGCAAGTCCACGCTGGTGCGCTGTCTGACCCGCCTCATAGAACCGACGGCCGGCACGATAGCCATCGACGGCGAGGACGTCCGCGCCATGGACAAGACCCGGCTGCGCGAACTGCGCCGCCACCGCGCCGCGATGGTCTTCCAGCACTTCGGCCTGCTGCCCCACCGCACGGTCCTGGACAACGTGGCGTACGGCCTGGAGATCCAGGGCGTCGGCAAGGCCGAACGCCGTGAGCGGGCTGCCGCCGTGGTCGAAAAGGTCGGCCTGGAGGGCATGGAGCACCGCAGGCCGGGCCAGCTGTCCGGCGGTCAGCGCCAGCGCGTCGGCCTGGCCCGGGCCCTGGCCGTGGACCCCGAGGTGCTGCTCTTCGACGAGCCGTTCAGCGCGCTCGACCCGCTGATCCGGCGGGACATGCAGGAGGAGGTCGTCCGACTGCACCGCGAGGAGGGCCGCACCATGGTCTTCATCACGCACGACCTCAGCGAGGCCCTCAAGCTCGGCGACCGCATCGCCCTGATGCGCGACGGCGCCGTGGTCCAGCTCGGCACCCCCGAGGAGATCGTGGGCTCCCCGGCCGACGACTACGTCCGCGAGTTCGTCCGCGACGTCCCGCGCGAACAGGTCCTGACGGTCCGTACGGCCATGCGCACCGCGTCGGCCGACGAGGCCGGCAACGGGCCGGCGGTCGCGCCGGACGCGACGGTGTCCGAGGCGATCGAGGCCGTGGCGCGCACCGGTGCCCCGGCCCGCGTCATGGAGGACGGCCGCTGCCTCGGCGTGGTCGACCACGAACGGCTTCTCGGCGTCGTCGCGGGGACGGAGCAGCCCGTCGCAGCGGGAACGGAGCAGGCGAAGGAGGTGGTCTGATGGCCACGGTCACCGCCGCCGCCCCGCGCACCGCTCTGCCCGGCTTCCTCAAGCGCCCCGGCGTGCGCAAGCTCCTGCTGCTCGCGCTCGCCGCCGCGATCCTCGTCCCGCTGGCCGACGCCCGCTGGGCGAGCGGCACCTGGCCGGGCGCGCTCACCGTCGACGTCTCCGAGCCGCTCACCAAGGTCAGCGACTGGATCGTCGACAACCGGGACAGCCACCCGCTGTTCCTCTACTTCTTCGGCCACCTCAGCAACGCGGTCATCGTCGCCGTACGCGCCGTCTACCTGGTGCTGCTCGCCGCCGGCTGGGCCGGCGTCACCGCCGCCGCGTCCCTGATCGCCTGGCGCGTCGCGGACTGGAAACTGGCCGCCGGTACCGGTGTCGCCTTCCTGACCTGCGGGTTCCTCGGCATGTGGATCCCGACCATGCAGACCCTCGCACTCATGGTCGTGGCCGTGCTCGCCTCGGCCGTCGTGGGCGTGCTCCTCGGCCTCGCCGCCGGACTGTCCGACCGTATGGACAGAGCCCTGCGCCCGGTCCTGGACACCATGCAGGTGCTCCCCGCCTACGCCTACCTCCTCCCCGTCGTGCTGGTCTTCGGCATGGGCGTCCCCGCCGCCGTCCTGGCCACCGTCGTCTACGCCGCCCCGCCGATGGCCCGCCTCACCGCCCTCGGTCTGCGCGGCGCCGACAAGGAGGTGCTGGAGGCGGTCGAGTCGATGGGCACCACCGCACGGCAGCGGCTGCTGACCGCCCGTATCCCGCTGGCCCGCAAGGAACTCCTGCTCGGCCTGAACCAGACGATCATGATGGCGCTGTCCATGGTGGTCATCGCGTCCGTGATCGGAGCGGGCGGCCTCGGCGACCGCGTCTACCAGGCGCTGGCCACCGTCGACGTCGGCGCCGCCCTCGCGGCCGGCATCCCGATCGTGCTGCTCGCCGTCGTACTGGACCGGGTGACCGGCGCGGCGGGGGCGCGGCTCGGTGACGAACCCCGGCCCAACGGCCGGGCACGCTCGCTGTACGCCCTGGCCGCCGCCGTGGCCGTGGCCGTCGCCGGACGCCTCGCGGGCCGCCTCGACTGGCCCGACGCCTGGACCCTGAACTTCGCCGAGCCCGTCAACAGCGGCGTCGACTGGATGACCGACCACCTCTACTCCGGCGTCCCCGTCATCGGCGGCACCGCCGACTGGGCCGCCCACTTCACCACCTGGGTCCTCAACCCCCTGCGCGACGGCCTGCAGTGGCTGCCCTGGTGGTCGGTCCTGCTGATCGTCGCCACGCTCGCCTGGCTGATCGGCACCTGGCGCACCGCGCTGACCGCAGTGCTCGCCATGGCCGCGATCGGCGTACTCGGCGTATGGGGCCCGTCGCTCGACACGCTCTCCCAGGTGCTGGCGGCCGTCGCCGTCACCCTGGCCCTGGGCTTCGCCACCGGCATCGCGGCGGCCCGCAGCGACCGGGTCGAGCGGATGCTGCGCCCCGTCCTGGACGTCTTCCAGACGATGCCGCAGTTCGTGTACCTGATCCCGGTCGTCGCGCTGTTCGGCGTGGGCCGCGCGCCCGCCGTCGCCGCGGCCGTCGTCTACGCCCTGCCCGCCGTCGTCCGCATCACCACCCAGGGCCTGCGCCAGGTCGACCCGGCCGCCCTGGAGTCGTCCCGCTCGCTCGGCGCGACCCCCGCCCAGCAGCTGCGGCAGGTCCAGCTCCCACTCGCCCGCCCGGCGCTGCTGCTCGCCGTCAACCAGGGCGTCGTCCTGGTCCTCGCCGTCGTCATCATCGGCGGCCTGGTCGGCGGTGGCGCGCTCGGCTACGACGTCGTCGCCGGCCTCGCCCGGGGCGAACTGGCGACCGGTCTGGTGGCCGGTGCCGCGATCGTCTGCCTCGGTCTGATGCTGGACCGGGTGACGCAGCCGACGGAACGCCGCGCGAAGAAGGGAGCGTGACATGCGTATCCGTATCCGACGTAACCGACGTGTGCGGACGACTGCGGTAGTGGCCGGCGTGTCCTCCCTGGCGCTGCTGACCGGCTGCGGCGCCGCCGACATGACCAAGCAGTCGTCGCCCTTCGCCAATGCGCAGGGCGCCAAGACCGTGACGCTCTCCATCCAGTCCTGGGTCGGCGCCCAGGCCAACGTCGCCGTCGCCCAGTACCTCCTGGAGCACGAGCTCGGCTACCGCGTCGACACCGTCCAGGTCGACGAGATCCCCGCCTGGGACGCGCTCAGCCAGGGCCGGGTCGACGCGATCATGGAGGACTGGGGCCACCCCGACCAGGAGCAGCGCTACGTCAAGGACAAGAAGACGATCGTGCCCGGCGGCGACCTCGGGGTCACCGGTCACATCGGATGGTTCGTGCCGACGTACTTCGCGAAGGCCCACCCGGACGTCACCGAGTGGAAGAACCTCAACAAGTACGCCGACCAGCTGCGCACCGCGGAGAGCGGCGGCAAGGGCCAGCTGATGGACGGCTCGCCGTCCTACGTCACCAACGACAAGGCGCTGGTGAACAACCTGGACCTGGACTACCAGGTGGTGTTCGCCGGTTCGGAGGCCGCGCAGATCACCCAGATCAAGCAGTTCGCCAAGGCCAAGAAGCCCTTCCTGACCTACTGGTACGTGCCGCAGTGGCTGTTCAAGAAGGTCCCCATGACCGAGGTGAAGCTGCCGGCGTACAAGGAGGGCTGCGACGCGGACCCGGCGAAGGTCGCCTGCGCCTATCCGCACACCCCGCTGCAGAAGTACCTCAACGCCGACTTCTCGGAGAAGGGCGGTGAGGCGGCGGCCCTGCTGAAGAAGTTCAAGTGGACGACCGAGGACCAGAACGAGGTCTCCCTGATGATCGCCGAGCAGAAGCTGTCACCGCAGGAGGCGGCGAAGAAGTGGGTGGACAGCCACGAGTCCACGTGGAAGGCGTGGCTGTCCTGAGCGTCGGGATGGCGTGGCCGTCCCGAGCCTCGGGATTGCGTGGCCGTCCTGACGGTCACTTCCCGAGGTCGGCGGCGATCTCGCGCAGCGCCTCGTCGGCCCTGCGCTGGAGCCCCGGCCCGAATGTGATCCGGGTGGCCCCGAGTTCGCCGAGTTCGGCGGGCGAGGGGCCTCCGGTCACCGTGCCGTGCACATTGACCGGACCCTGGATGCCGGACCGCAGCAGCGGCAGTACGTCGACGGGGGCGCCGATCGGATACACGCAGTCGGCACCGGCGGCGACGTACAACGCGGCCCGCTCGATGGCCTGTTCCGCGGCCTGCTTGGGGTCGGTGTCCCGGCGGGCCCGGATGAAGGTGTCGATCCGGGCGTTGAGGAAGAGCCGGTCGGCGGCGGCGTGCCGCACCTCGGCGAGCCAGTCGGCGTGCGCACGCGGGTCCTTGAGGGCCCCGCCCTCGGAGTCCTCCAGGTTGCACCCGACGGCACCCGTCGCCAGCAGCCGCTCCACCAGTTCCCCGGGCGCGATCCCGTACCCGCCCTCGATGTCCGCCGACACCGGCACGTCGACCGCCCGCACGATGCGCGCGACCGCCGCGAACATCTCCTCGGCCGGGGTCTGCCCGTCCTCGTACCCGAGGGAGGCGGCGACCCCCGCACTGGGCGTGGCGAGCGCCGGGAACCCGGCCTCGGCGAAGACGCGGGCACTGGCGGCGTCCCAGGGGCCGGGCAGGACCAGCGGGTCGTCGGGGGAGCGGCGGCGGTGCAGCGCACGTAAGGCTTCGACTCGGGTCATGGTGTGTACCTCCCTGGTGGATGTGCGACGACTGGTCATCACCCTGCGTCACGGGTGGTGCGTGAGCTCACTGATGCTGCCCCGGCTGGTAGTGCCCCGGCGCCATACGGCAGGTCACCCCGAACCGGTTCCAGGCGTTGATCACGGTGATCGCGGCGATGAGCTGGGCCAGCTCGGCCTCGTCGAAGTGCTTGGCGGCCTTCTCGTACACCTCGTCGGGCACGAACCCGTCGGTCAGTACGGTGACGGCCTCCGTGAGCTCGATCGCCGCGAGCTCCTTCGAGGTGTAGAAGTGCGCGGACTCCTCCCAGGCGCCGAGCTGCACGATCCGCTCGACGCTCTCGCCCGCCGCGAGCGCGTCCTTGGTGTGCATGTCGAGGCAGAACGCGCAGTGGTTGATCTGCGAGGCACGGATCTTCACCAGCTCGTACAGCTGCGGTTCGAGTCCCTTCCGGGCGGCCGCGTCGAGTCGGATCATCGCCTTGTAGACGTCGGGGGCGTGCTCGGCCCAGCTGAGGCGGGCGGGGCGCTCGGGGGCGTACGCCACGGTGGTGGTCGTGGCGGCGTTGTCCGTCGTAGTCATGATCTCGACCCTAGGAGCGAAGCAGCCCAGGAGTATGGTCCATTTCCATGGCGAAACCTTGGGCCACTTTGGGCATCGACCTCCACCTGGAACCGGCGGGACCGGGCCTGCGCCGGGGCCTGACCGACGCCCTGCGCGAAGCGGTCCGCACCGGACGCCTCGCCCCGGCCACCCGCCTCCCCTCCTCCCGCTCCCTCGCGGCCGACCTGGGCATCGCCCGCAACACGGTGGCCGAGGCCTACGCGGAGCTGGTCGCGGAGGGCTGGCTGACGGCAAGGCAGGGGTCGGGGACGAGGGTGGCGGAGCGGGTGGTGAGGGGGCCGGTGAGGGAGGGTGCGGTGCTGCCGCAGACCGGCGCCCTGGGCTCACCCAGCGTCGGCGCTGCCGCTGCCGCTGCCCCTCGCACCACCACCCCACCCCGCCGGGACCGCTCACGCCCCCGCCCCCGGCCCCGCCCCGCATACGACCTGGTCCCCGGCACCCCGGACCTCTCCGCCTTCCCTCGCGCGGAGTGGCTCAAGGCGGCCCGCCGTGCTTTCCTCGCGGCCCCGCACCAGGCCCTCGGCTACGGCGATCCGCGCGGCCACGCCGACCTGCGGGCGGCCCTCGCCGGTTACCTCTCCCGGGCGAGGGGTGTGCGCGCCGATCCCGAACGCATCGTGGTGTGCGCGGGTTTCGGGCACGGTCTGTCACTGCTCGGCAGGGTGCTGCGGGCGCGTGGCGCGCAGCGGGTGGCGGTGGAGTCGTACGGCCTGCCGCCGCACTGGAGGCAGCTGACGACGGCGGGCCTGTCCACCCACCCCCTCCCCTTCGACGAACTGGGCACGAGCGTGGCGGAGTTGACGCACGAGAGCGCGGTGCTGCTCACGCCCGCCCACCAGTTCCCGATGGGCGTGCCGCTGCACCGGGACCGCCGGGCGACGGTGGTGGACTGGGCGCGCCGCACCGGTGGCCTGGTCCTGGAGGACGACTACGACGGAGAGTTCCGCTACGACCGCCAGCCCGTCGGAGCGCTCCAGGGGCTGGACCCCGAGCACGTCGTCTACCTGGGCACGGCCAGCAAGTCCCTCGCCCCCGGCCTGCGCCTGGCGTGGATGGTGCTGCCGTCGACGCTGGTGGAGGAGGTGACGGTGGCGAAGGGCCACGTGGACACCTGCGGGGTGCTGGACCAGCTGACCTTGGCGGAGTTCCTGACGTCCGGTGCCTACGACCGTCACGTCCGCGCCGCCCGTCTGCGCTACCGCCGCCGCAGAGACGCCCTGGTCCGCGCCCTGGCCCTGCACGCCCCCCACCTCCACGTCACCGGCATCGCGGCCGGCCTCCACGTCCTCCTCCGCCTCCCACCCGGCACGGAACAGTCCGTGGTCCAAGCGGCGACCTGGCAGGGCCTGGCCCTCCACGGCCTGACCTTCTTCCGCCACGAGTCGGCCACGACGGAGCCGGCGGATGCGCTGGTGGTGGGATACGGGACACCACCGGATCACGCGTGGGCGGGGGCGTTGGAGGCGTTGTGCAGGGTGCTGCCGTAAGGAGGGTGCACACCTCCGGCCGCTCTTCAGCCCGTCCGGCGTTTGAGGACAAGGCCCCTCAGGGGGCCGGAGCGGGGGTCCGGGGGCGGCAGCCCCCAGAAGGCCCCGGGGTCGAAGGGGCAGAGCCCCTGGAGGACGGGACGGGTAGGGGCGGCGGGGGCGAGAACCCACCCACCACGACAGCTCACCGCACAGCCACCCCCGCCCCACCCCCCGCCCCGCCGTCGGAGACAACCGGCGCCTCCCCGAACCGCGCCAACGCCAACGCCCCCACCACAGCCACCACAAACCCCAGCACAGCCAGCCACCCCAACCCCTCCCGCGTCCGGTCCCCCAGCCACACCACCCCCACCACCGCCGGCCCGACCGTCTCCCCGATCACCATCGCCGCGGTAGCCACCGTCACAGACCCCCGCTGCAACGCCGAAGTGAGCGCCAGAAACGCCGCCCCACCCCCCACCAGCAACGCATACGTCGCCGGATTCCCCACCAAGTCCGACACCCCCACCGAATCGATCAGCCGCACCGACACCTCCACCACCCCGAACCCGAACCCGGCCGCCAGCCCGAGCACCAACCCCCGCCCCCGCTCGGGCAACAGCCCACCCGCCAGCCCGACCCCCAACACCCCGACCGCCACCGCGAGCATCGAGAACTTCAACGCGTCCGACCCGCCCAGATCCCCCTCCGTCCCGGACGCGAACCCCAACATCGCCAGCCCGGCACACACCACCCCCACCGCGCCCCACTCACCCCGCCGCAACCGCACCCGCAGCAACCGCGCGGCCACCACCGCGGTCACCGCGAGACTGGACGCCAACGCCGCCGCCACGGCGTAGATGGGCAGCGCCCGCAGCGCGACGACCTGCAACACGAACCCCAGCCCGTCCAGCGCAAGGCCGGCCACATACCGCCACTGCCGCACCGCCCGCAGCAACACCCCCGCCTCGCCGCCCCGCCCCCCCTGCGCGCTCGCCGCCCGCGCGGCCATCGCCTGCAGGACGGTGGCCGTACCGAAACAGACCGCCGCACCCAGCGCACACACCATCCCAAGCAGCACAAAGCGACTGTAGGGGAGCGGACGAAGGGCAGCCCTCCGACAGTCACACGAGCGGCGATCTCTAAGCTGTTCGCCACACGACAACCAGAACATCGGCGTCAACGACGTCATCGGGGGACACACACATGGCGGAATCACGACGCCGGCTGCGCTCCAGCACGGTCGTACTCGGCGGCATGGGAGTCATAGCCGCGGCCCTGACCTCCTGCGGCTCGGAACCGGACCGCCGCTGCGTCGACCGCGACAGCTACACCTACGAGGGCTACAAGGTCATCGCGGACAAGAACTGCAACTCCGGCAGCAGCTCAAGCTCCTCGTACGGCACCGGCGGCAAGGGCAAGAGCGGCAAGAAGAAGACCGGCGGCTCCGACGCCGCCTGGTACTACGAGGCCGACGTCGACGACGGCCGCGCCGACTTCGGCACCTTCAGCCGCAGCGAGGCCGTGGACCGAGGCGGCTTCGGCTGCTCCAGCTCCGGCAGCAGCAGCGGCGGCTGACCGGGCAGAGCAGCCAGGTCAGGCAGAGCAGCCAGGTCAGGCAGGTCAGGTAGAGCAGGCAGATCAGGTCGAGCAGGCAGGGCAGGGCACGTACGAGATGGAACGCCGCACGACAGACCCCCGCCCCGGCTGGCAGCAGACCGTCGAGGAGCAGGGGCTCATCTACCCCCTCACCCGCCACCCCGACAACTCCCTGCGCCCCTACTGGGACGAGAGCGCGTACTACGTCTTCTCGCTCCCGGAGGTCGAGGCGCTGGAGGAGGTCGTCGAGGAACTCCACGCCATGTGCCTGACGGCGGCCGAGCACATCGTCGCCGAGAACCGCTTCGCCGACCTCGGCATCACCGACCCGCGCATCGTGAACGCGGTCACCGAGGCCTGGCGCCGCCGCGCCGAACTCCCCTCCGTCTACGGCCGCTTCGACCTCCGCTACGACGGCACCGGCCCGGCGAAGCTCCTGGAGTACAACGCCGACACCCCCACCTCACTGGTCGAGGCCGCGAGCCCCCAGTGGTTCTGGATGGAGGAGCGCTTCCCCGGCGCCGACCAGTGGAACTCCCTCCACGAACGCCTCATCGCCGCCTGGAAGAAACAGTCCGCCCTGCTCCCGCCCGGCGCCCCGCTCTACTTCGCGTACTCCTCGGCCGACGAACTCGGCGAGGACATGATGACGGTCGCCTACCTCAAGGAGACCGCGGAACAGGCGGGCCTGGACACCGGCTGGATCTCCATGGAGGAGATCGGCTGGGACCCTCTCTCCGGCCGCTTCGTCGACACCCGACTCCGTTTCATCCGCAGCTGCTTCAAGCTCTACCCCTGGGAGTGGCTCACCACGGACCGCTTCGCCGACCACGTCCTGGACACCCTCGACAACGGCGGCGGTACCGGCACGACCCTGTGGATCGAGCCCGCCTGGAAGATGCTCCTCAGCAACAAGGCCCTCCTCGCCATCCTCTGGGAGCTCTACCCGGACCACCCGAACCTCCTCCCCGCCCACCTCGACGGCCCGAGGGAACTGGCGAACACGACGGGCTGGGTCGCCAAGCCCCTGCTGGGCCGCGAGGGCGCGGGCGTGACCATCCACGAGAAGGGCGCCGAACCCGTCGTACGCGAAGAGCCCTGCTGCTACCAGCAGTTGGCCCCACTCCCCACCTTCGACGGCAACCACGTCGTCCTCGGCGCCTGGGTAGTCGAGGACGAGTCGGCGGGCCTCGGCATCCGCGAGTCGTCCGGCCTGATCACGGACGAATACGCCCGCTTCCTGCCCCACGTGATCCTGTAGCACCGCTGCCACCCGGCTCGGGACCGCTTCCGGACCGGCTCGGGAAACCCTGTGGCCACTTCGCCCACCTGTCGACACGATTCGTCTCGTCTCGACTGTGCCGCACCATCACCGCCACACCATCACCGCCACGCCATCGCCGGCACGCCATCAGCGGTACACCGCCACCGGCAAGCCACCACCGGCACACCACAGGGAGCGCCATGGACCACCTCATCGACCTCGACACGGCCCCCGGCATCCGACTCTGGGCGGAAGACCAGGGCGCCTCCGACGCACCTCCCCTCCTCCTGATCACGGGCGCACAGGCCTCCGGCCTCGGCTGGCCCGACGAACTCGTCTCCCTCCTGCCCACCCTCGTCATCTCAGCCCCCGCCGAACCCGTCTACCCCCTCCCGCACGCCCACCACCTGGCCCAGGTCATCCACGGCGCCCACCTGGTCGAGATCCCCGGCATGGGCCACGCACTCCCGCCCGAGATCCACAAGCCCCTCGCCGCCGCGATCCTCGACCACACCCAGCCCGGCTGAAGCCGTCGGCGCCCGCACCCGGCCGACTCACATCCCGAGCACGGCCCGCAACTGGGCCAGCCCCCAGTCCAGATCCTCCTTCCCGATCACCAGGGGCGGCGCGATCCGGATCGTCGCCATGGGGGTGCCGCCCACGCCCCTGAGGCTGTGCGGGAGGGTGTCCTTCACCAGCACACCCCGATCCAGCAACCGCTCGGACACCTCCCGCCCGGTGCCGTACGCCCGGGCGATGTCGACCCCCGCCCACAGCCCACGCCCCCGTACCGCCGTCACGCGGCCCGTCCCGGTCAACAGGCCCAGCTCCCGGTGCAGATGCGCACCCAGCTCGGCCGCCCGCGCCTGGAACTCGCCCGTCCGCAGCATCGCCATCACCTCCAGCGCCACCGCACAGGCCAGCGGATTCCCACCGAAGGTCGACCCGTGCTCCCCGGGCCGGAACACCCCGAGCACCGCCTCGCTGGACACCACCGCAGACACCGGCACGATCCCGCCGCCGAGCGCCTTGCCCAGGACATACATGTCCGGCACCACGTCCTCGTGTTCGCACGCGAACGTGCGCCCGGTGCGCCCCAGCCCCGACTGGATCTCGTCCGCGATGAACAGCACGTCCCGCTCCCGCGTCAGCTCCCGCACCGTCGGCAGATAGCCGGCCGGAGGGACGAGCACCCCCGCCTCGCCCTGGATCGGCTCCAGCAGCACGGCCACGGTGTTCTCCGTCAACGCCTCCCGCATCGCCGTCAGATCCCCGTACGGCACGATCTCGAAGCCCGGCGTGTACGGCCCGAAGTCCGCCCGCGCCTCCGGGTCGGTGGAGAAGCTGATGATCGTCGTCGTACGGCCGTGGAAGTTGTTCCCCGCGACCACGATCTTCGCCATCTCCGCCGGCACGCCCTTGACCCGGTACCCCCACTTCCGGGCGGTCTTCACCGCCGTCTCCACCGCCTCCGCCCCGGTGTTCATCGGCAGCACCATCTCCATGCCGCACAGCTCGGCGAGCTGCTCGCAGAACGCCGCGAACCGGTCGTGATGAAGCGCCCGCGACGTCAGCGTCACCCGCTCCAGCTGCGCCTTCGCCGCCGCCACGATCCGCCGGTTGCCGTGCCCGAAATTGAGCGCCGAATACCCGGCGAGCAGATCCAGATACCGCCGCCCCTCCACATCCGTCATCCAGGCCCCGTCCGCGGTCGCCACCACGACCGGCAACGGGTGATAGGTGTGCGCGCTGTGCGCGTCGACCGCGGCGATCAGGGATTCGGTGGTGCTCGACGTACTCACGGGGCTCTCCGTTTCCGCCACCACGAGAACTCGCGCGCCACCCCTCACGAGGCTCGTGGCCACTTTCCATTTCCGGCCTTACGAGTGTTTTGCGGCTCCCTCCTATCGTTGCTCGCATGGTGGACGCGGGGCCATGCCTGACCGACCCGCCCGGTAGGCTGATCGACGGGCCGTGACTGGCGCGCTGGGATGGGACCGACCATCGGGGAGCGGCCCACTGGACCCAGTTGTCCAGCACCGAGTGCCGTGCGCCTGGGCCGTACCGTGATCGCTGCACACGACGTCCGGAGGTCCCCATGCCCGCCGAGCCCCTCTCCACCGAGTCCACCGCCTTCCGTTCCGCCCTCGACGTGATCCGCGCCGTCGAGCCGCGCGTGGCCGATGCCATCGGCCAGGAGGTCGCCGATCAGCGCGAGATGCTCAAGCTGATCGCCTCCGAGAACTACGCCTCCCCGGCCACCCTCCTGGCGATGGGCAACTGGTTCAGCGACAAGTACGCCGAGGGCACCGTCGGCCGCCGCTTCTACGCCGGCTGCCGCAACGTCGACACCGTCGAGTCCCTCGCCGCCGAACACGCCAAGGAGCTCTTCGGCGCCCGCCACGCCTACGTCCAGCCGCACTCCGGCATCGACGCCAACCTCGTCGCCTTCTGGGCCGTCCTCGCCGCCCGTGTCGAGGCCCCCGCCCTGGAGAAGGCCGGCGCCCGCCAGGTCAACGACCTCTCCGAGGCCGACTGGGCCGAGCTCCGCCAGGCCTTCGGCAACCAGCGCATGCTCGGCATGTCCCTGGACGCCGGCGGCCACCTCACCCACGGCTTCCGCCCGAACATCTCCGGCAAGATGTTCGACCAGCGCTCCTACGGCACCAACCCCGCCACGGGCCTGATCGACTACGACGCCCTGCGCGCCTCCGCCCGCGAGTTCAAGCCGCTCATCATCGTCGCCGGCTACTCCGCCTACCCCCGTCTCGTGAACTTCCGGATCATGCGCGAGATCGCCGACGAGGTCGGCGCCACGCTCATGGTCGACATGGCCCACTTCGCGGGTCTCGTCGCCGGCAAGGTCCTCACCGGCGACTTCGACCCGGTCCCGCACGCCCAGATCGTCACCACCACCACCCACAAGTCGCTGCGCGGCCCGCGCGGCGGCATGGTCCTGTGCGACGACTCCCTCAAGGACCAGGTCGACCGCGGCTGCCCGATGGTCCTCGGCGGCCCGCTCCCGCACGTCATGGCAGCCAAGGCCGTCGCCCTCGCGGAGGCCCGTCAGCCGTCCTTCCAGGACTACGCCCAGCGCATCGTCGACAACTCCCGCGCGCTGGCCGAGGGCCTGATGCGCCGGGGCGCGACCCTGGTGACCGGCGGCACCGACAACCACCTGAACCTCATCGACGTCGCCTCCTCCTACGGCCTCACCGGCCGCCAGGCCGAGGCCGCGCTCCTTGACTCCGGCATCGTCACCAACCGCAACGCCATCCCCGCCGACCCCAACGGCGCCTGGTACACCTCCGGAATCCGCATCGGCACCCCCGCCCTGACCACCCGTGGCCTGGGCACCGCCGAGATGGACGAGGTCGCGGCCCTCACCGACCGTGTCCTCACCACCACCGAGCCGGGCACGACCAAGTCGGGCGCCCCCTCCAAGGCCGCTCACGTCCTCGACCCGAAGATCGCGGACGAGATCTCCCACCGCGCCACCGACCTCGTGGCCGGCTTCCCGCTGTACCCGGAGGTCGACCTGGGCTGACGCCCAGCACGATCGCCGAGGGCTTCACAGGTCCAGGTCGATCAACTCCTGTCGTGGCTCCTCCCGCGGCGGTCCGGCTTCCGGCCGGGCCGCCGCGCGGCGTATCAGCAGCGTGCCGCCCACACCGGTCACGAACCCGGTGGCGAGCCCCGCCACCGCCCACCCGGCACCACCCATCACCGGGCCGGGACGGTCCCCGGCGGCAGCGCTCCCGACGAGCCCGCCCTCCGTCTCACCGAGCAGCCGAGCCAGGTCCAGCCTCTCGAAGACGGACCGCGGCGCCCGGTGCCAGCGGATGTCGTCGTCCTCCACGTCCGGCGCGGTATCCGACCGCACCCACGGTGTGCCGTCCTCGGTCACGAACAGCTGGTCCTGGCGCCGGATGGCCAGGTCCCCTCCCGGAGCGCGGTCCGTCTGCGGCCAGCCACCGACCCCGGTCAGCCCCCAGACCACCGTGATCCGCATCGGCGGATGACGCCCCTCGGTCCACTCCTGCGGCACCCGCTCCGTCCCGACGTACGTCGGCTGCAACAGCTGCCACAGGCGGGCGAAGGCCGGCTCCCCGGAGTGCAGTGCCGTGGTGTGCCCCGTGCCGCCCGTGACGACCATCGCCACGTCGGGAACGTCCCGCACCCGCGCGGGGACCGCCGCGGCCGATGCCGCCGTGCCCCAGAGAGCCAGCGCCGCCGATGCCGCCACGAGCAGTGTCAGCCGCAGCTTTCCACCCAGGCCGGCCCTCATACGTCCCGCAGCTCCTGACTCGGCCCCGGCTCGCCCCGCAGACGGTCCAGCGGCAGCCGCGTGAGGAAGGGGCGCAGCACCAGCGCCAGCACCGCTCCGAGCGCCGCGCCCGGCAACGACCACCACCAGCCGGTGCCGTCACCCCATCCCGAGGCCGATCCCGAGCCCGGCCCCTCCGCCGACCCCGCCTGGGCCGGGGATGCCTCGGTCGCCTCGTCCGCAGCGTCGGCGGCGGCAGACGGGTTCTTCGCGCCGTCGTCCGTCCCGGGCTCCCGCGACGGCGACGGCGACGGCGGGGAGACCGCCGAGCCGCCCTCGCCCGGAGCCTTGCCCATCAGGTCCAGCTTCGTGAGCAGGGCGCGCAGCCGGGCCGGGTGATCGGCGCGGTGCCAGATGCCGTTCGTCGAGCTATCCAGGTCCGCTGCCGTGTGTATCCAGACGGCCTGACCCTTGTCGGCCGAGTAGACCTGGTCGAGGCGCCAGGGCGTCACGTCATGGGCCATCCAGGTGACGTTGATCTGACGGGATGCCGTCAGATCGGCCTCCGGCGGCTTGTCACGTGTGCCCATGCCCGGTGAGCCGAGCAGTCGCGCCAGCTCGTCGTACTCCTTGTCCGAGTAGTACAGCGCGGCCGTCTCCGTGCTCTCCGGTGAGACCAGGAGCACGCTTGTCGGTCCGCCGGCCGACGCGGGGGACGCGGCACCCCACAGCAGCAAGGCGAACGCCGCTCCCAACGCCCCCGTCAGCGCAGTGAGTTCACGCCACCGCGCCCTCCAGCCGCCCCTGCGCTCGGGCGAGCCATCTCCCGAGCGGCCGACGCCCTGTGCCCGCAGCCGGTCTCCCGAGTCACGGACCCCATGTCCGAACATCCCAACCCCCAAGCCGAGTGATCCCCCTGCGGCCCGTCCCCGAGCCGCATGTCACTTCTGGTACACCGCCCGACCCGCCTGGGTTCCCATTCCCGGACCACCTTTTTCCGATGGCTGCTCGGGCCGCTCGGAGGCCGCCCGGACGGCTACCCGAGGGACCGCGCGATCTCCACCGCCCGCTCCTTCGACGCGACCCCTTCCAGCCGCAGCGTCACGGTCTCGCCCCCGGCCCGGTGCATCCACAGCAGCGTGGGCCCCGCTGTGCGCTCCTCGCGTGTGTAGCGCTCCCCGCTCCCGTCCACGAGCCAGTAGGTCAGCAGGTGTGGCCGGGCGAACCACAGGGCCGTGTCGGCTGAGCCGCCCTCCGCGGCGTCCGTGTCCAGGGAGATCCATTCCGGCTGTTCGCGCACCGTCTTGGCGAAACCGATGTCCAGGCTCGCCCTGCGCTCGTCCAGCCGTATCGTGCGTCCGTCCTCGCGCCAGCACAGGCTCACCAGGAAGCGGCCTCGCGGCTCGCCGGCCACCGCCGCCGTGTCCGGAGCCCCGAGCTCATCCGGTACCAGGGGATCGAAGCCGGCCCGGCGCTCCGCCTGCGCGAGCGACGTCGACCGGCCGCAGCCCGGTACCTCGGCGCCGGGCGAGGGCACCGCCGACGGGTCGTACCGCACCTCGACCCCGGCGAAGCCGAACCAGTCGAAGACCGCCGCCCGCACCGGGGGCGTGAGCACCAGCACCGTCAGCAGGCCGCACAGCGCCGCCGTCAGCGACCGCCACCGCAGCCGCGTCCAGCGCCGCACCGCCCGCAGCCGCTCGGCGGCTCCCGGAGGCTCGGCCACCGGAACGGGCAGCTGCTCCGCGAGTATCTGCCCGAGCACCCGCTCGACCATCGTCTCGGCGCCGTCCGCGCCGTCCGCCGCGCCGCGCGCGTCCAGCGACCGCCCGAGCGCCCTCAGCTCCTCGGGCAGCCGCGCGGCTGCCGTGCTCCGCTCCGAGCTCCGCCTGCGATCACCGGCGCCGTCCCGCTCGTATGCCTGCCGTCCGTCACCGTCGTACGGCGTCTGTCCATCACCGTCGTACGGCGTCCGTCCGTCACCCATGCTCATCACCCCCTTCCCGAGGCTGGAAATCCGGCAGCAAGCGCCCCAGCTTCCGCAGCGCGCGGTTCAGCCGGGATTTCACCGTCCCCCGGGGCCAGCCCAGAGCCTGGGCCGTCTCGGACTCGTCCATCTCCAGGAGATAGCGGTAGGTGACGACCAGGCGATGCTCCTCGCTCAGCTTTTCCAGGGCGGCCTGCAGTGCGGCGCGGCGCTCTATCTCCAGCGCGGCGACCGCGGGGTCGGCCGATTCCGGTATCAGCGGCTCCGCCTCCGCGAACGCCGCCTCACGGCCGGCGAGCGTGCGCTGACGGGCTGCCGTACGCACTGTGTTCCTCGTCTCATTGGCGACGATCGACAGCAGCCATGGCCTGAACGCCGAGCCGTCCTTGAACCGGCCCAGCGAGCAGTACGCCTTGACGAAGGCCTGCTGCACCACGTCCTCCGCGTCCGCACCCGCCCCGAGCGCCGCGGCCGCCCTGAGCGCGATGCCCGTATGGGCCCGCACCAGCTGCGCGTACGCCTCCGGCTCCCCGGCGCGTACGCGTGCGATCACCGCGGCCTCATCGACGATGCGGCCCCCCTCCCGCGTCCTCACACCTTTGTTACACCGCCGGGGACGGATCGGTTCCCATCTGTTTCCGACCAGTTCCGAACCGGCCCCCGAGACCTGAGAGAATGATGAGCATGGCCTCTGACCGACCCCGTGTGCTCTCCGGAATCCAGCCCACCGCAGGCTCGTTCCACCTCGGCAACTACCTCGGCGCCGTCCGCCAGTGGGTGGCCCTGCAGGAGTCCCACGACGCGTTCTACATGGTCGTCGACCTGCACGCGATCACGGTCGCGCAGGACCCGGCCGAGCTGCGCGCCAACACCCGGCTCGCCGCCGCCCAGCTCCTCGCGGCCGGTCTCGACCCCGAGCGCTGCACGCTGTTCGTCCAGAGCCATGTCCCCGAGCACGCCCAGCTCGCCTGGGTCATGAACTGCCTCACCGGCTTCGGCGAGGCCTCCCGCATGACCCAGTTCAAGGACAAGTCCGCCAAGCAGGGCGCCGACCGGGCCTCCGTCGGCCTGTTCACCTACCCGATCCTGCAGGTCGCGGACATCCTGCTGTACCAGGCCAACGAGGTCCCGGTCGGCGAGGACCAGCGCCAGCACATCGAGCTCACCCGTGACCTCGCCGAGCGCTTCAACGGCCGTTTCGGCCAGACCTTCACCGTCCCGAAGCCGTACATCCTCAAGGAGACGGCGAAGATCTACGACCTCCAGGACCCGGCGATCAAGATGAGCAAGTCGGCGTCCACGCCGAAGGGCCTCATCAACCTGCTCGACGAGCCCAAGGCCACCGCCAAGAAGGTCAAGAGCGCGGTCACCGACACCGACACCGTCATCCGCTACGACGCCGAGAACAAGCCGGGCGTCAGCAACCTGCTCACCATCTACTCGACCCTCACGGGCACGGGAATCGCGGAACTGGAGCAGAGGTACGAGGGCAAGGGCTACGGTGCGCTCAAGACGGACCTCGCCGAGGTCATGGTCGAGTTCGTGACGCCCTTCCGGGAGCGCACCCAGCAGTATCTGGACGACCCGGAGACGCTGGACTCGATCCTGGCCAAGGGCGCGGAGAAGGCGCGCGCCGTCGCCGCGGAGACGCTCTCCCAGGCGTACGACAAGGTGGGCTTCCTGCCCGCCAAGCACTGAGTCCGCACCACGGCACACGGCCGGAACACAGCCGTACCACCGCACAGCGCTGCACATCACTACGGTTGCGCCTGCCCGCGGCACAGCCGTGGCCGTACAGTCGATAGCCGAATGGCCGCATCAGTGGCCACTCACGCTCACCAAGAGGGCATGAGCTCACAACAGGACGAGCTTCTCGCGACGGGCGAGCTCACCGACAGACGACAGGAGACGACGTGGGGACCGTAACGATCGGTGTGTCGATCGCGGTCCCGGAGCCTCACGGCAGCCTGCTCCAGGAGCGGCGCGCGGGCTTCGGCGACGCCGCTGCTCACGGCATCCCCACGCATGTCACGCTGCTGCCGCCGACAGAGGTCGACGCCGCGCTGCTGCCCGCGATCGAGGCGCATCTCGTCGAGGTCGCGTCGGCCGGCCGCCCCTTCCCGATGCGGCTGTCCGGCACCGGCACCTTCCGGCCCCTGTCGCCGGTCGTCTTCGTCCAGGTCGTGGAGGGCGCCGAGGCCTGCACCTGGCTGCAGAAGCAGGTCCGCGACGCCTCCGGGCCCGTGGCGCGCGAACTGCTGTTCCCGTACCACCCGCATGTCACGGTCGCCCACGGCATCGACGAGGAGTCGATGGACCGCGCCTTCGAGGAACTCGCCGACTACGAGGCCGGCTGGCCCTGCACCGGCTTCGCCCTCTACGAACAGGGCGCCGACGGCGTGTGGCGCAAGCTCAGGGACTTCGCCTTCGGCAGCTCGGTGGTGCCGCCGCAGGCGGGGCATGTGGAGCGGGCCAGCTCCGCCGGCTGAGCCGGGAGGCAGTGCCGCGGTCGGTCGCCGGTCGTCTTCGGGTGCGTTGTGGCTGGTCACGCCCGCGCGGCGGAGCCGCACATCGATACAGCCCCGCGCCCCTCGGCGGCGCTTCACATCGGCAAGCGGCGGAACAGCCCTCGCGGTGCGTGACGCAGGGCCGACATCACCAGGCGTAGCGCCCCCGGCACCCACACCGTCTCCGAGCGGCGGCGCAGGCCCAGCTCGATCGCTGTCGCCACCGCCTCCGGTGTGGTCGCGAGGGGAGTCTCTTCCAGGCCCGCGGTCATCTTCGAGCGGACGAATCCGGGGCGTACGACCATGACGTGGACGCCGGTGCCGTGCAGGGCGTCGCCCAGGCCCTGGCAGAAGGTGTCGAGGCCGGCCTTGCTGGAGCCGTAGATGAAGTTGGCGCGGCGGGCCCGCTCGCCGGCGACGGAGGACAGGACCACGAGCGAGCCGTGGCCCTGGGACTGGAGGGCGCTCGCGCTGACCAGGGCCGCCGAGACGGCGCCCGTGTAGTTGGTCTGGGCGACCCGCACGGCGCTGAGCGGCTCACGCTCGTCGCGTGCCTGGTCGCCGAGGACTCCGAAGGCGAGGAGGACCATGTCGACGTCACCCTCCGCGAAGACCTTGCCGAGCACCGTCTCGTGCGACTCGGGGTCCAGCGCGTCGAAGGCCACGGTGCGTACATGCGCGCCGAGGCCCCGCAGGTCGGCCGCGGCCTGCTCCAGCGCGGGCGACGGACGGCCCGCGAGCCAGACCGTGCGGGTACGGCGCGCGATCAGACGGCGTGTGGTGGCCAGCGCGATCTCGGACGTACCGCCGAGGACGAGCAGGGACTGGGGGATGCCGAAGGCGTCCTTCACGACAGCTCCTAGGGGTCTGGGAGTGCGGGAGATCTGAGGGCGGGTGCCAGGGCCCTTCCGGTGGGCCCTAGAGGCGGAGGCGGCGGGCCAGGTCCGACACGAACACGCCGTGCGGGTCCAGCTCGGCGCGCAGCGCGCGGAAGTCGTCCACGCGCGGGTACATCGCGGCCAGCAGCTCGGGCCGCAGCCGGGCGTCCTTGGCGAGGTAGACGCGCCCGCCGGCCGTGGCCACCTCCTCGTCCAGCTCGTCGAGGAGTGCGGCGAGGCCGGGCAGGCCGGCCGGGATGTCCAGGGCGAGCGTCCAGCCGGACACCGGGAAGGAGAGCCAGCCGGGGTCGGCGTCCCCGAAGCGCTTGAGGACGGCCAGGAAGGACGGACAGCGGTGCTCGCACACGCGCCGCACGATCCGGCGCAGGGTGTCCTCCTGGCCGCGTCCGACGACGAACTGGTACTGCACGAAGCCGCCGCGGCCGTAGATCCGGTTCCAGTGGGGCACGCCGTCCAGCGGGTGGAAGAAGGTGGCGAGCCTCTGCAGTTCGCCGGTACGCGCGCGTGGCGCCCTGCGGTACCAGAGCTCGTTGAACCAGCCCACGGTACGGCGGCTCAGCAGCCCTTCCGGGAGGAGGGCGGGCGCGGCGGGGAGGCGGGTGGGACGGAAGGCGAGCGGGTCTCTACGCGCGCGCGTGCCGTCGCGCAGCGCCTCCAGCGGGGCGTGGTCGCCGCGTGTGAGGACGGCGCGCCCCATGGCCGCGCCGCGTGCCAGCAGGTCGATCCACGCGACCGAGTAGCGGTAGTGGTCGTCGGTGGCGACCAGGCGGGCCATCAGGTCGTCGAGGTCCCGCGCGCGCTCCGTGTCGACCGTCATCAGCGAGGTCTCGACCGGCTGGAGCTGGACCGTCGCGGTGAGGATCACGCCGGTCAGGCCCATGCCGCCGGTGGTCGCGTCGAACAGCGGCGTGCCGCGGCGGACGGTGCGGATCGCGCCGTCGGCGGTCAGGAGCTCCAGGGAGAGCACATGGCGGGAGAAGGCGCCCGAGACATGGTGGTTCTTGCCGTGGATGTCGGCGCCGATCGCGCCGCCGACCGTGACATAGCGGGTACCGGGCGTCACCGGCACGAACCAGCCGAGTGGCAGCAGGACCTCCATCAGCCGGTGCAGGGAGACACCCGCGTCGCACAGCACGGTGCCGCCGTCGGCGTCGATCGCGTGGATGCGGTCCAGGCCCGTCATGTCGAACACCGAGCCCCCGGCGTTCTGCGCCGCGTCCCCGTACGCCCGTCCCAGGCCTCTCGGGATGCCTCCGCGGGCCCCGCAGTCCCGGACGGCGGCCGCGGCTTCCTCGTACGTCCGTGGGCGGATCAGACGGGCGGTGGTGGGGGCGGTGCGGCCCCATCCCGTGACGGAGGAGACGGTCTCGGCAGGCATGTCGGCGACCGTAGCGTCCATTTGCGATCGATTAGTTCTGAAACATTCCCCCTCTCCCCGAAATGGGTGATTAATGGGATGTCGTTCAATATTGCCGTAATTCTCGGGTCCTCGGCGTGAACAGTGAGTCCACATGGATCACCTCGTCGACACGGACCACCGAAGCCGGCCGGGCGCGGACCTTCGAAGCCTCCGGCGCGCGGACTGCCGAATCCTTTCGGCGTTCCATGAACGCGGCCGTGACCCCCGCGTCGCCTCCGCCGCGCGAGCCCTCTCCCGGGCGGGCGAGCACGGCGCGCTGTGGCTGGCGGCGGGCCTGACGGGGGCCGTCGTGGACGGTGGGCGGCGCGGCGCCTGGTTGCGCGGTACGGCGCTCACCGCGGGCGCGCACGTCGTCAGCATGGGGGTGAAAAGGGTGGTGCGGCGTCCACGACCGGCGCATGTCGAGCCCCTTGTGCGCACCGTCGGCCGGCACTCCTTCCCCAGCTCCCACGCGACCTCCGCCGCGGCGGCCGCCATCTCCTTCGGCGCCCTCGGCGCGTACGCGATCCCGCCGCTCGCCGCCGCGATGTGCGCGTCACGCCTGGTCGTCGGCGTGCACTACCCCTCGGACGTGGCGGCGGGCGCCGCCCTGGGGGTGCTCGCGGCATGCCTCGGAGCGGGCTGGATGAGAAGAGGGGGCGCCCATGCCTGAGGCCGCGCCCCTCACGAGTGCCGCACGCACCAGACAGTCGGCGCTCCACGAGCAGCGCACACGCCCCCGTCAGTCCGCACCACCGCCGAGCAGCGGCGGCCTGCGCGCCCTCCGTGCCCTCCCGAAGGGCCTCCTGAGGACCGCACGCCCCAAACAGTGGGTCAAGAACGTCCTGGTCATCGCCGCCCCGGCCGCCGCAGGCCGGCTCTTCTCGGCCCACGCCCTGGCCCAACTCGCCCTGGTCTTCGCCCTGTTCACGGCCTGCGCCGCCGCCGTCTACCTGATCAACGACGCCCGGGACGCCGAGGCCGACCGCGCACACCCCACCAAGCGCCACCGCCCGGTCGCCGCCGGACAGGTCCCCGTGCCCGTCGCCTACGCTGTCGGAGGCACCCTCGCCGTCCTCGCGCCGGCCGCCGCGGTCTGGCTGACCGCGCCCGCCGTCGCCGCCCTGCTCGCGGTGTACATCGGCATGCAACTGGCGTACTGCGTCAGCCTCAAGCACGTCCTGGTCGTCGACCTCGCCGTCGTCACGACCGGGTTCCTGATGCGGGCGATGGTCGGCGGGCTCGCGCTGGGCATCCCCCTGTCGCGCTGGTTCCTGATCACGACTGGGTTCGGGGCGCTGTTCATGGTGTCGGCCAAGCGCTACTCCGAGGCCGTGCAGATGGCCGGGACAGCGGGCGCCACGCGCGCGTTGCTCACCGAGTACACCACCGGCTACCTCCGCTTCGTCTGGCAATTGGCGGCCGGTGTCGCCGTCCTCGGGTACTGCCTGTGGGCCATGGAGGAGGGCGGCGTCCCGCACACAAGTCTGCTGCCTTGGCGCCAGCTGTCCATGGTCGCCTTCATCCTCGCGATCCTGCGCTACGCCGTCTTCGCCGACCGCGGCACGGCCGGCGAACCCGAGGACGTCGTCCTGCGCGACCGCGCGCTCGCCCTCATCGGGGTGGTGTGGCTGGCGATGTACGGGCTGGCGGTGGCCGATTGGTAGGCACACGCGCGTGGACGCCGGAACGGGAAGGCGCACCCACGCGGGAGGGGGAAAACGCACCCACACGGCAGAGGGCCGGCCCGGGCACGACCCGCCGCGAACTCGTCGGCTTCGCCACCGTCGGCCTGCTCGCCTACGCCGTCGACCTCACCCTCTTCACCCTCCTCCGCGGCCCCGCCGCCCTCGGCCCCCTCACCGCCAAGGCCCTCTCTTTCGTCGCCGGCTGCACCGTCGCCTACGCCGGCAACGCCCTCGGCACCTACCGCCACACCCACCCGACGGGCGTGCGCCCCTACGCCGTGTTCGTCGCGGTGAACATCGCCGGAGCGGCCGTACAGCTGCTGTGTCTCACCGTGAGCCACTACTGCCTCGGATTCACCTCCCAGCGTGCGGACACCGTCTCCGGAGCGGGAATCGGTATGGCACTGGCTACTGTCCTGAGGTTTTGGGGCACTCGGACATTGGTCTTCCGGACGGAGGGCAAAGTCGGATCATGGACTGGCTGAAGAAACTTCCCGTTGTCGGGCCCGCGATGGCCCGGCTGATGACCACACACGCGTGGCGCTCGTACGAGCGCCTGGACCGCGTGAAGTGGACCCGGCTGGCCGCCGCGATGACGTTCATCAGCTTCGTCGCACTCTTCCCGCTGCTGACGCTGGCCGCCGCGGTCGCCGCCGCGACACTCAGCCAGGAGCAGCAGGACAAACTGGAGGACAAGCTCGCCGACCAGGTGCCCGGCATCTCCGACCAGCTCAACATCGACGGCCTGGTCCAGAACGCCGGCACCGTCGGTCTCATCGCCGCCGCCGTCCTGCTGTTCACCGGCATCAGCTGGGTCGGCAACATGCGCGAGTGTCTGCGCGCGGTGTGGGAACTGCCCGACGAGGAGGAGAACCCCGTCCTGCGCAAGGCCAAGGACATGGGCGTCCTGGTCGGCTTCGGCGGCGCCGTCCTGGTGACGATCGCGGCCTCCACGGTCGCCTCCGCCCTCGTCGGCTGGATCACCCGGCAACTGGGCATCGACGAGGGCGGCTGGGGCGGCGTGCTGCTGCAGATCGCCGCGTTCCTGGTCGCCGTACTCGCCGACTTCCTGCTCCTGCTGTACGTCCTGACCCTGCTGCCCGGCGTCGAACCGCCGCGCCGCCGGCTGATGGTGGCCGCACTGATCGGCGCGATCGGCTTCGAACTGCTGAAGCTGCTGCTGAGCGGCTATATGCAGGGCGTCGCCACGAAGAGCATGTACGGCGCGTTCGGCGTGCCGGTCGCTCTGCTGCTGTGGATCAACTTCACCGCGAAGCTGGTGGTGTTCTGCGCGGCCTGGACGGCGACGCAGGACAAGGAGACTGAACTCGGCGACGATTCCCAGGGCCGATCCGCCGAGCCGGCCGACTCGGTCGAGTCCGTCGAGTCCGCCGCATCCGAGGAGTCGGCGGAGTCGACGAAGGAGCCCGGGCGATCCGGCGTCAGGAACGACCCCGGCGGCGCACCAGGTCGGGCAGCGGCCACCGGCGGTTGATCAGGAACGCGCCCGCCGCGAGCAGCACCACCACCCCGCCGGCGATCCCGAGCGCGATCCCGATGCCGCCCGAGCCGTTCGCCGCCGAGGCGCCCACCGCCGGCTTCGAGGACCCCTTGCCCGAGCCACCGGCCTCCCCGGAGTCGTTCGCACCCGGCTGGGCGCTGGACTGCGCCGCGCTCTTCGGCGGCACCAGCTGACCCACCGGCTGCACCTTGCCGGCCGCCTTGAAGCCCCAGTCGAAGAGCTTCGAGGTCTCCTTGTAGACCTCGTTGTGCTCGCTCTTCTCCGGGTTCATGACCGTGACGAGCAGCACCTTGCCGTTCCGCTCCGCCACACCGGTGAAGGTGGCGCCGGCGTTCGTGGTGTTGCCGTTCTTGACGCCCGCGATGCCCTGGTAGACGGGGATGTCGCTGTCGCCGGCCAGCAGCCTGTTGGTGTTCTGGATCTCGAAGGACTCGCGGACCGACTTGCCTTTCTTGCTCTTCTTCGTCTCGCCCGGGAACTTGGCGGTGACCGTCGAGCAGTACTCGCGGAAGTCCTTCTTCTGCAGCCCGGAGCGGGCGATCAGGGTCAGGTCGTACGCCGACGAGACCTGGTGCGGAGCGTCGTAACCGTCGGGGGACACCGCGTGCGTGTCGAGGGCCTGCAGCTCCTCGGCGTGCTCGTTCATCTCCTTGACGGTCTTGGCGATTCCGCCGTTCATCTTCGACAGCACATGCACGGCGTCGTTGCCGGAGCGCAGGAACACCCCGAGCCAGAGGTCGTGGACGGAGTACGTCTCGCCCTCCTTTATCCCGACCATGCTGGAACCGGACCCGACGTCCGCCAGGTCGGACGGGACGACCTTGCGCTCCGTGCTCTTCGGGAACTTCGGCAGCACCGTGTCGGCGAACAGCATCTTCATGGTGCTGGCGGGGGCCAGCCGCCAGTGCGCGTTGTGCGCGGCGAGCACCTCGCCGGACTCGGCGTCGGCGACGATCCAGGAGCGGGCGGTCACGTCCTTGGGCAGGACGGGGACGCCGCTCGCGAGATTCGCCTGGGTACCGGGCTGCCCCAGTCGCTCGCCGCCCACGCTCGACATGTTCGCCGGGGGAGTGGCCGACGGGCTCGTACTCGGTGACGGCTTGGGGGCCGCGTGGGAGACGGGCGCGGTCAGCGCGAGGGACGAGACGACGACGGAGGTGACCAGCAGGGTTCGCCTGGCGGTCTTCTTGGGTGCGGGCACGACGGAGAACGTACATGCCGTTGCCATGGAAGTCGCGCTTCTCTCCCCACCCCGCTCGGAGGGCCGGACCGCAGCCGGTGATACTGAACTCATGAAGCTCAGCCGCCCCGTCTCCTGGTTCCTGCTCGCCTTCGGGGTGTGGAGCTGGGTCATCTGGGTCACTTTCGTCAAAAACCTGATCAAGGACAGCAGCGGGCTCGCGTTCGACGACGGGCACCCGACGGCCTACTTCTGGGTGCATCTGTTGCTCGCCGTCGTCTCCTTCGTATTGGGGACGGTCGTCGGCGTCATCGGGTTGCGCGGAGTGCGCGCACTGCGCCGGACGTCATAGGAACTCGACCAGGACCTCAGGCGTTCACTCGTCACACAACGGAAAGGGAACGTCGGCGTGGTCATCGTCTTCGCGCTCGTCGCGCTGCTCGTGCTGTCCGTCCTGGTGGCGGGCAACTGGTGGCTGTGGCGCCGTCTGTTCCGCGACACGACCCGCGCTCCCGGGTTCGTGCGCCGCGCGGGCGTGGTGGCGATCGCCGGCGGATGGGCGCTGACGGTCGGCGCCCTCGTCGCCGAGCGCACGGGCGCGCCGTTCTTGCTCCAGCAGGTCCTGGCCTGGCCGGGCTTCCTGTGGCTGGCCCTGTCGATATACCTGCTGCTGGGTGTGGCGGCCGGTGAGGTCGTACGGCCACTGCTGCGGCGGTGGCTCGAACGGCGGGCACGCACGGAGGAGGTCGTACAGGCGCCGGAAGCGGAGCCGAAGCCGGTGCCGGCGGGAGTGACGGCGGGCACGGAGACTTCCGAGAACCAGCCGCTCGCGTCCCCCTCCGGCCCGATTCCGGCACATACGGCCGCCCCGGATCCGGCGCCGACCCCGACGACCGCCACCCCGACGATCGCCACCTCCACGACCGCCACTCCCACGAGCGCCATCCCCACGACCGACACCCCCTCGGCTCTCACCAGCCCCGCCCCCACCCGCCGTCTCTTCGTCTCCAGAGTCGTCGCCGGTGCCGTCGCCACGGCCGCCGTCGGTACCGTCGGCTACGGCACGTACGGCGTGCTGCGCGGTCCGAAGGTGAAGCGGGTCACGGTCCCGCTGGCCAAGCTTCCGCGTGCGGCGCACGGCTACCGGATCGCGGTCGTCAGCGACGTCCACCTGGGCCCGGTGCTCGGCCGGGGCTTCGCCCAGAAGGTCGTCGACACGATCAACGGCACCCAGCCCGACCTCATCGCGGTGGTCGGCGACCTGGTGGACGGCAGTGTGAAGGACCTCGGACCGGCGGCGGCCCCGCTGGCCCAACTGCGGGCACGGCACGGCGCGTTCTTCGTGACCGGCAACCACGAGTACTTCTCGGGCGCCGGGCAGTGGGTCGACGAGGTACGCCGGCTGGGCCTGCGCCCCCTGGAGAACGCCCGCACCGAACTGCCCCACTTCGACCTGGCCGGTGTCAATGACGTCGCGGGCGAGAGCGAGGGCCAGGGCCCCGATTTCGCCAAGGCCCTCGGCGACCGGGACACGGCACGCGCGTGCGTGCTCCTCGCCCATCAGCCGGTCCAGATCCACGACGCCGTCGACCACGGTGTCGACCTCCAGCTCTCCGGCCACACCCACGGCGGCCAGCTCTGGCCCGGCAACCTCATCGCGGAGCTGGCGAACCCGACCCTGGCCGGCCTGGAGCGTTACGGCGACACCCAGTTGTATGTGAGCCGGGGCGCGGGCGCCTGGGGTCCGCCCACGCGCGTGGGCGCTCCGTCGGACGTCACGGTGATCGAGCTGGCGTCCCGTCAGGCCTGACCGCGCGGGGCTTTGGAAATGCCGACGACCTGTCTGTGAATAGCCTGTGAAATCCGCTGGAAACGCCCGTAGGTAAGTTCTTTCCCATGTCACCAGAATCCCCTTCCCCGTGGTGAAACCCGTGTGATTAGGTGTGCGCGCCACTAAAGGGGAGTGGCGAATTCCATTGCTCATGCGGGGGCCCGTCGAGGGCCTGGGGAGAGGGCACCCATGCGTTCTGTTCGCATGCGGATTCTCGCGACGCTGCTCGTCCTGGCGGCCGTCGCTGTGGGCGGCTGGCAGTTGCTGCCGTCGCAGGACGACCAGGGCGGGACCATCACGGTCGGTACGACGGACGCGGTGACGTCACTCGACCCGGCCGGCGCCTATGACGCGGGATCCTGGGCGTTGTTCAACAACGTCTTCCAGTCACTGCTGACCTTCGAGCCGGGCGGCAGCACACCCGTGCCGGACGCGGCCCGGAGCTGTGTGTTCGTCGGCACCGAACTGAGCACCTACCGCTGCGAACTGCGCGACGGCCTCACGTTCCCGAGCGGGCGTGCCATGACCGCGCAGGACGTCAAGTACTCCTTCGACCGGGTCAAGCGGATCAAGTCGGATGTCGGTCCGTCCTCGCTGCTCGACACCCTCGGTTCGGTGACCGCGAGCGGCCGTACGGTCACCTTCCATCTGTCGTCGCCCGACGCCACGTTCCCGCTCAAGGTGGCCACCGGGGCGGGCTCCATCGTCGACCGCGAAAAGTATCCGGCCGACGGTCTGCGCACCGACAACGGTGTCGACGGCACCGGCCCGTACACCCTGACCGAGTACACGAAGGAGAAACAGGCGGTCCTCGACCCCAACTCGCGCTACCAGGGTGCCCTCGGCGGCACCGGCCGCCCGGTCGAACTGCGCTACTACGCCGACGCGGACGCACTCGACAAGGCCTGGAAGGCGAAGCGGATCGACGTCGCCACCCGCACGCTGCCGCCCGAGGTGCTCGCCGGCCTGAACGCCGCCGACCCGGGCCAGCGTGTCTCCGAGGCCGACAGCTCCGAGGTCCGCAACCTGTACCTCGACACCCGCGCGGACTCGCCCCTGCACGACGTCCGGGTCCGGCAGGCCCTGGCCTGGCTGATCGACCGCGGGAGGCTCGCGGCCACGGTGTACAAGGGCACCGTCGACCCGCTGTACTCGCTGATCCCGACCGGCATCACCGGGCATACGACGTCGTTCTTCGACACGTATCCCCAGCTCAGCACCGCCAAGGCGCGCGCTCTGCTCACCGAGGCCGGCGTCAGCCTGCCCGTCCGCTTCACCTACGGCTACGCCACCGGCCGCGGTGCCGCGAGCGCCGAGGAAGCCGCCGAGCTCAAGCGGCAGTTGGAGGCGGGCGGTCTGTTCAAGGTGACGGTCAAGGGCTACGAGTGGACCGACTTCCAGAAGCGCTGGGCGAGCGGCAGGCTCGACGCGTACGCCGTCGGCTGGGTCGCCGACTTCCCCGACCCGGACACCTACGGCGGCCCGCTCATCGGCACCGACGCCACCATGAACACCGGCTACAGCAACAAGACCGTCGACCAGCTGATCACGGCCAGCCAGCAGTACGCCGACCGCGGCGAGGCCACCCGGGACTTCCGCTCGGTGCAGGAGGCCGTGGCCCGCGACGTCCCGGTCATCCCGCTGTGGCAGGCCAAGGAGTACGTCGTCACCAGTGAGGACGTCGGGGGCGGCCAGTATCTGTCGGACGGCACCGGTGTCTTCCGCCTCTGGCGCCTCAGCTGGATCTGACGCGATCTCGCCGCTGGACGTTACCCGCGGTGATGCCAGAGCGTAGCCCGGCGCTGCACCATGTGACGGAGGTGTGCGCGGGGTGAGGAGCAAACGTGTTGAGACGCAACGCCTTTCGGCTGCCCCGGCACCCGGCTTCCGTCGGTCTCGCCCGGCGCCGGGTCCGGGAGCACCTGGCCGACTGGGGGCACGGGCCCCGGGATTCGGCCCTGGAGGACGCGGTGCTGCTCGTCTCGGAGCTGGCCACCAACGTCGTACGCCACGGACCCCTTCTGGAGCGCGAGTTCGAGGTCGCCGTGACCGCGCTCGCCGACGGTTCCTGCCTGATCGAGGTGTCCGACGAGGGGCAGGTCGAGCCCCGGTTGCGGGTGGTGGGGGAGTGGGACGAGACCGGCCGGGGCCTGCATCTGGTGGAGAACCTGGCCGCGGCGTGGGGGGTGTGGAGCCGGGGACGGCACGGCAAGACGGTGTGGGTACTGATCCTCGCCAACGTCGGCCCATGAGCCATCCTGTGAAACCCGACAAAGTTTCACGGCCGTAAAGCCGCACCCGCCGAAACCGCCCCCGCGACGGCAAAAGTCACCACCCCTGCGACGGCAGAGTCACCGCCCCCGCGACGGCAAAGCCACCAGTCACCGCGACGGCAAAGCCACCAGTCACCGCGACGGCAGAGTCACCGTCACCGCCAGCCCCTCACCCGGCGCCGTCCGCACCGCCACCGCACCCCCGTGGGACTCCACCACCCCCTGCACGATCGCCATCCCCAGCCCGCTCCCCGCACCCCCGCCGGCCCGGAAGAACCGGTCGAAGACACGCGCCGCGTCCTCCTCGCACAGCCCCGGCCCCTCGTCCTCCACACACAGCCGTACGACGCCGTCGACCCGCTCCACCCCCAGCCGCACCGGCACCTCGGAGGGCGTGTGGGTGCGGACGTTGCTCAGCAGGTTGCCCAGCACCTGGCGCAGCCCGGACTCGTCGGCGCGCACGAGCAGGGCGCCGTCGGCGCCGACGGATATCGGCCGCTCCGGCTGCTGGACCCGCAGATCCTCGGCGGCGTCGCGCACCAGACGGCTCAAGTCGACGTTGCGGAACCGCAGTTCGGGCCGCTGGTCGAGGCGGGCGAGGGTGAGCAGCTCGTCGACGAGGCGGCCCATGCGGTCGACCTCGCCGTTCATCCGGTCCCAGACCCGCTTGCGCTCGGCCGGGTCCGGCAGCATCCCCTTGTCGTACAGCTGGAGGTAGCCGCGTATCGCGGACAGCGGGGTGCGCAGCTCGTGCGAGGCGTCGCCGACGAAGCGGCGCAGCTGGGCCGTGCTGCGCTCGCGCGTGCGGTACGCCGACTCCACCTGGTGGAGCATGGAGTTGAGGGCCACCCGCAGCTGTTCGACCTCCAGGGTCGGGTCGCTGTTGGAGGGGATGCGCCGGGTCAGATCACCCTCGGCTATCGCCGACGAGGTCTCCACCATGTCCTCCAGCGGCCGCATCCGGCGGCGCACACTGAACATGGTCAGACAGCCGAGCAGCGCCAGCAGCAGGGTGCCGACGGCCAGGTCCATCCTGAGCGCCTTGCCCATGCCCTCGTGCAGGCCCTCGGTCGGGACGGCGATCAGCACGACGGTGCCGTCCGACAGCCGGGCGCCGACCATCCGGTAGCGCTCACCCTCGACCCGTACGTCCCGCGGCTCCTCGTCGGCGGCGAGGGCCGCCGGGTCCTCGGCGGCGTCGGCGAGCGCGTGCTGGCGGGGGGTCGGCTTCAGCGGGCCCAGGGCCACCGGCTGCCCGGCGGAGTCGACCGCGACGTACACCATGGACGGGCTCGGCAGCGGATCCGTGTCGGTGGCTCCGTCGCCGGTGAACTTGTCCAGGGCGATGCCCAGTTCGCTCAGCGACTCGATCTGCCGCAGGGTGAATCCGGCGTTCCCCAGCGTCGTGCGCGCGCTCTTCAGTTCGGTGTCGACCTTGTCGAGCAGATAGAACCGCGCGGTCATCAGGCTGACCGCGGTCGCGACGACGATGCCGACGGCCAGCAGCGCCACGTTCGCCAGCGTCAGCTTGCCGCGCAGCGAGTGGATGCCGCGCCGGCGGCAGAACTCGAAGATCCTCAGGGCCCTCATGCCAGCCCGTATCCGACGCCCCGCCGGGTGGTGATCACCGGCGGGCCCAGGGCGTCCAGCTTGCGCCGCAGATAGCTGATGTAGGTCTCCACGACGGTCGACTCGGGCGGGGTGTGCTCGTACTGCCAGACATGGCGCAGGAGCTGCTCCTTGGGCACGATCCGGCCGCCGTTGCGCACCAGGAACCGCAGCAACGCGTACTCGGTGGGGGTGAGTTCGACGGTGCGGCCCGCGCGGCGCACCGAGTACGTCGTCTCGTCCAGTTCCAGATCGCCGTAGCTGAGCGGCGGGCGCTGCGGCAGGACGTCGGCCGGGCGGGTGCGGCGCAGTACGGCCGTGATCCGGGCGATGACCACGTCGACGTCGAACGGCTTGGTGATGTAGTCGTCGCCGAAACCGAGGGCGCCGACGATCTCGGCGGGCGAGTCGCGCGCGGTGAGGAAGACCAGCGCCAGGTCGGGGCGGCGCTCGCGCAGCTCACGGCCGAGGGCGCGGCCGTCGCCGTCCGGGAGCATGACGTCGAGCAGCGCCACGTCGGGCCGGGTGCGCCCGGCGAGGGCGAGCGCCTCGCGGACCGTGCCCGCGATCATGACCTCGAAGCGGTGGTAGCGCAGGGCGATCGCGAGGACGTCCGCGATGCTCTCCTCGTCCTCCACGACCAGCACGGTGCCGTAAGCCGTCGTCATGCCCCCAGTATCGGCGGCACCACTGACAGCGGGGCGGGCCGTCGCTTTGGAGTTCCTTGAGAGTCATGGCCGTCGCCTGCCACACGCGCGTGCCACCGCCAATCCTGTTGCCCAGGACCTGGGGGACCGACCGAACCGAATAAGGAGCGTTGAGCGTGGCGGCATTGGCACGGTGGTGCTATCGGCACCGGCTGGTGGTCCTGTTGCTGTGGGTGGGGGCACTGTTCGGCCTGGGCGCGGCGAGTTCGGCCGCGGGCACGAACTACGCGAACGTCTTCTCCCTCCCGGACACGGACTCGGCGACCGCGTACGACCTGATGGAGAAGGCCTTCCCGGAGCGCGCGGGCGACACCGACACGGTGGTGTGGAAGGTGGACGACGGATCGGTACGGGACGATTCCGTACGGTCCCGGATCGAGCCCGCGCTGGATGAGATCGGGCGGATGAAGGGGGTCGGCGAGGTCACCGACCCGTACGCGGCACAAGGGGCCGCGCAGATCAGCCGGGACGGGCGGATCGCCTACGCCCAGATCACCTTCACCGAGCAGGCGAACGCCGTCCCCAAGGAGCTGATCGAGGACGTCGTAGACAAGGCGCAGGCGGCCGAACGCGACGGGCTCCAGGTCGAGCTGGGCGGCCAGGCCATCGCCCGCACCCAGGAGCCGCCGCAGGGCACCGCGGAGGCGGTCGGCATCCTCGCGGCGGCGGTCGTGCTGTTCCTGGCCTTCGGCTCGCTCTTCGCGATGCTGCTGCCGATCGTCGTGGCGATCGCGGGCGTCGGCACCGGCATGATCGCGACGATGCTGATGAGCCATGTCACGGACGTGCCCGAAGTGGCCCCGCTGCTCGGCTCGCTGATCGGCCTCGGCGTCGGCATCGACTACGCCCTGTTCATCGTCACCCGGCACCGGCGCGGCATCCTGCGCGGCATGAAGCCGCAGGAGGCGGCCGTGACCGCCCTCAACACCTCCGGCCGCGCGGTGCTGTTCGCGGGCGGCACGGTGTGCATCGCGCTCGCCGGAATGCTGGTGATGAACATGCGGTTCCTGGACGGCGTGGTCGTCGCGACCTCGCTCACCGTCGTCCTGAGCGTGCTGGCCGCGATCACCCTGCTGCCCGCGCTCCTCGGACTGCTCGGCATGCGGGTGCTCAGCCGCCGGCAGCGGCGCCGGCTCGCCGCGGCGGGACCCGAGCCGGCCGAGGCGAGCGGCCTCGCGGCGCGCTGGTCGTCGTCCGTGCAAAGGCGCCCGGGCCCGGTCGCGGCGCTGGCCGTCGTGGTGATGGCGGTCCTGGCGATCCCCGTGCTGTCGCTGCGTCTCGGCGCCACCGACCAGGGCAACCACCAGGAGTCGCAGACCACCCGGCAGGCCTACGACCTGCTCGCCGAGGGCTTCGGCCCCGGCTTCAACGGGCCGCTCCAGGTGGTCGTCGAGGGCGACGCGCCCGAAGGCCTGGTCAACGGCATCCGGTCCGCCGACGGCGTCGCCCAGGCGGCCGCCGTGCCGCCCGCCAACGGCGTCACGGTGATCCAGGTCGTACCGACCACCTCGCCCCAGTCCGAGCAGACGGACCAGCTCATCGACCGGCTGCGCGACGACGTGATCCCGCGGTCGGGCGCCGAGGCCCATGTCGGCGGCGTGACGGCCGTCTTCAAGGACTTCGCTTCCGTCACCGGCGATCGCCTGCCGTACTTCGTGGCGACGATCATCGCGCTCGGCTTCCTGCTCCTGCTGGTGGCGTTCCGCTCGCTCGTGGTGCCGCTGACGGCCGCCCTGATGAACCTCATCGCGGCCGCCGCGTCCTTCGGCGTCCTGGTGGCGATCTTCCAGTGGGGCTGGGGCACCGAGCTGATCGGCGTCGGCAAGGAAGGGCCGATCACGTCGTTCCTGCCGGTCATCATGCTGTCCCTGCTGTTCGGCCTCTCCATGGACTACCAGGTGTTCCTGGTGAGCCGGATGCACGAGGAGTGGGTGCACACGAAGGACAACGCGCGCGCGGTGCGCGTCGGCCTCGCGGAGACCAGCCGGGTCATCAACTCCGCCGCCCTGATCATGATCTGTGTGTTCAGCGCGTTCGTGCTGAGCGGCGACATGGAGGGTGCGATGGCGGGCATCGGCCTCGCGGCGGCCGTCGCCCTGGACGCGTTCATCCTGCGTACGGCACTGGTGCCGGCCGCGATGCACATGCTCGGCAACGCCAACTGGTGGCTGCCGGACTGGCTGGAGAAGCGGCTGCCGCATCTCGCGGTCGAGCCCAAGGAGGAGGCGGCTCCGGAGGCCGCGCCGGAGCCGGTCGTGACGGGCCGGGCCTCCGTCGTCCACGGGTTCGTCCGGGGCAGCGACGGTGAGCCGGTCGACGGCGCCGCGGTGACGCTGCTGACGAAGGGCGGGCGTCAGCTGGACCGGGTGTCCTCCCTGGCCGACGGCTCGTACATCGTCTCGGTGCCCGCGCCGGGGACGTATCTGCTGGCGGCGAGCGCCGAGTCGTACGGCTCCCGGGCCGGGCAGGTGGTCGTGGCGGACGGGCCGCTGGTGTACGACGTGGAGCTGGCCGAGGGCGAGGTGGACGCCGTCAACTGAGCATCGCCGGAGGCGGTTTCAGGGGCGCTCGTCCTCGGCGGGCGCCCCCTTGCCGTCGGCGCCCCCGCCCGGCTTGACCGCCTTGTTTGCCTTGTTTGCCTTGTCCGTCTTCTTCTTCGCCGTCTTCTTCGCCGGATCCGGAATCGCGTTGGTCATCCCCGGCAGGAAGTCCGTGAACAGCTCATGCACCTCGCGCACCAGAGGCCGCAGCACCCGGAACCGCGCCAGCGAGACACCCCGCGCGGTCAGCCGGGCGCCCCGCTCGGCGAGCCGGTAGCTGCGCTCGCGGCCCTCGGTCCGGTCGTAGATCCAGTACATGACGAGCCCCATCTGGGCGAGCCACATCAGCTCCGGCAGGACGTCCCGCAGCTCCTCGGGCACCTTGGTCTTCGTCGCGCCCGCCAGCACCTGCCGCTGGATGTCGATGGCCTCCACGCGCGCGTGCTCCGACTCGGCGGAGAAGGGGCTGAGCGGGCTGTCGGGATCGGCGGCGTTCTTGAAGAACTGCACCGCGAACTCGTGGTACGGCGTGGCGATGTCCAGCCACACCTTCAGCACGCCCGAGAGCCGCGCCTCAAGGTCGGTCTCGGTTGCCAGGACGTCCCGGATCGCCGCCCGGTGCTCGGCGGCGAGCCGGTCGTAGAAGCCCTGGATCAGGTGTTCCTTGCCCGCGAAGTAGTAGTACGCGTTGCCGACGGAGACCCCGGCCTCCTGGGCGATCGCCCGCATCGTCGTCTTGTCGTAGCCCCGCTCCTGGAACAGCCGCATGGCGGTCTCCAGGATCAGCGCACGGGTCTGCTCGGACTTGCTGGGCGAGTCGCCCTGTTCAGGGCTGTCGTTCTTCGAGGGCACGGAACGAGAGCCTAACGAGTGCTGTTTCGGCCGTCCGTCAGGAGGACCGTCTGTCAGGTGGACCGTCGGTCAGGAGGCCTGTGCCGTCTGGTAGAGGTTCTGGGCGTCGGCCCCGAAGTACGGGCCGTACATCCGGTTGGGCAGGAAGTTGTACTTGAAGCTGTTCACCGAGGACAGCAGGCCCGTGCCCGTGGACTCGTTGAACTGCGTGAACCAGGGGCCGCCGCTGGAACCGCCAGTCATGTTGCAGTTCATGCCGTGGTCGTTCGACAGCAGGAAGTCGCGGTTGGTGGTGCCGCTGCAGTAGATGAACTTCTCGCCGTCGTACGGGGCGGCGGCCGGGAACCCGAACGAGTACATGCGCAGGTTGTAGCCGGTGTTGAAGGCCAGCCCCTGCCCGCCGACGACGTCCGTGAGCTGCTTGCCGTCCAGCGGGGCGACGACGGCCGCGCCGACGTCGTAGTTAATGTCCTCGCTCGCCGTCCACTGCGGCGTGGACAGGGTCTTCGACGCGGTCCACCGGCCGTACGGTGCCTGTCCGTCGTGGTAGCCGGGCACGAAGACCCAGTTGGTGTGCCAGGCGCCGTCCAGTTTCACGCAGTGGCCGGCCGTGATGACGGTGCTCTTGTTGGCGCTGGTGACGGCGTTGCCGGAACACGACGCCGTACGGCCCTGGTAGGTGAAGAACACGCGGCCCGCCGTGTTGACGACGGCGCCGCCGCCGGTCCATTGGCCACCGGCGTTCGGGAAGGCCATCAGGCCGATGTCGGAGGCGGCCTTCTTGAGTGTCTTGGCCGGGGTGCTGGGCGCGACGGTGGCCGCCTGGCCCTTGAGGGGTGCCGAGCCGCCGTCGAAGTGGCCGTCGACGCTCACCAGGTCCAGCGGGGCGGCCTCGCGCATCCGTTGCGCCGTCCAGAAGTCCCGGGCCTGGGTCTGCGCGCCGGCCGAGACCGAGCTGACTGCGTTGGAGCTGTCGGCCTTCGGCGCGGCGCCCGCGGGTGTGGCCAGGGCACCTGCGGTGAGCAGTGCGGTGACGCCGACCAGGGCGCCGAGCAAGGGGCGGGGTATGCGGGTGACGTGGGTTGTGCCTCTCACGCGTACTCCTTCTGCGATGGGGGGACCGGGCGACCGGGCGGGCCGCCTGGCTGACCGTCAGTCGGTGCGAGTGCGGAGTGGAGAACCGGGTGGCAGCGTGCCAACCCCAGCACCTTTTTGGAAGGGCGCATGCCATAACGGAGTTCGGCGCAGAGGTGTTCAGGACGGATTCGGGCTAGCCGGCGCAGGTGCCGTCGTCGCAGTTCGGCGGGTAGTACGTCCAGCCCTGACCCGGGTCGTACGACCACCCCTCCGCGCGCCGGTAACCCCGCCCGCCCCACGGGGCCTCGCCCTGCTGCGCCCCGCGCCACTTGGCGGCGGCGAGCACGGCACCCTTGGCGAGCCGTGCCCCGGCCGGGGTGCTGAGGCGATGCGCGAGTCCCCTGTGCTCGCGCAGCGCCCACAGCGTGACGATCCAGGCGGCGGTGCCCCGGTAGACCTGCCCGGCGTCGCCGACGACGGTGATGTCGTCGAGCGTGGCGTCGTGGTCGAGGTCGGGGTGGCGCCGCCGGGCCTCCTCGGACCCGGCCGGCACCATCTCCAGCGGCACCAACTGCGGCTGCTTCACGAGCCAGGCGCGCAGGAAGGTGCACAGGGAGCACTCGGCGTCGTAGAGGACGGTCAGCCGGCGGACCGGGGCGGCGGGCCCGGTCTTCTCGGCCACCGGGTCACGCCCCGGCCGACGGGGCGACCCAGTCCTGCGGGGCGACCGGAGGCACCTGTTCCCGCTCCAGCACGCCGCGCCGCCGGATCTTGTTGAGCACGTAGACGTTGGCCAGGTGCATCACGCCGAGCACCAGCAGCACCACGCCGAGCTTGGTCGACAGGGCCTCGAAGATGCCGCGCGTGTCGAGGACGGTGTCGTCGTCGCTCAGGTACAGCGCGACGAAGCCGAGGTTGACGAGGTAGAAGCCGACCACCAGAAGGTGGTTCACGGCGTCGGCGAGCTTCTCGTTCCCGCGCAGCACGTCCGCGAGGAAGATCCGGCCGTTGCGGCTGAGAGTGCGGGCGACCCAGATGGTCAGGCCGATGCTGACGACCAGGTAGATGACGTAGGCGATGACCGTGCGGTCCATGGCCTCCCCCTTCTTGAACGCGTTCAAAACGCTGACAAGGAAGACTGTAGGCCCTGTCTTTGAACATGTTCAACTCAATGGAGTGAGGCCTCCGTCACCCCCCCCGCCGGGGTGTGGTGTCACGGCCTGCGACCGAGCTCCGGCCGCTTGTTGTAGTCGGTGAACCCGACGACATTGCCCCAGGGGTCGGCGATCTCGACGGTCCAGCCGGTGGCCATGGAGATGGGCTCGTCGAGCGGCTCGACACCCGCCTCGGCCAACGCCCGTGCCGCCGCCCGCGCGTCCGGCACCTCCAGCCACAGCCGTGGGCACAGCCAGGGCGGCGACCGGTGGGCCAGAGTCTCCTCGTGCCGAAGCAGGATCCCGGGCGTCTCACCCCCGACCTTCAGTCCGGCGATCCCGGCCTCGTCCAGCCGGAACCCGACCGTGAACCCGGCCCGCTCGTAGAACTGGACGGCCTCGCCGAGGTCGCCGACCGGCAGCAGCACGTTGTCGAACCCGAGCAGCTCGTACGACTCGTCATCTGACATGGCGTCAGAATAAGGGGATGATCCGCCGGAATCCGTGATTGTCAGTGCTGACTCGTACTGTCGTCGCCATGGGAATCGTGATGTTCGTCGACGAGACGACAAGCGGGAGCCGCAGCGACGGCTGGGGGCTGGAGATCGCCGAGGAGCGGCTCACCGTGCGCGAGTTGATCCGGCGCCGGGTGTTCCAGGAGGTCGCCGAGTACAACGCGCGTACGCCGGAGGTCTTCCAGGGCCTGGTGCAGCCTCGGGACGCCGAGCGCGTGCTGAACGGGTACGCGCTGCGCACCGCCCGCCGGATAGACCCCGAGGCCCAGACCGAGCTCGCGCTCAAGGCCTTCGCGGGCAACGGCTTCCTCGTACTCGTGGGGGACCGTCAGGTCACCGAGCTCGATGCCGAGATCGAGCTCGCGCTCGGCACCGAGATCACGTTTCTCAAGCTCGTACCGCTGGTGGGTGGCTGATGACCGAGAAGAATCCCGAACTCGCGCGACGGGCCCGTGCCGCCCTCGACCTGATCGCCGCCGAGGACGCCGACGGTCTCGTCCCCGAACTGCTCGCGCTCGCCGAGATGGTCCACGACCACTGGGGCATGGAGCGTCGCAAGGTCCTCGACGCGGCCGTCGCCGCGGACGACCGGTTCCAGGCGGAGCTCGTGCACCGGCTGGCCGCCCGCTACCACGAGGTGGAGCCCGGCGCGCCGGCGCGCCGCAGCATCGTCGTCCTGCTCGCCAACCTCGGCAGGATGCAGCCGACGATCGAGATGCAGCGACTCGACACGCGGTCCGCGCTGATCGGCCTGGCCGCGGAGCAGGACATGCACTACGACTCCCCTCAGCTCATCCGGCTCGCCGAACTGGAGCACGCCGACGGGCGCGAGCTGCCCGGCGAGTTCGTCGCCGTCGTCCGCCGCACGTACCTGTCGCAGTGGCACGGCGGGAAGACGCTGGGCCCACTGGTCGCCCGGCTGCACACCCCCGCAGTGAACCCCGGCGAGGCATGGGCCGACCGGGCCCTCGCCGACGCGGACGAGCTCGGCGAGGGCTGGCGGCGGCTGCTCGCCCACGCGGCCACCGCGACCGCCGCCCGCCCTTCGGCCAAGTGGGACAAGACCGGCCGCGCGCTGATCGAGTCGCTCGGCGCCGACCAGGTGCGCGAGCGGCTGCTGTCCTGGCTGCGGCTGGTCGGCAGGCCGCGCACCCGCCTGCTGCTGGAGCAGCGCTATGGCCCGGACGTCAACGCCGTCTTCGACCCGTACAACGCCGATGCGCTGCGCGGCCTCGCCTGGCTGCTCTCCCTCCTCCCCGCGCACCCCGATACCGCCCGCACCCTGGGCGCCCTCGTCGAGACGTCGTTGCGCAAGGTCGCGGGCCTCGGACCGGTGAACCCCAAGGTCGCCAACGCGGCGGTCAACGCCCTGGCACGTATCGACGGCGAGGCCGCCCTCGCCGAACTCGCCCGCCTGGCCACCCGCGTCACCTTCAAGGGCACCCTCAAGCTCCTCAACACCGGCCTGGACGCCCGCGCGCAGGCGCTGGGCCTCGGCCGCGAGGAAGTGGAGGAACTGGCCGTACCGGCCTACGGCCTGACCGAGGTGGGCCGCGCGGAGCACCGGCTCGGCGAGGTCACGGCACTGCTGGAAGTGCGGGGCCCCAAGGCCGTGCTGAGCTGGCGCAACGCGCACGGCAAGGCGGTCAAGAGCGTCCCCGCCGCCGTACGCCGCGACCACGCCGACGAGCTCAAGGAGCTGAAGGCGGCGGTCAAGGACCTCGACAAGATGCTCTCGGCACAGAGCGAGCGCCTGGACCGCCAGTTCCTGGCCCGCCGCACCTGGCCGTACGCCGTGTGGCGCGAGCGCTACCTCGACCACCCGCTGGTCGGCACCCTGGCCCGGCGCCTGCTGTGGACGGTCGACGGTACGACGGTCGGGTACGCGGACGGTGAGCTGCGGACCTTGGCGGACACGCCGGTGACCGAGGGCACGCGGGTCGCGCTCTGGCACCCGGTGGGCCATGAACCCGCCGAGATCGTCGCCTGGCGCGACTGGCTGGAGCGGCACGGCATCACCCAGCCCTTCAAGCAGGCCCACCGCGAGGTGTACCTGCTCACGGACGCCGAGCGCGCTACGGGGACGTACTCCAACCGCTTCGCCGCGCACGTCCTGCGCCAGCACCAGTTCCACTCCCTGGCCGCGATCCGGGGCTGGCACAACAAGCTGCGCCTGGCCGTGGACGACGAGGCGCCGCCCGCCGTCCGGGAGCTGCCGCAGTGGGGTCTGCGTGCCGAGTACTGGATCGCCGGGGACGGGGGCGAGCACTACGAGGAAATCACCGACTCCGGCAGCTTCCTGCGGCTGCGCACCGACCAGGTCCGCTTCTACCCCCTCGACGCCCCGCAGAACTCGGCGCACTGCTACGGCGGCGAGTACCGCATGTGGCTGCGCGACGGCACGGCCCCGGTCGACCCGCTGCCGTTGTCGGACGTCCCGCACCTGGTCCTCTCCGAAGTCCTGCGCGACGTGGACCTGTTCGTCGGCGTGGCGAGCGTCGGCAACGACCCGACCTGGCAGGACGGCGGCCCCGACGGCCGCTTCCGCGAGTACTGGACGTCGTACGGCTTCGGCGACCTGAACCAGAGCGCGGAGACCCGCCGGGCCCTCCTCGAACGCCTGATACCGCGGCTGGCGATCGCCGACCGCTGCACCGTCGAGGGCCGGTTCCTGCACGTGAAGGGCGAACGCCACACGTACAAGATCCACCTCGGCTCGGGCAACATCCTCATGACCCCGAACGACCAGTACCTGTGCATCGTCCCCAAGTCCAGCCCGGCCGCCCCGCAGACGGGTTACCTGCCCTACGAGGGCGACCGGATGCTGGCGGTGATCCTGAGCAAGGCGATGATGCTGGCCGACGACATGAAGATCACGGACCCGACGATCCTGAGCCAGCTATGAGCAGGGCATCCGCCGCGTGCCGACCGCGATGTCATCCATCCGGATGTCGTACGACGACGGCGTCGGGTCGGCCTGGTAGAGCTGCCAGCCCAGCTTCAGCTTGTCGAAGGCCGGGAAGGTGAAGGGGCCCGGGGCGCCGCCGTGCTGGTTCGTGGAGACGGTCAGGTCGGGCTGCTCGACGCCGTCGAAGTAGACGGTGACGCGGTTGTCGGCGGCGTCCAGGTGGAACTCGGCGCACTGCCAGGTCCCCGCCGTGGCCGGCGCCGAGGTCTTCCAGGACGTCCAGTCCCCCGTGGGGCCGAGATCGGAGCCGACGCCCCAGAAGTTGCCCTGGTCGGTGGGGGCGTACTGGCCACCCAGGGGACGGACCAGCGTCGCCGAGCCCGATCCGGCCGCCTCGGCGATCGTCCAGTGCGCCCAGTCGGGCGCCGTCGGGAAGGCGTCCACGCGCAGACGCAGACGGGCCCAGTAGCTGTTCCCGGGGGCGGCCAGGCCGGGAAAGACGAGGAAGGCCCGGCCGTTGCCCTCGGTACGGATGCGCAGTTCGCGGCCGGGGCGTCCCGTGGTGCTCGGGGTGACGGTCAGGGTGCCGTTCGCCGCGTCCGTCGTCCAGCCCCTGCCCGCCGTGACCGGGCCCAGGGGGAGGCGGTCGAAGTTCTCGTGAGCGAGCGCCGGGCGGGAGACGGGGGCCGCGGAGGCAGTGGGGGGTATCGCGAGGAGTGCGGCAGCCGTGACCGACAGGGCGGCGGCCGCCTTTCTCAGAAGTGCCATGACCGGAGTCTGACTTGAAGTCTCAACTACCTCAACCGCCTTTCCAGCCACAGGCGTTGAGGAGCACGGAGACGCGCGAGGGCCCCGCCCCCGGTACCGGACCGGGAAACGGGGCCCTCACAGCCGTACGGGAACCCGTACCTGATACGACCTCAGAAACGGCGCGTGATCAGGGCCTTCTTGACCTCGGCGATGGCCTTGGTGACCTCGATGCCGCGCGGGCAGGCGTCCGTGCAGTTGAAGGTCGTGCGGCAGCGCCAGACGCCGTCCTTGTCGTTGAGGATCTCCAGGCGCTGCTCGCCCGCCTCGTCACGCGAGTCGAAGATGAAGCGGTGCGCGTTGACGATGGCGGCCGGGCCGAAGTACTGGCCGTCGTTCCAGAAGACCGGGCAGGACGACGTGCACGCGGCGCAGAGGATGCACTTCGTGGTGTCGTCGAAGCGCTCGCGGTCCTCGGCCGTCTGGAAACGCTCACGCGTCGGCTCGTTCGTGTCCTTCGTGATGAGGAAGGGCATGACGTCGCGGTACGCCTGGAAGAACGGCTCCATGTCCACGACCAGGTCCTTCAGGACCGTGAGGCCCTTGATGGGCTCGACCGTGATCGGCTTCTCGGGGTTGATGTCCTTGATCAGCGTCTTGCACGCGAGGCGGTTCTTGCCGTTGATCCGCATCGCGTCGGAGCCGCAGATGCCGTGGGCGCACGAGCGACGGAAGGTCAGCGTGCCGTCGACGTCCCACTTGATCTTGTGGAGGCCGTCGAGGACGCGCTCCTTGGGGTCGATCTCCAGCTGGAAGTCTTCCCAGACCGCCTCGGCCGAGACCTCCGGGTTGAAGCGGCGGACCCGGAAGGTGACCGTGATGTACGGGGACGCGGCGGACTCGGCCTCCACCTTGTCCAGAACAGGGGTTGCCATCAGTACTTACGCTCCATCGGCTGGTAGCGGGTCTGGACGACCGGCTTGTAGTCGAGACGGACGGACTCGGTGCCGTCGTCGCCCACCTCGCGGTACGCCATGGTGTGGCGCATGAAGTTGACGTCGTCGCGGTTCGGGTAGTCCTCGCGGTAGTGACCGCCGCGCGACTCCTTGCGGGCCAGGGCGGACACGGCCATGACCTCGGCCAGGTCGAGCAGGTTGCCCAGCTCGATGGCCTCCAGCAGGTCGGTGTTGAACCGCTTGCCCTTGTCCTGGATCGAGACGTTCTTGTAGCGCTCGCGCAGCTCCGCGATCTTCTCGACCGCCGTCTTGATGGTCTGCTCCGTGCGGAACACCATGACGTTGGCGTCCATGGTCTCCTGGAGCTCCTTGCGGAGCGTCGCCACCCGCTCGGTGCCCGTCGACGTGCGCAGGCTCTCGACCTGGTCGATCACCAGCTCCGCCGGGTCCTCGGGCAGCTCGACGTACTCCGCCTTCTGGCTGTACTCGGCGGCGGCGATACCCGCACGGCGGCCGAACACGTTGATGTCCAGCAGGGAGTTCGTGCCCAGACGGTTGGCACCGTGGACCGACACACACGCGACCTCGCCGGCGGCGTACAGGCCCGGGACGACCGTGGTGTTGTCCAGAAGGACCTCACCCTCGACGTTCGTCGGGATGCCGCCCATGGCGTAGTGCGCGGTGGGCTGGATCGGGATCGGGTCCGTGTACGGCTCGATACCGAGGTAGGTACGCGCGAACTCCGTGATGTCCGGGAGCTTGGCGTCCAGCTGCTCCGGCGGGAGGTGCGTCAGGTCCAGGTAGACGTGGTCGCCCTCGGGACCGCAGCCACGGCCCTCACGGATCTCCGTGTAGATGGAGCGCGAGACGACGTCACGGGACGCGAGGTCCTTCATGACCGGCGCGTACTTCTCCATGAAGCGCTCGCCGTCCTTGTTGCGGAGGATGCCGCCCTCACCACGGGCGCCCTCCGTCAGCAGGATGCCCATGCGCCAGATGCCGGTCGGGTGGAACTGGAAGAACTCCATGTCCTCCAGCGGCAGACCCCGGCGGTACACGGCCGCCTGGCCGTCACCCGTCAGCGTGTGCGCGTTCGACGTCACCTTGAAGAACTTGCCGCAGCCGCCGGACGCGTAGATCACGGCCTTCGCCTGGAAGACATGGATCTCGCCGGTCGCCAGCTCGTACGCCACGACACCGGCCGACTTCTTGACGCCGTCGACCTCGGTGATCAGCTGGTCCAGGACGTAGAACTCGTTGAAGAACTCCACGCCCTCCTTCACGCAGTTCTGGTACAGCGTCTGGAGGATCATGTGGCCGGTGCGGTCCGCGGCGTAGCAGGACCGGCGGACCGGGGCCTCGCCGTGGTTACGGCTGTGACCGCCGAAGCGGCGCTGGTCGATGGTGCCGTTCGGGGTGCGGTTGAACGGCAGGCCCATCTTCTCCAGGTCGAGGACCGAGTCGATGGCCTCCTTCGCCAGGATCTCGGCGGCGTCCTGGTCGACCAGGTAGTCACCGCCCTTGACCGTGTCGAAGGTGTGCCACTCCCAGTTGTCCTCCTCCACGTTGGCCAGCGCGGCGGCCATGCCGCCCTGCGCGGCGCCCGTGTGGGAGCGGGTGGGGTAGAGCTTGGTCAGCACGGCGGTGCGGCTGCGCTTCGTCGACTCGATGGCCGCGCGCATGCCCGCGCCACCGGCGCCGACGATGACGGTGTCGTACTTGTGGATCTTCATGTCGGTTGCCTCAGCCCCGTGCCTAGCGGATGTTCGGGTCGAAGGTGAAGATCACCAGCGTGCCCAGCAGGATGGTGAACACCGTGGCGGTGTAGAGCAGGCCCTTCAGCCACAGCCGGGTGTTCGCGCGCTCCGCGTAGTCGTTGATGACCGTGCGCAGGCCGTTGGCGCCGTGCAGCATGGCGAGCCACAGCATCAGCAGGTCCCAGACCTGCCAGAACGGGCTCGCCCAGCGGCCGGCCACGAAGGCGAAGCCGATCTTGGACACGCCGCCGTCCAGCACGAGCTGGATCAGCAGGTGGCCGAGGACCAGGACGACCAGCACGACACCGGACAGACGCATGAACAGCCAGGCGGCCATCTCGAAGTTGCCCCGGGTGGACCTCGGGGTCTTCTTGGTGCGCTTGCGCGGGGCCTCGATGTAGGGGGCCGGGTTGTCGACGTTGTAGAGGTCGGCGCCCTCGACGGGGCCGATCCCTGACACGTCGGCGGTCTTCTCGGTGGTGGACATACGCGTCAGCTCCCGAACAGTTCACGAGCGGCGTGGCCGAGCACGGGGTAGAGCGCCCCGAGCATCAGGACCAGCCAGAGGCCGACTACGGACCAGAGCATCTGCTTCTGGTAGCGAGGGCCCTTCGACCAGAAGTCGACGGCGATGACGCGGAGCCCGTTGAGCGCGTGGAAGAGGATGGCGGCGACGAGGCCGTACTCCAGCAGCGCGACGATCGGCGTCTTGTACGTGGCTACGACCTTGTCGTAGTCCTCGGGGGAGACGCGGACGAGAGCGGTGTCCAGCACGTGAACGAACAGGAAGAAGAAAATGAGGACGCCGGTGACTCGGTGAGCCACCCAGGACCACATTCCTTCCCGGCCGCGGTACAGCGTTCCAGCCGGCACGGAAGTTCCTCCGGGAGCGGGGATTGGGGCCGCGCCGGCTTGTGCTGTCGGTCGGGCCCGGCCGGGTACGGTCCACCGGCCCTCAGCATCGTATCCACGTGGCGCCGCGCGGCTTAGCGGGGGGCTGGGTATGTGATCAAAGTGGCACGCGGATGGGTTATTGGCGGCTAATGGGGTGGTGTGCGCTGTCAATTGCCGGGTGCGACGCCGTTGTGGCTGGTCGCGCAGTTCCCCGCGCCCCTGAGGGCGGCCATCAACCGTCCTTTTGCCAGACGGCGGAGTTCCTCTGCTGCCACCACCCGCTCCTCCTCCGGATCGTTCGCCAAACGTGACCGGATGCCTGCCAGTACGTTGTCCAGCGCCTCGCTCGGTGCCAGGCCGTCCAGGCAGATGACGAACGCGTGGCCGAATTTCGCCTCGTACGCGGCGTTCGCGGCACTCATCGCCGTATGGGCCGCTCCGTACGCCCCCTCCGGCAGCGCTGGCAACGTTTCTCCTGCCAGTGCCTGTGACAGATCGCCCGGGCTCAGGTCGTACGCCGCCTCGTCCGAAGCCGCCAGCAGGGAGTCGACGTCGGGATACGGGCGGTGGTCCGCGATGCGGTCCGCCCAGCGGGGGCTGCGCAGACAGGTCAGGAGGGTCTGCCGGACCTCTTCGGCGGAGGCGGTGTTGAAGGACTCCAGGGCCGTCGGGGACGGTGGAGTGCGGGTCTGCTCGGGGAGCGACGGTATGGCGACTCGGCCAGGAAGGTGTGTGGGCGTCACGTGGGTTTCGGCAGAGGATTTTGGGAAAGGAGTGACGCTCACGTTATCGAGAGTGGACGTGACGTGTCCGACGGATGCCCGAATTTCAGTCGAACGGGAGAGTTTCGGAACGTGTGGTGGACGTGTGAAAGTGGCCGCAGGGCCTAGGTTGGCGCCGTGAGCCAGCACAAGCACAGGCGCCGGTCACCGGCGAAGAGGGCGCTGAAGCAATCGTGGGTGCTGATCGTCGCGGTGGTCGTCGTGACGGTCGCGGCCGGGGTGAGCCTCGGGCTCCTGGCCACCGGCGGCGACGGCGGATCGGGCCGTTCGGAGCAGGGGCGCACGGCGCCGGGCAGCTCCGAGTCCGCGTCGCCCGCCGCGCCGAAGGAGCCGGCCGCGCCGACTCCGTCACCCACCCGGTCGTATCCGCTCTCGAAGGCCCCCCGGACCATCCCCGCCGTGAGTTCCCACACCGCCGCGCGCGGCCCCGGCTGGCGTCCCGCGCGCGGGGAGCGTGTCGTCGTCAGCGACTCGAAGCTCGCCGACGAGGGACGGCTCATCGCCGGTGAGCTGGGGCTGACGTACGCCGGTGAGAAGGAGGACGTGCGCGCCGGGGACGTGCGGCTGGCGTTGAGCGGGGGCAAGGGCTCGGGCCCGGAGTCGTACACGATGACCGTGCGTGCCGGGCGTGTCGACATCAGCGGGCCGGGTGAGGCGGGCGTCTTCTACGGGACCCGGACGCTGAAGCAGGAGGTGCACGGCGGGGGTACGGCGCCGGAGGGCGTGGTGCGGGACGCGCCGGCCAAGCCGGTGCGCGGGTTCATGCTCGACATCGCACGCAAGCACTTCACCGCGGACTGGATCGAGGACCGGGTGCGCGAGCTGGGCGATCTGAAGTTCAACCAGTTGGGCCTGCACTTCTCCGACGACCAGGGATTCCGGATCGAGTCCGACTCGCATCCCGAGATCGTCTCCCAGCAGCACCTCACCAAGGCCCAGGTCAGGAAGATCGTCAAGCTGGCGGCCGCCCGGCACATCACCGTCGTGCCCGAGATCGACTCGCCGGGGCATCTGGGTGCCGTCATCGCCGCGCACCCCGATCTGCAGCTGCGCAATGTCTCGGGGGTCGCCACGCGCGGGGCCATCGACATCTCCAAGGGCGAGTCCGCCCGGATCGTCGACGACCTGCTGAACGAGTACGCCGGTCTGTTCCCCGGCGGCCAGTGGCACCTCGGCGGCGACGAGTACCAGGCGCTGGTCGTGTCCGACCCCCAGGCGTCCTACCCGCAGCTCGCCACCGCCGCCCGGAAGGCGTACGGCTCCGGCGGCACCGTCGCCGACCTCACGACCGGGTGGCTCAACGACCGCGCCGCCACCGTCCGCGCCCACGGCACGGCGCGGGCGTGGAACGACGGGTTCTTCCAGGACACCTCGGTCCAGCCGGACAAGCGGCTCCAGGTGGCGTACTGGACCGGCAAGGAGATCGGCGCGCGGGTGCCGCTGGAGTATCTGCGGGCCGGGCGCAAGGTGATCAACTACAACGACGAGTTCCTCTACTACGTGCTGGGGCAGCCGCAGACCTTCGTCTATCCGACGGGCGAGCGGATCTACCGGCAGTGGACGCCGCGGGTGGTGCGGGGCACGGTGGCCGTGCCGAGCGGCTACGACGGCCAGATCCTGGGCGGCTCCTTTGCGGTCTGGTGCGATCTGGCGAACTCGCAGACACAGGCCCAGGTCGCCGCCGGAATCCGGATGCCGCTGCGGGCGACGGTGCAGAAACTGTGGGACTCGGGACGCCCCGAACTGTCCTGGGCCCAGTTCAGGGCGCTCGCCGACCGGCTCGGCTGAGGGCTGTGGATTGCCCCATACGGCTGCGGACCTCCGTACGAATGTGGTGTATTCGGCCGGAGCCGAACCGAACAGCCAGGGGGAAAACGGGATGGGCTACTGGGGGTACTTCGTCGTGGGCCGCGGGGAGCGGCCGCTGACGGAGCTGGACGCGCTGGCGGGCGCCGACGGCATGGCCCTGCGCGACGAGGCGCCGGGCGGCTGGCAGGTGTGGGAGTACCCGAGCAGCGGCGGTGACATCGGGAGCATGAACGCACTGGCCCAGGAGACCGGGGCGCCCGCGCTCTTCGGGTACGTCATGGACAGCGACTGCGTCGTCGTGGAGGCGGCGGCGCCGCAGAGCGGGGCGTGGACGACGTGTCTGGCGCGGGCCGCGATGGCCGGTTACCTCGCCGCCGGGGACGCGAGCCTCACGCTGGAGGACTACTTCCTCGAACCCGGTGACGCGGCCGACCGGGCGGTCGCCTGGGCCGCCGAGGCCGGGCACGAGGTGAACGCCGAGTCGCTCGTCGACGTACTCACCGCTGATGCGGACCCTTTGGCCGAAAACATCTTCTTCCGGCTGCTCGATCGGCTGGGCGTCGTGCCGCTGTGACAATCACGGGCCGTCGCACGCAGTAAGGGGAGGTGTGGCCTCCGTAAGGGAAGGGGCCTGCCAGGGGCCTGTGCGGGGACCCCGACCCTCGAAGATCACCCGCTTAGGGAGGCGTGGATGAGCCTGGTGGAACTGATCGCTCAGGCCGACGAACGCGGACTGGCCACCAGCGGGTTGGCTTGTTTGGACCGGTGTGTGCCCTTGTTGGGCGGTGACGACGAGGTGCTGCGGCCGCTGTGGGCCAACCTCGCGGCCGGCGGGGACCCCGCCGCCTGGGGCGGGCTGCTGGAGCAGGTGCGCGCCAAGCTGGGCATCGCCGAGGTCGTGGACGACGAGGACCTGGAGGACGAGGCCGCGCTGCTCGCCCGGCGGATGCTGGCCGCGGCCCCGGCCGTACGGTCCGCCGCCGAGGCACGGATATGGGCCGACGCCTGCTCGGTCGCCTCGCTGCAGATACACCGGCTGCTCGACCCGGCCAAGGAAGACGCGTCCTGCGGCGACCGAGTTCCCCAGGCCCTGAACTCCGTGCGCGCGAGCGGGGCGCCCGTCGTGGGCCGTGCCGAGGGCATGTCGCCGCTCGTCGCCGCCGAACTGCGCCGCCAGGTCAGCGTGCTGGAGATCCTCGCCGGGCATGGCGCGGCCGGGTTGCGCCGGGCGCTGGAGGTGTCGACCGAGGGGCGCCGGGTGCTGCGGGCCGTGGTGTCACGGCGGGCCCGGGGGAAGGGCTGACGCGCCGCGCCTCCTGGGGCCGTCAGTTCATCGGGGACCGTCGGATCATCCGGGGCCGTCAGATCATCAGCCACTTCACCACCGCATCCCCGTACTCCGCCGACTGCGCGTAGAAGGCGGTCAGGTCGCGGTGGGTCGCCGCGAAGAGGCCGCGCGCCGCGGGCTCCGCGTCCGGCACGCTGTACGGCCGCAGCAGATGCACCCGCGTGTGCCGCCACAGGTCGTCGAAGTCGGCCGTTCTGAGGAACTCGGCGACGCCGGTCACCTGGGACGCGGTGAGCAGCATGAACGGGGGCAGGGCCGGGTCGGAGTGGAACACCGGTCGGCCGCCGAGCACCACCTGGGTGCGGGGGCCTTCCAAGGCGTGGTTCGGGGGGATGCCGCAGTAGAGGAGTTCGACGTCGCCGTAGAGCTTGTCGAGCACCTCCTCGCGATGGCGGCCTATCCGCTCCCGCACGGTGTCCCAGTCGTCCTCGAACAGGCGCTGGAACCAGGTGGCGCTGTTGCGCAGTGCCGAGGGCGGCACCGCCCGGAGATGGAAGTACATGCTCATCAGTGACTGGAGCGCACGGGAGCGGCGAATCGTCACCCTCCTGTCAACTCGGACTCCTGCGTAAACCTGGTTCCTGAGAGAGTCCTGTGCCGGTCGTGAGGCCGCTGTGGGGCGGTCCTGCACCGGTCCTGGAAAGCCCCCCGATCCGGGTGACGAAAAGCCGTTCGGCCACGCTCTTCCTGGATGTGACGACTCAGCAGGAGACCAGGCCCCCAGCCGCCGCCAAGCCGGTGCGCTGGGCGGCGGACGCGGTGGCGGTGATGCGCGAGGGAGCGCGGCTGCGGCTCGACTACTCGGCGCAGAGCCTGTGGCGGGTCGACCGGATGATCGAGGGCCTGCGCGGCGAGGGAACGCCGTACGCCGCCGTGGAGAGCACACTGCGCGGTCTCGGCGCGTACGCCGGTGAGGTGATCGTCCGTCAGTCCGGCGCCGAGTGGTGGGCGACGGGCGGCGATCACTGGATCCGTACGCCGGACGGCCGGATGTGGGACCCGATCGACGAGGCGCGCCGGTGTTTCGAGGCCGACGGGTCGCTGCGGCTGCTGTGCCGGGACGCGACGCGGCCGTAGGCGCAGGTGGGACATGACTCGGCCGGGACCCCGTGAATGGGCGGGGCCCCGGCCGGGTCGGACGGGCCGGACGGTTACGGCGTCAGTGTCTGGCCCAGGTGGCCGTCCGTCGGAGTGCCCAGGGCGGTCTTGCTGTGGATGACCGCCTGGCTGTAGCCGAGGCCCGTGCTGTTGCTCGGCAGGTACAGGAGGATGCCGTCCGTGCCGTCCTCGCCCTCGGCGCCGAGCGTCAGGTCCGCGCGGCCGTAGCCCGACAGGTCGCTCAGCGAGACGGACGAGCCGAACAGGTCGCCGCTCTCCGCGGTGCCGGGGACGCCGGACGAGTCCTGCGAGAGGCGGATCGAGCCCGTGCCGGTCAGGCCGGTCGACGTGCCCTTGACCAGCAGTACGTCACCCGCGTCGGACTGGTTGACGCCGCCGCGCGGGAAGTCCTCGCCGGGGACGCCGGTGAGGGCGTCGGCGAAGCCGTCGGCGTTGTAGTCGCCGACCGAGACGGAGGCGCCGAACAGGTCACCGGACTCGTTGCCGCCCGCGACGTTCGCGCTGTCCTGGTGGAGGGTGGTCATGCCGGTCGTGGTGAAGCCCGTCGACGTGCCCGGGACCATCGTGATCTGGCCGCCCGAGAGGCCGCCCGACTCCGACGCGACCGGCTGGCCGATGACGATGTCGTCGTAGCCGTTGCCGTTGACGTCGCCCGCGGCGAGGGAGCGGCCGCCCTTGACGGAGAGCACGCCCGCCTTGGTGAGGCCGGTCGCCGAGCCCGCGAAACGGACCACGCGGGAGATGCCGCCCGTGTCGCGGTAGTTGAGGGCGACGTCCGCGTAGCCGTCCCGGTTGAAGTCGCCGCTCGCGGCGTCCAGGTAGGCGACGGCGCCGGTGGCCGTGGTGAGCGTGCCGGTGGCGGTCTTGCCGTCGGTCAGCCGGGCGTTCCAGTTGCCGCCCTTGCCGGTGCCGGCCGCGAACACGTCCGCCTTGCCGTCGCCGTTGAAGTCGCCGACCGCGACCGTCGAGCCGAGCTTGGCGCCGGCCGCCGTGACAGTGCCCGAGGTGGTGTACGCGAAGCCGGTGTTCAGCGCCGGGCCGTACAGCACGGTGACCTGGCCCCGGTCCGCGTTGCCGCTGGTGTCGTCCTCGCCGGGCGCGCCGATCGCGAGGTCGGCGTAGCCGTCGCCGTTGACGTCGCCCCAGGCGGACGCGGCACCGAAGTTGTCGCCGGACTCGTGGGAGCCGGGGACGCCGGGGCTGTTCTGGGTGAGGGTGCGCCTCGCGGCGGGGACCGGGCCGTCGAGGCCGCCCGGGACGACGGTGACGGTGCCGCCGTTGCTCAGCGCGCGGGGCGTGCCGGCGACCAGGTCGGTGATGCCGTCACGGTCGAAGTCCGAGGTGGCCAGGGCGTGCGAGATGCCCGGGGTCTTGGCGACCTGGGCGATCCGGCTGAGCTTGGCGTACAGGTTGGCGCCGGGGCAGGCCGTGGTGTTGGTGTCCCGGTGGCCGAAGACGCGGGGCAGGGTGACCGACGTGTCCTTCGGGACCTTGTTGCCGCTGTAGCCCTGGTCGACACCGGACGTCAGGGTCACCTTGCCGGTCGGGTCGACGCCGTACATGCCGAACTTCCAGGCCACGATCCGCGCGATCGCGTCCAGGCCGGCGCGGCTGGGCGTGGCCGACTCGTAGTTGCCGATGTACGAGATGCCGACCGTGTTGGTGTTGAACCCGGCGTCGTGCGCGCCGATCACCGGCAGGTCCGTGCCGCCGCTGCGGCCCTCGAAGATCTGGCCGCACTTGTCGACGACGAAGTTGTAGCCGATGTCGAAGTAGCCGCGGGAGAAATGTTCCTGCTGAATGGTGCGCAGCCGGGCCCGGGACTCGCCGCAGGACAGGGTGTTGTCGCTGTCGACGCCGGTGTGGTGCACGACGGCGGCCTTGATCTCAGTGCCGTACTCGGGAGTGCCGTCGTAGTCCGTGGACGCGCCCCACTCGGCCTGCGTGATGACCGGCGGCTTGACGGCCGTCGAGGGCCGGGGCGCCGGGACCGTGGAGGTCGGGGTGGGGGAGGCGGTCGGGGAGGCGGACTCGGTGGGCGTGCCGGTCGGCGTCACGGTGTCCGTCGGCGCCGGGGGGTCGGTCGGCGTGACCGGGTCGGTCGGAGTGGCCGGGTCCGTGGGGGTGGCCGGGTCCGTCGGTGTGAGCGGGTCGGTCGGCGTCGGGGTTTCCGTGGCCGGCGCGGTGGTCTCCGCCGCGAAGGCGGCCGGGCTGATCGCGCTCGCGCCCGCCGGGTCCGTGCCGGGGTCGAGCAGCCTGACGTCCATGCCGGCGGGCTGGCCGCCGGCCTCGGTGCCGGCCGCGTTCACGACACGCACCTCGATGCCGTCGGAGTCACCGGTCCACACCGACTCCGTACCGCCGCGCAGGGCGGCCCGTGCGCCCTCCTCGCCGTCCGCCTGGCTCGGCTCGGCGGTGACCTTCTGCCAGCCCGACCACTTGCCGGTCTCGATGTCCCGGGTACGCACCTCGGGTGTGCCCTTGGCCTGCGCCTCGGGGTCGTTCCAGGTCAGCACGACCGCGCTGAAACGGTCGGTGCCCTGCTGGGCCAGGCCCCTGCGGCCCGAGCCGCGGTCCTTGAGCTTGAGCGTGTGCACCGACGGCTTGCGGCTCTCGCGCTTGGCGTCGGCCGGCGCGGACTGATCCGCCATGGCGTACGTCACGACGCCCGCCCCGCTCAGCACGACGGCACCCACCGTCAGCCATGCACGTCTCTTCAGACTGAGCGGTTTGTAGGCATGGGTCCTACGAGGACTCAACTGTCCCACCCCTGGTAAATGGTCACGGTCGCATCACCTGTCACACAGGTGGCACCTACAGACAGCGCACGACTCGCGGAAACCGTCACCCACTGACAACAAGCGGCGGGGCCGCGCCCTGGACGGACGCGGCCCCGCGGGCGGAGACGGGTGTCAGCTCGCCCAGACCTCGGCCTCGTCGGCCGGGACCGTCGTGGCCAGGCCCAGCTCCTTGCGGGCGGCGACCGTCTTGTTGGGGTCGATGCCGGTGAAGGCGGAGTCGTAGGCGATGTAGAACGCGTCGGCGTCGGCGGCGTTCGCGGCCTTCTGCCACTGCCCGGCGGTCTTGCCCAGCTGCGCGCGGAGCTTGGCGACCTCCGTGCCCTTGACGTCCTTGAGGCCCTTGAGGTGGGCGTCGAGGGCGGCCGCGACGGCCTTGGCCTGCGCCTTGTAGCCGGGCAGGTCGTCCTCGACGGTCTCCTTCTCGGGCTGGTTCGCCCACAGGGCGTCGTAGACGGCGTTCGAACCGTTCAGGAACGTGGTCTGCTCGGGCTTGAGGGAGCCGGGCTTCAACGAGCCGGTGACCGTGCCCGATTCCTTGGTGTAGGTGCAGCTCACGGCGCGGTCGCCGGTCGCCCAGCTCTCCTTGGTCGGGGTGTAGTAGAAGACCGCGACACCCTTGGGGAGCGCCCAGGTGTCCGGGGCGAACTTCCCCGCCTCGACGGGGCAGCGCTTGTCGGCGATCGCCGAGACACCGTCGTCGCCGGGGTACGTCTTCACCTCGTCGATCGAGAACTCGCCTACGACCTGGGCCTCGTGGGCCTCCTCGCAGGGCACGATCTCGACGGCGACCGCCTCGCCCTCGGCCTTGCCGTTCGGGTTGTAGCAGTCCCCGATGTCCAGCGAGAACACCGACCGCTGGCGGGCCACCTTCTTCGCGCCGTCCTGGGCGCTGTCGACGGCATCCGAGATGTCCGAGCACCCCACGGCGCCGACCGCGAGGAGGGCGACGACGGCGGATATGCCGCCAAGGGGGCGGAATGCACTGCGGCTAGACATGACGTGTACATCCTCTTATGAGAATTTTACGAGGGGTGGCGGGCGCATCGTATGCCACTGGTCTCGTGCTCGGTTGACTCGCCTGGACCGGCGATGGTTGTACGCGACCGCCGGTGTCGCGGACGCGTGAGGCGCCGAATGGTTGTACGGATCCTGTGACTTCGCTGTGTGCGAATGAACACGTCCACCACCCGTGATGTTCATGCGGTGACGCCCGCTTGATCAGCGGAAGGACCAGAAGAAGGCCTTCCGTCGACCGAGACGAGGGGTGGGGTCCCATGAGGACAGTGGACGAACGCATGCCGTGCGCCCGGGAGATGCGCCGCTGCGCGGCGAGCTTCGTCACCCGGGCCACCGCCCGCAGCCGGCTGCCGCTGGACTACTCGGTGGCCAGCCTGCGCATCGTCGACTTCCTGATCGACGGCCTGCGCAAGGGCGGCGCCGACCGGGAGCGGGCGAGGGAGCCGCTGCTCGGCCTCGGGGCCTACGTCGGCGAGGTGCTCGTACGCCGCGCCGGGGCGGTGTGGGTGGACTTCGACGCGGACCAGTGCGCCTACTTCGACCAGCGGGTCGGGGTGCGCATGCCGGACGGCCGGGTCTGGAACCCACTCGGCAAGGTCCACAACCGCTTCGACCTCGGCGGCCCCGACGAGTCGCTGCAGACCTTCTATCTGACCCTGCACGGCCGGGCCCGGGGAGCCGTCGCATGAGCGGCCGCGGGGCCGGGACGGCCGTACTCCGCGTCTCCCTCCCCGTCTGCCTCCTCGTCTCCGCCGCACTCACGGGCTGCGCGGCGGACGACACGCGCCCCGCCGATCCGGCCCGCCGGGCCGCCGCCGAGAGCGCCACCGAGACCTCGGCCGCGCCCTCCGCCGAGCCGGTGAAGCCGACGACCGCCGCGGACCACCTCGCGCTGGCCGAGAAGGTGATGGCCACGCAGAAGGGCTGGCGGTTCGCGGTGCGGGGGAGCGAGAACCTGGTCCTGCAGGGCCGGACCAGCGGCGCGACCTACTCCGCGACCGTGCGCCGCACGACCGGCGAGCCCTGGGCGCTGCACTCCTCCGGCAGCATCCGCAGCAGCAAGGGCGTGACCAGGTCCGAGGCGGTCTACGTCGTCGACGGCGTCGGCTACGTCAAGGAGGGCGACGCCGGCTGGCGGCACGGGCCCCTGTCCGACCCGGAGATCGCGGCCAAGGTTGAGGACCCGATGGCCGCCCTCGACACGTTCGGGGATTACGGCGACGCGGTCTCCCTCACCACCTCGGGCCCGCGGACCGAGCTGCGCGTCCGTACGGCGTCCGCCGCGCTGCCCGCCGTACGGGACCAGGGCGTCGTACGCAAGGCGCTGCGCGAATTCACCCCGACCCTGAAGCAGTTGCGCGCGGCGGGGGTCTCGGCGCCGGAGAGCGCGATCACCGTGGAGCGCGCCGAGGAGTCGCTCGTCCTCGACTCCTCGACGTACCGGGTCCTCTCGCACACCTTCCGCTGCGTCCTGCGTATCCCGAGCGGGACGGGGAGCATCCGCTACGGCCAGGAGGTGACCGAGCGGACCTCGGGGCCGTACACGGGAGCCGTCGTGCTGCCGGAGGGGGCGGTGACACGAGGCCTGTGACACTTCTGTGAGGCCGGGCGCTGATGTGCGTGGAGGGACGTCGACAGGAATGGCGTACCGCACGGTGCGGATTCGTCACGAACCGGTACGGACGAGGACAGTTCTTGGGCCAGGGAGGCGAACCCCGCCGCGTGCGCGCGCACGACGGGGAATTGGGCGCGGCCGTCGCGCGGGCCCAGGAAGGTGACGAGACCGCCTTCGCGGTCGCGTACCGGCTGGTGCAGCCAGGACTGCTCGGGTACCTGCGCGGGCTGGTCGGGGACGACGCGGAGGATGTCGCGTCGGACGCCTGGCTGGAGATCTCCCGGGATCTCGGCCGGTTCAAGGGTGACGGAGCCGGGTTCCGGGGCTGGAGCGCGACCATCGCCCGGCACCGGGCGCTGGACCATCTGCGCAGGCAGAAGGTACGGCCCCGCTCGTCGGCGCTGGAACAGGACGTGCTGGACCTGCCCGGCCCGCACAGCACGCACGACCAGGCGTTGGAGTCGATCTCCACGGAACACGCCCTCGACCTGGTGCGCGGGCTGCCGCGGGACCAGGCCGAGGCGGTGCTGCTCCGGGTCGTCGTCGGACTCGACGCGCCCGCCGCGGCACGCGTCCTGGGCAAGCGCCCGGGCGCGGTGCGGACGGCCGCGTACCGCGGTCTGAAGCGCCTGGCGAAGCAGCTGGGCGTCGCAAGTGTGACGGATGACGGCCCCCGGACGCTGGGGGAATCGAAATGAACAGTGAGGGCGACGGCGGCGGCCAGGACGGCGCATCGGCGTTTCGGTGACACGAGACGGCGTGCGATGAGTCGTACGGGCCGTGTCGGACGTACTGGCTCTACGAGCACGTGTGTCCACAGCTGTCACACAGGTCACGTAGATCACGTACGTCACGTGCATCACGCAACCCACATACAAATCAGGTCGGACAGGAACGGAAGCGGACATGGGTGAACAGCAGAGCGGCGGTGGGTCCTCCGGCCGTCGGCGTGTGCACCCTGACGGCCTGGCCTCCGGCACCGGGCCCGGTCACCGGGCCGGTCGCACCGCCGGGCGCGGGTCCGCCCCGGCCGCGGTGTTCGACGACGCCGCGCTGGAGGCGCTGCTCTTCGCGGCCGTGCTACGCGGGTATCGCGTGGACAGCGAGGGCGAGCAGCGTGCCGTGGCCGCGTTCCGGGCCGCCCGCGACGCCGGGGTCCACCAGGCGCGCACCCGGCGCCGGGACGACTGGCGGCCCAGGACGCGGCGGCGGCTGGCGCTGTCGCTGAAGACCACGCTCTCCCTGTTCGCCGCGAGCCTCACGCTCGGCGGCGTGGCCTTCGCGGCGATCGGCTCCTCCGATTCGTCGGACGGCCCCGCCGACGACAAGGGCAGGTCCACCCCGTCGGCCACCGGCCCCGACCGGCCGGCCTCCGGGCCCTCCTCCGCGACGTCCGGCAGCGCCTCCGGCAGGAACGGTCACCCGACCACGGCCCAGGACACCGAGGCCAAGTGCCGCGCCTACGACCAGGTCAAGGACAGCGGCCAGGCCCTGGACTCGACGGCCTGGCAGCGGCTCGTCGCCGCGGCGGGCGGCACGGACAAGGTGGCCGCGTACTGCGCCGAGCAGCTGGCGGCGGCGAAGAGCAAGCCGACCAAGAAGCCCGACGGAAGCAGTGCCACCAAGGACAACGGCACGACGGGCAACGGCACCGCGGGCAACGGCACGACGGGCAACGGCACCACGGGTAACGGCGCCACCGGCAACGGCCAGGAGGCGGGCGGCGATGACAAGACGTCCGGGACCGGCAAGAGCACTGGGAGCACCGAGGGTGCCGAGGGCACCGAGGGCGCCGCGAAGACCGAGAAGAAGAACTGACCTCGGTGTTCCCGCGCTAACCGCGGTCCAGGTCCTCCGCGCGGCTCACCTCGGAATCCGCCGCGGCTCAGCTGTCGGCAGGGGGCGGACGGTGAGGATCTGCTGGGCGTGGCCGACCGGGCCGTCGACGTCGTGCAGGACCGTGCTGGTGATGCCCTGACCGGAGGGGCCGAAGGTGACCGTGGTGTCCAGGCCCGTCCAGGGACCTTGTGGCTGGCGGTGCAGGTGGACGGTCAGGTCGACGTTGGGGAACATCCACTGCGTGGGCGGCTGCCGGACGGCGATGCCGTTGGCGGTGTCGACCAGGGCGAGATACGACGCGAGCGGGCCGACCGGCACACCGGCGACCAGATCGAGCGGCGTGGAGAGCCAGGCGGACGTACGGCCCGGTCGCGGCGGCGCGAGGGGGCGGACGTCCAGGGAGGCGACGTAGCCGCCCGGCCAGACGTCCGACATCGGCCACGGGGCCAGCGACTCGGGCGGGGGGAGCCGGTCGTCGGAGCCGCCCGCGACCTTGGTGGTGTCGACGGCGGCGAGGAACCAGGCGCGGGCCCGGACCACCGGGCGCCCGGCTATGCGTACGACCGCTTCGAGGAGCTCGATGGTCCGGCCGGGCCGGACGGTCTCCACCTCGATCTCGCACTCGTCCAGGGCGAGGCGCCCGAGGATGTCGTAGCTGATCCGGGAGAGAAGCAGTCCGGTGTCGGGACCGGCGGCCCGGTGGCGGTCGAGGGCGTGGACGACGAGTCCGCCCAGCGGACTGAAGTGCTGCTCGTCCGGATCCCAGGCGCCGCCCGCGTGTGCGGTCGGCTTGTACCGGTGGTCGTCGATGGCCTCGAAGTAGCTGTCGGAAGACAACGGGCGTTTCTCCAAACGGGGGTGTTCAAAGGGGGGTGTTCAGAGTGTTCAGAGGGGGCTGTTCAGAGTGGGCTGTTCACAGGGCGTTGAGCAGGGCGACGTAGACGGCCGTACCGGCGCCGACGCTGAGGATGGTGCGGCGGCCGAAGGCCAGGTGGACGCCGATGGTGACGGCGACGGCGAGCGGCGCGTACCAGGTGCCGTCCGGGTCGGTCGTGATCGTGCCGTGCAGCGCGGTCACGGCGAGGATCCCGAGGATGCCGACCGGCATCCACACCGCCAGGCGCCGCACGATCGCCGAGTCGCGCAGCCGGCCGAGCACGGCGAAGGGGACGGCGCGCAGGGCGAGGGTGATGGTGAAGACGATCGCCAGGACGGCGATGAGGTACGAGGTACTAGGCATCGTTGGACTTCTCGTTGGACTTCTCGTTGGAGTTCTGGGCCGTGGTGAGGTGGCGGACCAGCAGCAGGCCGACGAACAGCAGCAGCGCCGTGAACATGGCCGTCCCCGGAGTGAGGACCAGCGCGACCGTGACGCTCGCGCCCGCGAGCAGCAGGGACGGCAGCTCCGCGCGGGAGCGGAAGGCGTCCAGGGTGAGCACGGTGAACAGGGCGCACAGCGCGAACTCCAGGCCCTCGACCGGCGCGGGCAGGGCCGCTCCCAGGGCGACACCGACCAGTCCGCCGCCCACCCAGTACGCCTCGGACGCGATCTGCATGGCCAGCAGCCGGGGTGCCGAGCGCTCGTGCTCGGGCAGGGAGGCGCTCACGGCGTACGCCTCGTCGATCATCGCGTAGACGGCGTACGCCTTGGCCGCGGGGTGCCTGACCAGGTGCAGCGGGAAGTTGAAGGCGTAGAACACATGCCGGAAGTTGACCACGAGCACGGTCAGGGCGACCGCGGCGAGCGGTGTGACGGCGGCCATCATGCCCACGAGCAGGAGTTCCAGGGAGCCGGCGAACGCGGCCAGGGACAGCGCGGGGGCGAGCCACCAGGGCAGTCCGGCCTGGATGATCAGCAGGCCGAGGGCGATACCCAGGGGAAAGATGCCGAGGCCCGCGGAGAAGGAGTCGCGGACGCCCAGGGATATCCGGGTCCGGCGGATGGCCGCGGGCGGGGCGGCCGGGCGGGTGAGTACGTCTGGTACGTCGTGTCGCACCCGTCCATCGTCTCGTAGAAGCCCTGACACATGGTTGCGAATATTGCTCGGATCGACCGGGTGCGTGCAACAATCTCGCTATGGATGCCATTGACGAGGCAATCATTGCCGAGCTGGAGCGGGACGGGCGGCTGACCAACGTGGAGCTGGCCCAGCGCGTCGGGCTGACCACCGGGCCCTGTCTGCGCCGGGTACAACGGCTGGAGGCCGAGGGTGTCATCCAGGGCTATCGGGCCGTGGTCGACCCGGCTTCCGTCGGCCGTTCCTTCGAGGTGCTGCTCGACCTCAGCCTTGAGGCGCAGGACGCGGAGACGGTCGAGCGCTTCGAGGGGACGCTGGCGCAGGCCGAGGAAGTCCTGGAGCTGCGCAGACTGTTCGGGAACCCCGACTATTTCGTGCGCGTGGCCGTGGCCGATCTCCCCGCGTACGAGGCGTTCCTCAGCCGGCGGGTCATGACGATCCCCCGGGTCAAGAACGTCACCTCGCACTTCACGATGAAGACCGTGAAGCCGGGTCCGTAGGGGAGTCGGTGGTGAACGGTGGCGCACTCGGCGACCACGGTGTGTCGCGGAGACGGCCGAGGCCGCCACCCCCCACAGGAGAGGCCCCGGCCGTCGCGCGGCACGGGCCGCGCGGCGGCCCGTACTCTCTACAGCGCCATGACTGCGTTTTCTGTCACACCTGGGGAGACACTTTCGCGGATTCCCAGGTAGTTGCATGTTGTACGGACATGGACGGGCAGCGGTTTCAGGCCGTAACGTGCCTTTCGCGCCGGACGCGGAGGCTGTAAGACCACCGCAACGACCTGCGGTCTTGGCACCGCAACCATCAATTGAGGTAATCCAGTGCTGGGGGACGACGCGGAGTTGACTGCCGCGGTGCTTGCGGCACAGGACGGAGACGAGACCGCGTTCCGGACTGTGTACCGCTCCGTGCACCCGCGGCTGCTCGGGTACGTGCGGACGCTGGTCGGCGACCCCGACGCCGAGGACGTCGCGTCGGAGGCGTGGCTGCAGATAGCGCGTGACCTGGAGCGATTCAGCGGGGACGCGGACCGTTTCCGGGGCTGGGCCGCCCGAATAGCCCGCAACCGCGCGCTGGACCACATACGGATGCGCGGCCGCCGCCCCGCGATCGGCGGCGACGAGACGGAGCTGACCGGCAAGGCCGCCGAGTCCGACACCGCGGGCGAGGCCATGGAGGCCCTCGCCACCGACGGCACCCTCTCCCTCATCGCACGGCTGCCACAGGACCAGGCCGAGGCCGTCGTCCTGCGGGTGGTCGTGGGACTGGACGCCAAGACGGCCGCGGAGACCCTCGGCAAACGGCCGGGTGCCGTACGGACCGCCGCGCACCGGGGTCTGAAGCGGCTCGCCGAGCTGCTCGGCGACGATCCGGAATCGGCCGGGATCCTCGATGCCCTGCCTCCCCAGCGAGACCCCCGCGACCGTGCGGTGACGTCTGCGAGTGTGACGCATCTGCGTTCGCGGACGCAGAAGGATGTGTGATGGCCGACGAGCAGTACAGGTGGCTGGACCGCGAAACGGCGGAGCGCTTGCTGAGCGGAGAGTCACTCGAAGCTGTCGAATCGGCCCATCGCGACGAGGCCGAACAGCTCGCCAAAACGCTTGAGGCGCTGAGCGTCGAACCCGCGCCGAGCAGCGCCGAACTCCCCGGAGAAGCGGCCGCGTTGGCGGCGTTCCGCGCCGCGCGCGCGAACCATGACGACGTTGCCATCACCGCCGGTCACCGCTCCGGCTCGGCCGCCTCCGACGCCTCCGACGCCGCCGATGTCGGGCTCGTCCGGATCGGCGCCCCCGGCCGTGCCGCCCGTCGCCCCCGCTGGGGCCGTCCCCTGCGGCTCGGTCTCGCCGCCGCGCTGGCCGTCGGCATGGTCGGCGGGGTCGCGGTCGCGGCCGGAACCGGAGTGCTGCGGACACCGTTCGGCGGGGACGAGCCGGGCCGTCCCGCGGGTACCGCCTCGGCGGCCGTACCGCCGGACCGTCCCTTCGTCTCGCCCTCGCCGGAGATCGGCGGGCGCGACGTGCCCACGCCCGACGGCACCGACAGGACGCCCACCGGTCCCGGCAGCAGCCGGGAGACGGCACCCGGCGGCGCGGCGAAGGACCGTGAAACCGCCGGCGAGGACCAGAAGGGGCCGTCCGGCAGCTGGCGGAAGGCCGTCCCGGCCTGCCGTGACGTACGCGACGGCAAGGATCTGTCCCGCGACCGCCGGCGCGCCCTGGAGAGCGCGGCGGGCAGCTCCGCACGCGTGTGGAAGTACTGCAAGGGCGTCCTGACCGGCGCGGGTGAGAGCACCCGGGCCCAGGGCGGCCAGGGCCAGGACGACGACGATCAGGGCAAGGGCCAGGGCAACGGCAAGGGCGACGACGACCACGACGACGGCAAGGGCCCCAAGGGCCGCGGCATCGGTCACCACACGGGCCGCACCGCCAAGACGCCGTCGACCGGGCGCCCCCGCCTCCTCCCGGACCCCCTCCAGCTGCCTGCGCCCCTGGTGCCGAAGCCGTCGTACAGCGCGCTCTGAGCGGGACGTCTCTCTCGCGGACGCCGTGGTGGCTCGTTGCAGCGGGTCGGCCTGGCGGGTCGGCGTGGTCACTCTCGTAACAAGCCTCTGACCTGCGAGTTTGTAACTCGTTGAAAAATCTTCGGATCGGGAGTGACGTTTTCAGCCCCACCGGCGCTGATGAGAGTGAGCCGACTGGTCATCGGCCGTCGCACAGAGCCGGGGTTCCCCCCCTTGTCTCTTATACACATATCCGATCCCACGAGACTCCTATATATCTATTTTTGCGTATTTTTGGTTTTAAGAGTTGGTTGGGTG
>NZ_JBHYJA010000001.1:441681-453108 GCF_042740355.1 Streptomyces sp. NPDC059010
GGCGGGACACGTTCCCCCGGTCCCGCCCGCGCCCCATCTCTTTCCGCGCCGCTCCGCGGCGCACGCCTCACCAGTGGACGACGACCTTGTCACCGTCCCGCACCTGGGTGAACATCTCCGAGATCGCCCGCTCGTCCGCCACGTTGACGCAGCCGTGCGAGGCACCCGCGTAGCCCCGGGCCGCGAAGTCGGACGAGTAGTGCACCGCCTGGCCGCCGCTGAAGAACATCGCGTACGGCATGGGCGAGTCATAGAGCGTCGACACATGGTGCCGGGACTTCCAGTAGATGCTGAACACACCCTCCCGGGTCGGTGTGTACTCCGCCCCGAACCGCACCGGCACCGTCAGGACCGTCCGCCCGTCGACCATCCAGCGCAGCGTCCGGCTCGACTTGCTGATGCACAGCACCCGGCCGGTCAGACACCGCGCGTCCGGCTCGTCGGCCGGCTGCCCGCCCATCAGGTACAGGTCCCATTTGCCGGGTTCGTGGGTCATCTTCAGCAGCCGCTGCCAGGTGACCTCGTCGGTCCTCCCCGTCTTCGGCAGCCCGCGCTTGCCCTGGAAGCCCCTGACCGCCTGCTCGGTCAGGTCGTCGTACGTCCCGGTCGGCCCGTCGAAGAGCCAGGCGACCTGCCGGAGGCGGGCCTGGAGCTCGCGTATGTCACGGCCGGTGTCGCCCCGCTGCCAGAGCACGGCGGCGGATGCCCCGGCCGTGGGCGTGGTGCCCGGCTTGTCGTCGCCGGGCGGGGAGGACTTCGGGGAGGGGCTGCGGTCCGGCAGCTCTATGCGGATCGGCGAGTGCCGCTCCTTGCCGGAGGCCTGTACCGTGCAGCCGCACAGCAGCACGGTGAGCGCGGCGCCCGCAGCGAGTACGGCGTTTCTGCTTCCCAGCCCCATGCCTTTGGTACGCATCCCGACCCCCGGCGTCTCACACCGACCACCCCGATGTCACCTGAGATGTTCCCCGCGCGTGACCGGTCGCGAACTAGGCGGCATGGTGGAACTCAGGGGAGACCCGGTGAGCGGGTCCCAACGCGGGAGGCGGCGGCACCATGGCGCGCGAGTCGGAGTCCGGACTGCCCATCGAGCCGGTCTACGGACCGGACGCGCTGACCGGCTGGGACGCGGCTGAGAAGCTGGGCGAACCGGGCTCGTACCCCTTCACCCGGGGCGTGTACCCCACGATGTACACCGGCCGCCCCTGGACGATGCGCCAGTACGCCGGCTTCGGCACGGCGACGGAGTCCAACGCCCGCTACCGCGACCTGATCGCGCACGGCACGATGGGCCTGTCGGTCGCCTTCGACCTGCCCACCCAGATGGGCCACGACTCCGACGCGCCGATCGCGCACGGCGAGGTCGGCAAGGTGGGCGTGGCGATCGACTCGATCGACGACATGCGGGTGCTGTTCGGCGGGATCCCGCTGGACGAGGTGTCGACGTCGATGACGATCAACGCCCCGGCCGCACTGCTGCTCCTGCTCTACCAACTGGTGGCGGAGGAGCAGGGAGTCCCGGCGGACCGGCTGACCGGCACCATCCAGAACGACGTGCTGAAGGAGTACATCGCGCGCGGCACGTACATCTTCCCGCCCAAGCCCTCCCTCCGTCTGATCGCCGACATCTTCAAGTACTGCAAGACCGAGATCCCGAAGTGGAACACCATCTCGATCTCCGGCTACCACATGGCCGAAGCGGGCGCGAGCCCCGCGCAGGAGATCGCGTTCACCCTCGCGGACGGCATCGAGTACGTCCGCACGGCGGTCGCGGCCGGCATGGACGTCGACGACTTCGCGCCGCGCCTGTCGTTCTTCTTCGTCGCCCGTACGACGATCCTGGAGGAGGTCGCCAAGTTCCGTGCGGCGCGCAGGATCTGGGCCCGGGTGATGCGGGACGAGTTCGGCGCGCGGAACCCGAAGTCCCTGATGCTGCGCTTCCACACCCAGACGGCGGGCGTGCAGCTGACGGCCCAGCAGCCCGAGGTGAACCTGGTGCGCGTCGCCGTCCAGGGCCTGGCGGCGGTCCTCGGCGGCACCCAGTCCCTGCACACCAACTCCTTCGACGAGGCCATCGCACTCCCGACGGACAAGTCCGCCCGCCTGGCGTTGCGTACCCAGCAGGTACTGGCCTACGAGACGGACGTGACGGCGACGGTCGACCCCTTCGCGGGCTCGTATGCCATCGAGAGGATGACCGACGACGTCGAGGCGGCGGCGGTCGATCTGATGCGGAGGGTCGAGGACCTCGGGGGCGCGGTGGCGGCCATCGAGCACGGCTTCCAGAAGAACGAGATCGAACACAGCGCCTACCGGATCGCCCAGGAGACGGATGCCGGCGAGCGGGTCGTCGTCGGCGTCAACCGTTTCCAGCTCGACGAGGAGGAACCGTACGAGCCACTGCGCGTCGATCCGGCCATCGAGGCGCAACAGGCGGACCGGCTCGCGAAGCTGCGCGCGGAGAGGGACCAGCAGGCGGTCGACGCGGCCCTGACCGCCCTTAAGAAGGCCGCCGAGGGCCAGGACAACGTCCTGTACCCGATGAAGGACGCGCTGCGGGCCCGCGCGACGGTGGGCGAGGTGTGCAACGCGCTGCGGGAGGTGTGGGGGGTCTATGTGCCCTCGGATGCCTTCTGAGCTGGGGTTTCCCGGGAAGGGTGGGAACCGGGGCGGTGGTCGGGGGCGTTCTATTCGGCACACCGGAGCACCGGAGCACCGGAGCACCGGAGCACCAGAGCACCAGAGCACCAGAGCACCAGAGCACCGGAACACCGGCACATCGGCCCGTTGCCAGGAGGCGCGCATGGGCATCGAGGGGTTCGGCCGCTCCAACCGTGAGCTGCCGCGGAAGCAGCCGTTGCACAAAATGAAGTCGTCGGACCTGTCGCTGGTCCGGCTGACCGTCCCTCGCTACGTCAACGAGTACAGCGTCACGAAGAAGGTGGCCGCGCGGCTCGCCGGGGTGCGCTCGCTGGAGGAGGCGCGGATGGCCGTCAAGGATCTCGCGGTCACCATCGACGAGTTCGGTCCGGCCGAGGGGTTCGACCGGCCGGTCTCCGTCATCGGCTGTCGGCTCGCCGTAGGGCCCGAGCCGCTGGACCTTGCCAAGAAGATCGAGAAATTGCCCGACCGGGGCCCGGAGTACGCCGCCTCCGCCGTCACCGAGTTGCACGGTGACGAGACCGGGGCCGCCCTGCAGGCCGCCAAGGCGGTGCTGGGCGAGTCACAGGGCTGGGGGGCCAAGGTCGCGCGGGTCGCGCTCGAAGGCGTCCTGTGGACGGTTCTGCCCACCAAGCCGATCACCAGTGCCGTGAAGCTGCTGACCGAAGCGGTTCGGAGTGACCGCCCCGAGCCGTGGCTGGACCTGGCCCAGGGCCAGCTGGTGGGTGCGGTCGCTCACCTCGATCCGATCCTGTGACGGAGTGACTGTCGTACCCGCGTGCGACACTGCCTTTCATGCTCGGCGTCATCGATCTCCCCACCTATCTGGCGGGACTTGTCCTCATCGTCCTGCTCCCCGGCCCCAACTCCCTGTACGTGCTGTCCGTCGCCGCCCGGCGCGGTGTGCGGGCCGGGTACACCGCCGCGGCCGGGGTGTGGTGCGGGGACACCGTGCTGATGACGTTGTCGGCGGCCGGAGTCGCCTCGCTGTTGCAGGCCAACGCCGTGTTGTTCGGGATCGTCAAGTACGCCGGGGCCGGCTATCTGACCTGGTTGGCGATCGGGATGATGCGGGCCGCCCTGGGGATGTGGCGGGCTCGGCGGGAGACGGTCGTGGAGGAGGCCGCCGATGCCGGTGCCGCCGACGAGCGGCCCTACCGTCGGGCCTTCGTCATCAGCCTCCTCAACCCCAAGGCGATCCTGTTCTTCGTCGCCTTCTTCGTGCAGTTCGTCGACCCCGGGTACGCCTACCCGGCGCTGTCGTTCGTCGTCCTCGGCGCGTTCGCGCAGTTCGCGAGCTTCCTGTACCTGAGCGCGCTGATATTCAGCGGCACAAAGCTGGCGGATGCCTTCCGGCGGCGCAGGCGACTGTCGGCGGGGGCGACCTCGGCGGCGGGCGCGCTGTTCCTCGGGTTCGCTGTGAAGCTGTCGCTCGCCGGTGCGTGACCAGGGACCGGTGCGCGGCCAGGGGCGGTGCGTGACTAGAGGCCCGCTCGGCCGGCGTACTCCCGCAACCCGCCGCTCGTCACGCTGGTCTCGCCCGCCCAGCCCACATAGCCGTCCGGCCGCACCAGGAACAGGCCCGTCCCGTACGACTCCTGCGCCTCTCCCCGGACCACGCTGACCGACTCGGGCAGCTCCGGCGGCTCCGGCGCCGCCACCCCGACCGCCACCAGCGTCCAGTGCGGCCCCCGGAACGCGTCGAAGAGGCGTACGCCGCCCAGGGTTCCGTCGGGGGCGCGGTCGCCGGCCCGCAGCGGACCCGGGGTCGCCCGTGTCTCCTGCGTGAGCGTCGACTCGCGGTAGCCCAGGGCGAGTTGGCGGGTCGCCTCACCGCGGCGGACCTCGCCGCGGTGCACGCCGGTCGACAGACCGAGCATGTCGGCGGCGATGGGGCGCCGCTCCGCCTCGTACGTGTCGAGCAGCGCCGCATCGGCCCCGCCCCTCAGGACCGCCCCCAGCTTCCAGCCCAGGTTGTAGGCGTCCTGGACGCTCGTGTTCAGGCCCTGACCCCCGGCCGGTGAGTGGACGTGCGCGGCGTCCCCCGCGAGGAACGCCCTCCCGTCCCGGAACCGGTCCGCCAGGGCCGCCCGCGGCCGGAAGTCCGAGGCCCACCGGACCTCCGTCACATCCTCGGGGGCGAGGTGGGAGCGCGCGGCGACCACCTTGCGTATGCCCTCAAGGGAGACGTCGACCGTGGCCCCGTCCGGGAACTGGGCCACGACCTGGAAGTCCTCCGTCCCCGCGAGCGGGCAGACGGCGAGGAAGCCGTTGTTCTCAACGTCGTCCGCAGCGCCGTCCTCGGCACCGCCCTCCCCGCGCGGCGGGAAGATGTGCCAGTTGTCCCGGTCCAGGCCCGTGATCCGCACGTCCGCCACCAGGATCGGGTTCGGATCGACGGTCTCCCCGGTCATGCCGATGCCGAGAGCCCGCCGTACCGCCGAACGGCCGCCGTCGGCCGCGACGACGTACCGCGCGCGGACACTCTCGCCGGCCGCGAAGCCGACCGTCACCCCGTCCTCGTCCTGCGCGAGCCCGACGACCTCCCGGCCGAAGGCGACCTTCCCGCCCAGTTCCTCCAGCCGCGCGAAAAGGATCTCCTGCGTCCGCCACTGCGGCACCATCCACGGCTCGGCTGCGTACGGCGAATCCTCCGTCACCTCGGCCGGATCGAACATCTGATGCTCGCCGACCCGCCTGCCGTCCTGCCAGATCATCCCCACCGGATAGGTGCCGCCCGCCGCGCGGATCGCGTCGAGCACGCCCAGGTCGTCGAAGACCTCCATCGTGCGCGGCTGGATGCCCTTGCCACGCGAGCCCGGGAACAGCCCGTCGGCCCGCTCCACGATCAGCGCGTCCACCCCGCGCCGGGCCAGGTCGATCCCCAGGGCGAGGCCGGTCGGGCCCGCGCCGACGATCAGGACGTCGACGTCGGTGCGCATGTCGGTACGCATGTCGGTACGCATCGGACAATCCCCCTTAACGTTGTTAAGTTCTGTCGACGACGAGAGTGCCCTTAACGCCGTTAAACTGTCAAGCGTGACCACCGAACGCCGAGCCCCCCTCGACCGCGGCCGTGTCGCCGACACCGCCCTCAAGCTCCTGAACGAGGTCGGCCTGGACGGCCTGACCCTGCGCGCCATCGCCAGGGAGCTGGACGTCAAGGCGCCGGCCCTGTACTGGCACTTCAAGGACAAACAGGCGCTGCTCGACGAGATGGCGACCGAGATGTACCGCCGGATGGTCGCCGGGACGGCCCTCGATCCCGCGGACACCTGGCAGGAGCGGCTGCTCAGGTCCAACCGCGGACTGCGCGCGGCGCTGCTCGGCTACCGCGACGGCGCGAAGGTCTTCAGCGGCTCACGCTTCACCGGCATCGAGCACGCCGAGCAGATGGAGGCCGACCTGCGCCTGTTCACGGCCGCCGGTTTCGCCCTCGGCGACGCGGTCCGCGCGACCTCGACGACGTACTTCTACACCCTCGGTTTCGTCACCGAGGAACAGGGCGTCGAGCCCATGGCGGGGGAGCGCCGCGAGGGCTACGACGTGGACGAACGCGCCCGCCTGATGGCCGACTATCCCTTGTCGGCTCAGGCGGGCGCGGAGATCTTCGCTGACTACGACCGGCACTTCGAGGAGGGGCTGGCCCTCGTGATCGCGGGAATCGGTGCGCGGTACGGGGTCAGGTGAGGGGCGCGGTCACGTGTGGCTGCCGATCCATGTGAAGTAGCTCCCGGCGACTGGCGATCCGGCGAGCGAGCTGGTGTAGACGGCGTCCCTCTCGGTGGGGCTCGTCCGCAGGAAACCGCTCGAACCGTTGCCCTCGCCCTCGTTGTAGAGGGCCCGGTCGGAGCCCCGGTAGTACCACCACTGGTCAGGGGCGGCGCCACAGGTGCTGGTCCACACGGCGTTGACGGAGTTCTTGAAGTCGGTCGTCAGGCATTTGCCGGTTTCCCGGTTCTTGAGCTGGAGGTATTGGCCATGACCGGAGCCGACCCAGTCCCACTGCTGCCGGTTCGAGCCCTGACAGGTCGTGTGGTACGCCACCCCGCTGTCGCCGGCGGTCAGGCAGGTGTTCCACGCGCCGTTCTCGAACGTCCAGTACGTCGCCGCCTGCGCGGACGACGGGAAGATCATCCCGGCGCCCACGGCCAGCGTGCTCAGCGCGGTGACGGTGGCGAGTCGCAGCTTCTTCATCACGAACCTCTCTCCGAAGATCGGGAAGTGAACCGATCAACAGCATGGCCGTCTGCGGCAGTTGGGGCCTTGGCGCTCAGAGCACACTCATGTGGCATTCCGTCCACCGGGGACACCGGCCTGCCGTCGGAAGTCCGTGGGTGCGATGCCGTACGCCGCCCGGAAGGCCCGGGCGAAGTCGGTGGCCCGGACGAAGCCCCAGCGTGTGGCGATGACATGCACCGGCGTGGCCGCCTGGGCGGGGTCGGCTAGGTCGAAGCGGGCGCGTTCCAGGCGCCGGCGGCGGATGTACGCGGCGACGGTCTCCCGCTCGGCCTCGAAGAGGCGATGCAGATAGCTGAGGGAGATGCCGTGCGCGGCGGCGACGGCACGCGGGTTCAACTCCGGGTCGGACAGCCGGCGTTGGATGAACGTCATGATGCGCACGGTCAAGGGTCGACCGGTGCCGGTGCCGGTGCCGGAGCTGGAGCTGCTGTCGGTGTCGGTCTCGGTGTCGGCGTCGGCGTCGGGGGAGTGGGACAGCAGTGCCGCCACCATGGTGCCCAGGACCGTCCCGAGGCGCGGTCCGTCCGCGGGCTGGAAGGTGCCGGTGTCCTCCGTCAGCTGGGTGAGCAGACGGGCCAGCAGGGCGCCCGCGCCCGCGCGGCCGGCGATACGGCGCCCCGGCATCCGGTCCGCCTCGTCCGGCGGCAACGGAAGCAGCGCTTCGGGGAGCGCGATGCCGACGGCTCCGATCGGGCCGGCGCGCAGCTGGAGCGGTCGTACGCGGTTGTCGCAGTAGAAGTCGCCCGCGCCCAGGACGGTCTCGCGGCCGTCGTGCAGGATCACCGCCTCGCCGTGCAGCAGCAGGACCAGGTGGAGGCGGCGGGTGGCCGTCCGGCGGACGGGGGCCAGGGCCCGTGGGAACTGCGGCGGGCAGGTCAGGGACCACACCGATGCCGCGCCGTACTCGACGAGCCGTACGTGTTGCCGGATGGAGGCGCGCTGGTGGCCGTACACCCGGGTGAGTCCTCCCATGGTGTCCCGGCCCTCAGCCGCGGGGCGCCCGGAGGGCCTGTCGGCGCCAGTCCCGTGGCGGCATGCCGTAGGAGGCGTTGAAGGCCCGGGTGAAGGCCGAGTGCTCCCGGAATCCGCAGTCGGCCGCGATGCGGTTCACCGGCGTGTCCCGCAGCCGCGGGTCGGCGAGCGCACACCGGGCCCGCTCCAGGCGCCGCCGGCGGATCAGCTCGGTGACGGTGGTGTCCCGGCTCCGGAAGAGACGGTGCAGATAGCTGACGGAGATGTGATGGGCGGCCGCGATGTCCCGGGGCGAGAGATCCGGGTCGGACAGCTGGTCCCGGATGAACGCCTCGATGCTCAGCAGGAGGGTTCTTCGACGGGACTCCTCCGGCAGCCGCGGGCCGGTGTCCAGATGGTGGGCGAGCGTCGCGGCGAGCAGGTCCAGGGTCACCGTGCTCAGCCGGTCGACGTCGGCCGCCGTACGGGGGGTGCGGTCGGCGGCCAGATCCCCGAGGAAGTGCGTGAGCAGCGCACCCATGCCCTCGTGGCCCGGTAACCGGGTCCCGAGCAGCCGGTCGGTGTGCCGGGCGGACAGGGGCAGCAGGGCGCGGGGCACCTGCGCGCGCACCAGCGTGACCGTGCCGAGGCCGGCCGTCCGCACGGTGAACGGCCGCGAGCTGTCGTAGAGCGCGAGGTCCCGCTCGCCCAGCAGGGCCTCGCGCCCGGCCTGGGCCACCACCAGCGCGCCCCGGCGCGGGAAGACGACCGAGCACAGGTCCGGGTCCGTCTGCCGGATCATCGCCGGGGTGCGCGGTACGAGGGACGGCGGGCAGGTCAGCTCGACGATGTGCACCGGGCCGAGGTCGATGGCCCGTATCGGCTGGTCGCTGTGGAAAACGGTCGTACACATACATTCCCCCCGGGTTGAGTCGAGTCGTATCGAACACCCGAGCGGGGATGGTAAGCGCTGTTGGTGGCGGTCACATGGACGCGGGACAGGGGGCGCCGTCCGGTTACTTTTCGTTCACCTGGAAGTTGGCAGGGAGTTGAGATCCGGCGTCGAACATCTCCTACGGTCGCAGGGATCCGCCCCGGAGAGAGCCCAGGTGTACGCGTGACCAACCGCCCCCCGACACTGTCCGTGATCGTCCCGTGCTACAACATCGAGTCATATGTCCCCGAGACCGTGACCAGCCTGGTCAACAACGAACGGGACGACTTCGAGTTCATCTTCGTCGAGGACCGGTCCACCAAGGACAAGACGTACGAAGCGCTGCTGACGCTGACGAAGAGACTCAGGAACAGCCGGGTGATACGGCATGAGCAGAACGGCGGACTGGCCACGGCGCGCAACACCGGGATCGACGCCTCGGAAGGCCGCTACCTCACCTTCCTCGACGGCGACGACTGGCTTGCCCCGGGCTATCTCGCGGATCTGGTCGACGCCGTCGAACGCTTCGACGTCGACTTCGTACGCACCGACCACGTCCAGGTGACGGGCATCGAACGGACCGTGCACCGCGCCCCCGAGGGACGCCGGCACATCCCGCTCGACCCGCGGACCTCGATCCTGCCGGTCGACGACACCACCATGGTCGACTACCCGTACGCCTGGGCCGGCGTCTACCACCGCCGCCTCCTCGACAAGGGCATGCTGCGCTTCCACGACGGACTGAAGACCGCCGAGGACCGCCCCTGGATCTGGGACCTGCACCGCAGGGCCGACTCCTACGCCGTCGCCAGCCTGCGCGGCGTCTTCTACCGCCGGGGCGTGGCCAGCTCGCTGACCCAGATCGGCGACGTCCGCCAGCTGGACTTCTTCCGCTCCTTCGACCTCGTCCTCGCCGAGCTCGCCGACGACCCCGAGGTGGGCCGCCTGCGCAAGAAGGCGCTGCGCAACTACTGCGTGGTCATCGCCCACCAGTTGCTCGGCCGCGGCCGGTTCGAACGCAGCATCGCGGCCAAGCTGAAGCAGATGGCCGCCGAGGCGCTGGGCAGGATGTCCGAGGAGGAACTGGAAGAGGCTCTCGTCGGGATGGGCGAGGAGCGCGTGTACATGCTGCGCCGGATACGGGGCGGCATGAAGGGAGTGGCGGCATGATCCAGATCTTCTTCTCGGCCACGCAGTACGCGGCCGCGACCGTCACCGCCGCCATACGGGCCGGCCAGTTCGGCCCCCGCGAGGGCGTCCGCCGCATCCTCGTCGTCAGCAACACCGCCGCCATCCCCGAGGTCGGCACCCCGCTGGACCGGATGGCCGGCTTCGAGAAGCTGCGCCCCGAGTTCGACGAGGTGCGCTCCTGGAACGACTTCATCTCCCCGCACCACCCGGCCGGCTGGTCGCCGCGCGGCCAGGACACCCTGCTGTGGGAGAAGGCCGTACGCCTCGCCTGGAACCTGGGTGACGAGCCCGTCGAGATCGCCTGCGAGTCGATCCAGGCCAACCCCTCCCGCGCGGTCGCCGACATCTTCGCGGACAGCCCGATCCATGTGTACGCGGACGGCCTGATGAGCTACGGCCCCACCCGCAACCGCATCCCGCACGGCATGAGCAGCCGCATCAAGCGCGTCCTCCACCTGGATCTGGTGCCGGGCCTTGAGCCCATGCTCCTGGCCGAGTACGGCGTACCGCCCGAGGCCGTCCCGAACGACGCGATCGTCGACGTCCTCGCCCAGATCGGCGAGTCCGGCGCCGGCCTGCTCGCCGAGCGACTCCCGGCCGACAACCCGCCCACCGCCGTCCTCCTCGGCCAGTACCTCTCGGCCATCGACCTGATCAGCCAGGACGAGGAGGAGCAACTCCACATTCGCTTCCTGCGCGCCGCCGCCCGGGCCGGTCACCGCGACGTCCTGTTCAAGCCGCACCCGAGCGCACCGGCCGTCTTCAACGAGTCCCTGGAGGCGGTGGCGAAGGAGCTCGACGTCCGGCTCACGGTCCTCAACGAGCCCGTCCTCGCCGAGACGGTCTTCGCCTACCTGAAGCCGAAGCTGGTCGTCGGCTGCTTCTCCACGGCACTGATGACCGCCGCCGCCTTCTACGGCATCCCCGTCGCCCGCGTCGGCACCGAGCTGCTCCTCGAACGCATCACGCCGTACGAGAACAGCAACCGCATCCCGCTGACCATCATCGACGCGGCCCTGCCCGACGCCGAGCACGCCGAGCTGGGCTCCCCGCTCGAACTCGCCGGGATGGCCGAGGACCTGGCCCCGCTGGTGCGCAGCGTCGGCTTCTGCATGCAGTCCCGCAAGCACCACGCCCTGCGCGACGAGGTCACCGCCTGGCTCGGCGCCAACCTGGTCCAGTACCAGCGCTACTTCAAGCGCCGCCGCCTGACCAGCCTGCGCCTGCCCGGCGGCAGCCCGGTCCGCGCGGAGGCGCTGCGCAGGCACCCGGCGGTCCGCAAGGCCGTACGGCAGCTGCGGTCGACGGCGCGCAAGTAACACGCGGTCACACGGTCACAGAAAGGGCAGTTGGGGGGCGCGCCCCGGCGCGCGCCCCCACCGGCCGCGCATTCCCGCCCCGCGCCGGGCCCCGCCCGGCCGCGGCCCGGGGCCATCGAGGCGGTCCGGGTG
>NZ_JBHYJA010000002.1:0-138349 GCF_042740355.1 Streptomyces sp. NPDC059010
GTGCCTGAAAGCACCGGCCGCCCTTCGGCGTCGTAGGACCGGCAGGTCGAAGACCCGCCCTCGTCCGGTCGACGGCCCGTCGCGGTAACCGCTACTCCGCGGCCGCCACCAGCTCCCGGCAGCGCTTCACGTCCTCGGCCATCTGCTCCAGCAGGGCCTCCAGCGACTCGAACTTCGCCTGGCCGCGGACGAAGGCGAGGAAGTCGACGGCGACGTGCAGGCCGTACAGGTCCAGCCCCACGCGGTCGATCGCGTACGCCTCCACCGTGCGCTCCGTGCCGTCGAACTGCGGGTTGGTGCCGACGGAGATCGCGGCCGGCATCACCTCGCCCTGGGCGTGCAGCCAGCCGGCGTAGACGCCGTCGGCGGGGATGGCGGTGTGCGGCAGGGTCTCGACGTTGGCGGTCGGGAACCCGAGCTCACGCCCCCGCTGGGCGCCTCGTACGACGACGCCCTCCACCCGGTGCGGACGGCCCAGGATCTCGGCCGCGCCCTCGACGTCGCCCTCGCCGACCAGGCGCCGGGTCAGGGTGGAGGAGAAGGGCTGACCGCCGCCCGCCTCACCGGTCACGTAGAGGTCCACGACCTCGACCTCGAAGTCGTAGACCTTGCCCTGCTCGACGAGGAACTCGACATTGCCCGCGGCGCGGTGTCCGAAGCGGAAGTTCGGGCCCTCGACGACCGCCTTGGCGTGCAGCTTGTCGACCAGGACCTTGACGACGAAGTCGGCCGGCGACAGCTTCGAGAACTCGGTGGTGAAGGGCAGGATCAGCACCGCGTCCACGCCCAGCTCGGCCATGAGGTCGGCGCGGCGGTGGTGCGGGGCGAGCAGGGGCGGGTGGCTGCCGGGGCGGACCACCTCGCTGGGGTGCGGGTCGAAGGTGACGACCACGGCGGGGACGCCCAGCTCACGGGCTCTGTCCACGGCATGCCGGATGATCAGCTGGTGTCCGCGGTGGACTCCGTCGTAGGAGCCGATGGTGACGACGCTGCGCCCCCAGTCCTGGGGGATGTCCTCCAAGCCACGCCAGCGCTGCACTGTGCCTGCTCCTTGTCGCAAATTCGTCGAACCCGTCGAACCCGTGTCCGTCTTTGCCTCACACGCTCTTACGCAGGTCTAAGGGTGCCATGCCGGACGCCTCGGGCCCGCATCGGCATGGTGGCTGTGACCGGGTGCACGTACGGACACGCCGGTCATGCGGGAACTCGTACGCCGGCCAGGTTCTCGATCATCCTGCGGGAGCTCGGTCCGACCATCGCCGACCACTCCTGCGGGGCGTCGGTGAGCCAGCCGGCGACCTGCGCGGCGAAGCCGGGGACCCGGCGGCCGAGGTCGACCAGGCCCCGGTCGAAACGGGCCGCGCCGTCCGGGGTGCGGACCAGAAGCAGACCGGTGTGATGGACGAGGCCGCGGAGGTCGTCGTCGCCCCTGTGGTCACCCCGGTCGTCGCCCCGGTCGTCACCCCGGTCATCGCCCCGGTCTCCGCCGCGCTGGACGGTGGCCTGCAGGAAGGCGTCCAGGACGGCGGGGGCGCGTTCGTGGGCGAGCAGGAACGCGCGCAGTTCGCGGCGCAGTGGGCGTGACTCGGGGGTGCCGGGCGTGGCGAGTACGGCGGCGAGGGCGGCCCGCACCTGTTCGGTGCCGCTGTCGAGCAGGCCGGTGACCAGCGGGAAGAGTACGGTGCGCGCGGTGATGCCGTGGTCGAGACGCCGGTCGACGTACGTGGCCACGTCGTCGGCGATCTCGGGGTGCCGCCCCACCGCCTCGCGTACGAGGGCACCGACGCGGAGGGCGAGGCCGGGCGTGGTGACGTCGGCGAGGGTGCGCAGCGCCGGCCCGGCGTCCGGTCGGTTCAGGCGTGCCCGGAAGGCGTCCAGGACCGGTTCGGGGTGGGTGGCCAGGGCGGCGACCAGGGCGCCGGGCGGGAACTGCGGGTCGGCTGCCTCGAAGAGCGCCAGCGCCTGCGGGAGGTGGCGGGCGCGGGTGCGCGGGTCCCGGACGAGCAGGGCGACCGCACCGCTGTGCAGCGTGCAGTCGTCGGGGCGGGCGAGCAGCGCGAGGGCGGCGTAGCGCAGGAGTTCGCGGTCGGCCTCGGTGTGGACGTGGGGCGCGGCGCGCACTCCGTACGCCACCGCCGCGACCCGCCGCGCGGGCCGCTCGTCGTGCGCCCAGCGGTCGACGGCCCGGCAGACGGCGGACGTCTCCTCCTCGGCCAGCACGGCGAGGAGCTCGTCGGCCTTGCGGTGCGCACTGTCGACGAGCGTCTCGGTGAGGTCGTCGAGGGCGCCGTTGCGATGGGCGTAGAGCAGGGCCTGGGCGGCGCGGGCGACGGTCGCGTGCGGGGTGGCGGGGAGCGGGCGGTCGTCGTCGAACCAGCGGGTGAGGTGGCGTTGTACGGCCGTGGGGGCGGCGGCGAGCAGGTGGGCGGTGGCGTCGAGGTAGCGGGGGGTGTGGGAGGGCGGGGGTGGCGGGGTGGCGTCGCGGGAGAAGGAAGCGTCGGAGACGGAGGTGCCGGAGACCGAGGTGTAGGAGACCGAGGTGTAGGAGAAGGAGGTGTCGGAGAAGGAGGCGTCCCGGGCGGCGGAGTACGGCGGGTCCTGCGCGCGAGCGCCGGTGGTGGGCCGGAAGGGGTGGCTCGGGAAGGCGTCACCGTGGACGCCGTCGGCCTCGTGCGGTGGGCCGTCGGCGCGGACCAGGTCGCGCAGGAGGTCGAAGCGGTCGGTGTCCGGGAGGCGCAGGCCGGTCCAGAAGCCGGGGTGGAAGTCCGGGGGTGCGGGGCGTGCCCGGTGCCGCAAGGCCACGATGCGGTCGGCGAGCAGGCGCAGTACGTCGAGGTAGGGCGTCGCGTCCGGGACGCGCAGCAGGGTCTCGGCGAGGAGGCGGGCGGCCCACCAGGAGTGCCGGTCGGCATCGAGGGCGTGCGTCAACTCCTCAAGACGGCAGGCGAGTTGGGCGGTGCCGTGCTGGCGGGCGAGGAGGAGCAGGGCCTGCACCACGGGGCCGATGCGGTGGTGCGGTACCGGGCAGGGGTGCGCGGCGTCGGGGTCGGTGCGGCGGTGCACCAGGGCTTGCAGGGCCTCGTCCAGATCGAGGTGCATGCCCTGGATCCAGTCGGCGAGTTCCTCGTGGGCGAAGCGGTAGCCGTGTCCGGCGGGGACGAGGAGGCCCTCGGTGAGCACGGCGGAGGCCCAGCCGGTGCCGCCGCCGAGCCTGGCCGGGGCGGGGCCCCAGGGGAACACGGCCTCGAAGGACGTACGGTCCAGCTCTCCCTGGCCCGGGCCGAGGCTGCGGCGCGCGGCCTCGTGGACCTGGCCGGAGACCTTGGCGGCGAGGCGGCGTACGGCTGTGGCGCGCAGGCCGTTCTCGGCGGCGAGGCGTACGGCGATACGCAGGCACATGAGGTCGAGGTGGGCGGAGAGGACGTCGTCGCGGTCGAGTGGGGGGTGCGGGGTGTCGGGGAGGGCGGCGCGGACCTCGGAGAGGAGGCGGAGGGTGAGCGGGTGGCGGGCGTCCGGGGCGGCGAGGGCGGCTTCGGGGATGCCGTAGCGGATGCGGGCGTGGCGGGCCTCGTCGGGGGTGAGGTCGCCGAGTCGGACGCAGCGCGGGAGGCGCCGGGAGTCGTCGCCCCCGCAGCCCCCGCCACTCCTGCCCGTCCCGTCCTCCAGGGGCGCTGCCCCGTCGGCCCCGCTCCCCCCGTACAGCAGCTCCTCCGGAAACTCCGCCCCCGCCCCCTCCCAGTACTCCGCCCTGCACGCCACCACCAGCCGTGCCCCCGTCTCCCGCAGCCACCCGGCCGTGCCCTTCGTCCAGTCCGTGAGGCGGTGGGCCAGGAGCGGGGGCATCTCCTCGGGGCCGTCGAGGAGGAGCAGAAGGGGGCGGCCGGTGGTCCGGGAGAGGTGGGCCAGGCGTTCGGGGCTGGTGTCGCCCAGGGTGGTGGGGTCGGACGAGGCCGACGCCGCCACGATGCGGACCGCCCGGGTCAGTGCCCGGCGTGCGGCGTCGGCCACCGAGTCGTCGTCGTCCTTGAGGTCGGCGCCGCGCAGCCACAGCGTGGGCGCCGGTGCCGGGCCGCGGTGGCGGCGTGCGGCCAGGGCCGCGAGTTCGGTCGTACGGCCGCTGCCCGGTGCCCCGACCAGGGCCAGGACAGCGGCCCCGCTCTCGGCGAAGGCCTTGAACTCCCTTGCCGCCGAGGCCCGTTCGACCGAGGTCACCTCCCCCGCTCCCCCGGCCTCCGCCCGGCCCACACACCCCGCCAGCGTCCCCGGCGGCCCGTCCTGCCCGACCGAGGTGGCCGTGAGTTCCAGTACGCCCGCCAGATTCAGGTCGGCTCCGTACGCCGGTACGGTCGCCGCGTTCTCGGCGAGCAGCTCGGCGAGCGGGCCGTCGCCCGGCGGCAGCAGTGGCACGGCGAACCCGGCGTCACGGCCGCCGCACTGCAGGGCCGTGCCGAGGACGCCGAGCACCGCGCCGGACCCGGCGTCGAGCACGGGTCCCCCGGCCGCCCCTCCGCCCAGCCGCAGCGCGTCCCGGCCGGCCGTGCCGATCGCCAACTCCAGGGCGTTGTCGAGGGGATGGAAACGGTCCGTCGCCGCGTACGTCACGGATGCCGCACCCAGCACCCGCGCTTCCCGCCAGCCACCGGCCGCGATCCGCACATAGGCACCGGTCTCGACCCGGTCCCGCACGGTCACCGGCAGCGGGTCGACGCCCAGGCCCTCGGTGCGTACGAGGGCCAGGTCCAGCGTGGGCAGCTCGGTCACCGCACTTGCCGGAACCACACAGCTCCGGCCGCTCTCGGCGGCGTACAGGACGAGCCGGGGCAGCCCGTCGACGACCTCGTGGCTGGTGACGACGGTGCCGTGGTGGTCGGCCACGAAGCCGAGACCACGGGGCCGGCCCGCCAGGTCATGGATCCGGACCAGGGCATCGTCACGGACGCGGGCACCCGGCCCGTCGTGGGAGTCGGAGTGGGAGTGGGAACGGCATGACTCCCGTGGCTCCCGCGTCTCCCGTGCGCAGGCATCCGCACCGGACCGGTGACTACCATCCGCGTCTTCCGCGTTGTCCGCGTCATCCGCCGTATCCCACACACCCCGCGCACCCTGCGCACCTCGCGGGCCCCGTCCCGCCATCGTCGAACCTCCCCGCCGTGCACCCAGACGCCCATACGCCCGCGCCCTGTTTTTTCGACGGTAGGTGCGAAGTGATCAGCGGGGCAGATCGCCCGGCGAACGCGCCCCCTTCCGCTCCCTCGGTTCACTCCGAGCGCCCGCACGGACGGGTGAACAGAGGGGGGTCGTTGGATACACCCTAGGGGTGGGGGAACCGAGGGGGGACCGTGGAGCGGCGGGCAGAGGACTACCCCGTGACCGCCGCTCCACGGGCAGGCAGCTCAGCCGAAGACGGCCAGGCTCTTCGCCTTGCCCTTGTGCTCCTCGACGAGCGCGAGGAAGCCGCCCTCGGGGTCGAAGACGGCGACGGGGCCGGAACCCGCGTACTCGTCGGGCATGTCGAGGCGGACGCCGTTCGTCAGCAGCCGGGCGCGCCTCGCGTCCACGTTCCAGCGCGGGAACGCGGCCGTGGCGGCCTCGGCGATCGGCATGACGGTCAGCTCCTGCTGATGCTGGTCCAGCGTCTTGGCGGAGTCCAGCTTGTACGGCCCGACGCGGGTGCGGCGCAGCGCCGTGAGGTGGCCGCCGACGCCCAGGCCGGCACCGAGGTCACGGGCCAGGGCACGGATGTAGGTGCCGGAGGAGCAGACCACCGACACGACCAGGTCGAGGACCGCGGTGCCGTCGTCGGCGACGGCGTCCCGGATGTCGTACACGGTGAAGGAGGAGACGGTGACGGGCCGAGCCGGAATCTCGAACTCCTCGCCGTCCCTGGCCCGCTTGTAGGAGCGCACGCCGTTGATCTTGATGGCGCTGACCTTGGACGGCACCTGCATGATGCGGCCGGTCAGCTGGGCGATCCCGGCGTCGATGGCGTCGCGGGCGACCTTCGAGGCGTCGGTGGACCCCGTGATCTCGCCCTCGGCGTCATCGGTGAGGGTGGTCTGGCCCAGGCGGACGGTGCCCAGGTACTCCTTCTCGGTCAGGGCCAGATGACCGAGGAGCTTGGTCGCCTTCTCGACGCCGAGGACGAGCACGCCCGTCGCCATGGGGTCGAGGGTGCCGGCGTGCCCGACGCGGCGGGTGCGTGCGATGCCGCGCATCTTGGCGACCACGTCGTGCGAAGTGAAGCCCGACGGCTTGTCGACGATGACAAGGCCGTCGGGCGTGGTGTGCTTCTGCGTCATTCCGCGGTGTCGCCGTCCGTCTCGTCCTCGGAGCCCGGCTTGCGGTACGGGTCCGCCTCACCGGCGAACTTCGCGCCCGCGGACGCCTCACGCACCTTCTCGTCGGACTGGCGCGCCTTGTCGAGGAGGTCCTCGATGGTGCGTGCCGTGTCCGGCAGGGCGTCGGCGACGAAGGTGAGGGTCGGCGTGAACTTCACGCCCGCGGCCGCCCCGACGGCCGAGCGGAGCACGCCCTTGGCGCTCTCCAGTCCGGCAGCGGCGGCGGCCCGCTCCTCGTCGTCCCCGTACACCGTGTAGAAGACGGTCGCCTCCCGCAGGTCACCCGTGACGCGGGTGTCCGTGATGGTGACGTGCGAGCCGAGCCGCGGGTCCTTGATCCCGCGCTGCAGCTTCTGGGCCACCACCTCTCGGATGAGGTCCGCCAGCCTTTTCGCCCGCGCGTTGTCGGCCACTGGTCCGTCTCCCGTTCTTTCTTCTTCTCGTTCTTGGCTGTTGGTCGTCAGTCGTCGTGATCACCGTGGAGGCGCCGCCGTACCGACAGCAGTTCCACTTCGGGACGACCGGCGACCAGCCGTTCGCACCGGTCCAGTACGTCGGTGAGGTGACCGGCGTCGCCGGACACCACGGCGATGCCGATCTCGGCCCGCCGGTAGAGGTCCATGTGGTCCACCTCGGCCGCGCTCACCGCGTACTTGCGCTGAAGCTCGGCGACGATCGGGCGGACGACGGAGCGCTTCTCCTTCAGCGACCGTACGTCGCCGAGGAGCAGGTCGAAGGACAGAGTCCCCACATACATGTGTAGCCGGTTCACCCGCCGGTACGGGATCGATGGCCCCGCCTGTCTGCGTGAGCGGGACATCAGAAACCGTACAACGAAGGGGGCGGGACGATCGACGGATATTACGCTCCGTAGACCCTCGCGCCCGCCTTCGGGTGCCGGTGGGCAAACGGCGCACCGGCCGACGGGACCGAAGTCCCGCCGGCCGGCACAGACCGTCGGCTGTTACGCCCGCGGCTTCTCACGCATCTCGTACGTCGCGATGACGTCGTCGACCTTGATGTCGTTGAAGTTGCCGAGGTTGATACCGCCCTCGAACCCTTCGCGGATCTCGGTGACGTCGTCCTTGAAGCGACGCAGACCCTCGATGTTGAGGTTCTCCGCGACCACCTTGCCGTCGCGGACGAGGCGCGCCTTGGTGTTGCGCTTGACCTCGCCGGAGCGGATGAGAACACCCGCGATGTTGCCCAGCTTGGACGACTTGAAGACCTCGCGGATCTCCGCCGTGCCGAGCTCGACCTCTTCGTACTCCGGCTTGAGCATGCCCTTGAGGGCCGCCTCGATCTCCTCGATCGCCTGGTAGATGACCGAGTAGTACCGGACGTCCACGCCCTCGCGCTCGGCCATCTGCTGCGCACGCCCGGCGGCGCGCACGTTGAAGCCGATGACGATGGCGTCGGAGCCCATGGCCAGGTCGATGTCGGACTCCGTGACCGCACCGACGCCGCGGTGCAGGACGCGGATGTCGACCTCTTCGCCGACGTCCAGCTGGAGCAGCGAGGACTCAAGGGCCTCGACGGAACCGGAAGCGTCACCCTTGATGATCAGGTTCAGCTGCTGGATCTCGCCGGCCTTGAGCACCTTGTCCAGGTCCTCCAGCGACACGCGGCGCGTGCGCTTCGCGAAGGCGGCGTTGCGCTCGCGAGCGGCACGCTTCTCCGCGATCTGGCGGGCCGTACGGTCCTCCTCGACCACGAGGAAGTTGTCGCCCGCACCCGGGACGTTGGTGAGGCCCAGGACCTGCACCGGCGTCGAGGGGCCGGCCTCGGCGACGTTGTTGCCGTTGTCGTCGAGCATGGCGCGCACACGACCGTAGGCGTCGCCCACGACCATCGTGTCGCCGACCCGCAGGGTGCCTCGCTGGACGAGGACCGTCGCCACGGCACCGCGGCCGCGGTCGAGGCGGGACTCGATGGAAATACCCTGCGCGTCCTGGTTCGGGTTGGCCCGCAGGTCGAGCGAGGCGTCGGCCGTGAGGACCACGGCCTCCAGCAGGGAGTCGATGTTCAGACCCTGCTTGGCGGAGATGTCGACGAACATCGTCTCGCCGCCGTACTCCTCGGCCACCAGCCCGTACTCGGTGAGCTGACCGCGCACCTTGGTCGGGTCGGCGCCCTCGACGTCGATCTTGTTGACCGCGACGACGATCGGGACGTCGGCCGCCTTGGCGTGGTTGAGCGCCTCGACCGTCTGCGGCATGACGCCGTCGTTGGCCGCGACGACCAGGATCGCGATGTCCGTCGACCGGGCACCACGGGCACGCATGGCGGTGAACGCCTCGTGACCCGGGGTGTCGATGAAGGTGATCGCGCGGTCCTCGTCGTTGACCTGGGTCGAGACCTGGTAGGCACCGATGTGCTGGGTGATGCCGCCGGCCTCGCCCGCGATGACGTTCGTCTTGCGGATGGCGTCGAGCAGTCGGGTCTTACCGTGGTCGACGTGACCCATGACGGTGACGACCGGCGGGCGGACCACCAGGTCCTCCTCGTCGCCCTCGTCCTCGCCGAACTCGATGTCGAAGGACTCAAGAAGCTCGCGGTCCTCCTCCTCGGGGCTGACGATCTGAACCGTGTAGTTCATCTCGCCGGCCAGGAGCTCCAGCGTCTCGTCGGAGACGGACTGGGTCGCGGTGACCATCTCGCCGAGGTTCATCATGACCGCGACGAGCGACGCCGGGTTGGCGTTGATCTTCTCCGCGAAGTCGGTGAGCGACGCACCGCGCGACAGGCGAATGGACTCGCCGTTGCCGCGAGGCAGCATCACGCCGCCGACCGACGGGGCCTGCATGGCCTCGTACTCCTGGCGCCTCTGCCGCTTCGACTTGCGGCCACGACGCGCGGGACCGCCGGGACGGCCGAACGCACCCTGCGTGCCACCACGGCCACCGGGACCGCCGGGACGGCCACCGAAGCCGGGACGGCCACCGCCGCCACCGCCGGGACCACCCGGACGACCGGCGAAACCGCCGCCACCGCCACCGGGACCGCCGGGACGACCGGCGAAGCCGCCGCCACCGCCGCCACCGGGACGACCGGCGAAGCCGCCGCCGCCACCCGGACGACCACCGCCGCCACCGGGGCCGCGACCGCCGCCACCGGGCCCACGACCGCCGGGACCGCCGCCACCGGGGCGGGGACCGGCAGCGGGACGCTGCGGCATCATGCCGGGGTTCGGACGGGGACCGCCGCCGGGACGGGGACCGCCGCCCTGCGGGCGGGGCATGCCGCCCGGGGTGGGACGGGCACCGCCCGGAGCCTGCGGACGAGGACCGCCCGAGGCGCCCTGGGGACGGGGACCGCCCTGGCCCTGCGGACGCGGGGCGCCGCCGGGACGCTCACCGGGGCCACCCGGGCCGCCGGGACGCGGGGCACCGCCCGGACGGGGCGCCTGCGGGCGCGCCATCCCGGTGGAGCCACCGGAGGTGAAGGGGTTGTTGCCCGGACGGGGACCGGCCGGACGGGCACCGGGACGCGGGGCGCCGCCACCCGGACGCTGAGCGCCGGGACGGTCGCCACGGTCACCACGGCCCTGACCACCCTGACCGGTGCCACCCGGACGCGGAGCACCCGGACGCGGCGCCTGGCCACCGGGACGCGGAGCGCCCGGACGCGGGCCGGAGCCCTGCCCCTGAGAGGCGGCCGGGGCGGCGGGAGCCGCCGGAGGTGCCGGGGGTGCCGTGAACTCGGGCGCGGTCGGGGCCGGGGACGCCGGGGCGGGCCGCGGCGCGGGCTTCGGGCCCGGGGTGGGACGGGGGCCGGGAGCGGCCGGCGCGGCGGGAGCCGCGGGCTTCTCGGCGGAGGCCGGCTTGGGGGCCGGCGGGCGCGGGGCGGCCGGACGGGCAGCCTGCGCCGGAGAGGGGGCTGCCGGCCTTGCCGGGGCAGCCTTGCGTGCGGGGGCGGGCTTGCCGCCTCCGCTGCCCTGCTGGAGGGCGTCCGTCAGCTTACGGACGACGGGCGCTTCGATGGTCGAAGACGCCGAACGGACGAATTCACCGAGTTCTTGGAGCTTGGCCATGACGACCTTGCTCTCAACCCCGAACTCCTTGGCGAGTTCGTATACCCGGACCTTAGCCACTTCGCTCCTTTTAGGTCCGGTTGCGTCCGGACCGTCGCTACTTCATGGGCGTACTCATCGCGTGCTCATCGAGTGCTCATCGCAATCTCGACCTACTTCCAACTCGCGGGGTACCAGGGCCGCGCGGGGGTTCCGCGCGACGCTTCTTACGGTGTTGCCTGCTCAGCAACTGTTCTCTGCTCGACGTACCGGCGCAACGCCTTTGTGTCGAGCGCTCCCGGGGCGCGCAACGCCCGCGTGAACGCCCGTCGGCGTACCGCCTGGTCGAGACAGACCAGGGCGGGGTGTACATACGCACCCCGGCCGGGCAGCGTACCGCTTGGATCAGGGACGCACTCGTCCTTGATCGCCACGATCCGCAGCAGATCAGCCTTGGCCGCTCGCTCACGACACCCCACACAGGTGCGTTCAGGGCATGCGCGGGCGCGTGTCCGGCCAGACACTCTTAAGTCTACCTCCCCGTAGCGACCTCACCCCTTTGGGGCAGGATTCGAACAGTTGCCGGGCGATAACCTGACGTGATCTAAGCGGCTCGCGGCTTGGATCTATTCCCCGGCCTGCTCGGTGTCGGGGCGGATGTCGATCCGCCAGCCGGTCAGCCGGGCCGCAAGCCGGGCATTCTGCCCTTCCTTGCCGATCGCCAGTGACAGCTGGTAGTCGGGCACGGTCACCCGCGCGGAGCGGGCCGCCATGTCCACGACCTCCACCTTGGAGACCCGGGCCGGGGACAGCGCGTTCGCCACCATCTCGGCCGGGTCGTCCGACCAGTCGACGATGTCGATCTTCTCGCCGTTCAGCTCGCCCATGACATTGCGCACCCGGCCGCCCATGGGGCCGATGCAGGCACCCTTGGCGTTCAGACCGGAGCGGGTGGACCGTACGGCGATCTTGGTGCGGTGGCCGGCCTCGCGGGCGATGGCGGCGATCTCGACGGACCCGTCGGCGATCTCCGGCACCTCCAGCGCGAAGAGCTTCTTCACCAGATTGGGGTGCGTGCGCGACAGGGTGACGGACGGGCCGCGGACGCCCTTCGCCACTCGGACGACGTACGACCGAAGCCGCATGCCGTGCGGGTACGTCTCGCCCGGGACCTGCTCCTGCACCGGCAGGATGGCCTCCAGCTTGCCGATGTCCACCAGGACGTTCTTCGGGTCGCGGCCCTGCTGGACCACGCCGGTGACGATGTCGCCCTCGCGTCCCGCGTACTCGCCGAGCGTCGCGTCGTCCTCGGCGTCGCGCAGCCGCTGCAGGATGACCTGCTTGGCGGTGGTGGCGGCGATACGGCCGAAGTCGGACGGGGTGTCGTCGAACTCCCGGGGCTCCTGGCCCTCTTCGAGGTCCTCGGGGTCTTCCTTCGCCCACACGACCACGTGCCCGGAGTCCCGGTCGAGCTTCACGCGCGCGTGGCGGTGGCTTCCCTCGGTGCGGTGGTAGGCGATGAGGAGGGCCGACTCGATCGCCTCGACCAACAGGTCGAAGGAGATCTCCTTCTCCCGTACCAAGCCCCGCAGGGCACTCATGTCGATGTCCACGGCTACGCCTCCTCTTCCTTCTCGTTCTTGCTGTCCTTGCGGTTGAACTCGACCTGCACGCGCGCCTTGTCGATGTCCGTGAACCCGAGTCTGCGGGAGGTGGCCTTTCGGCCCTTCACTCCCGGCACTTCGAGGTCGAGGCCGTCGTCGTCGACCTTCAGGATCCGGGCCACCAGTTCGCCGCCCTCGGCCAGCTGGAACTTCACCAGCCGGTCGACGGCGCGCACATAGTGCCGGTGCTCCGTGAGGGGGCGCTCGGCGCCCGGGGTGCCGACCTCAAGGGTGTACTCGCCCTCGCCCATCGCGTCCGTCTCGTCGAGCTTCGCCGAGAGCGCACGGCTCACATCGGCGATCTGGTCCAGGTCCGCCCCGGTGTCGGAGTCGACGACGACACGCAGCACGCGCTTGCGTCCGACGGAGTCCACTGCGATCTCTTCGAGATCGAGGCCCTGTGAGCTGACGAGCGGTTCCAGTAGTTCTCGCAGCCTCTCGCTCTGGGTGGTGCTCATCCGGGTGACTCCTCGGCCGCGTGTGCTGTTGTGGGATGGGTCGCGTGTCTGGTCAAAGGGTATCCGGTCGCAGAGTGTGTTGCCGTCCACCTGCATACGTACGGCGCCGATGAGTGGTGCCGTCCGGTTGCGCGGGTACCGTGATCACGGGCCTGCGACCCGCTGAGTTCCGCAGCTGTTCCACGGCTGCTTTCGTGACTGCTTTCGTACGAGTTCCCCGAGGACGTCTGCCGTGCCGTACCCCCCGCCGCCGCGCTCCCCCTCGGGGCCGCGCAGAAGAACCCTGCTCGCCTCGGCTGCCGGGGCCGCCCTGCTGGTGGGCTGCTCCGCCGGGTCCGAGGACTCGGACGGCGGCACGAGCGGCAGTTTGTCACTCACCGAGCGGGCACGCGCGCGTGCGGCCCGGGACAGCGAGGGCCTGGTCGAGCGGTACGACGCGGTGCTCGCCGCCCATCCGGCGCTGGCGGCACTGGTGGGGCCGTTGCGGGCGGAGGCCGTACGCCATGCGGAGGCATTCGGCGGAGGATCTTCGGGAACCCCCGGCACCCCCGGAAGCGCCGGCGCGTCCACCGACTCTTCCACCGGGTCCACCACCGGCGCCTCCACGTCTTCGCAGACGCCGGATGCCGCGAAGTCGTCGCCGTCGCCCTCCCCGTCGTCCGCGGTCTCCGTTCCCTCGAACGAGCGCGACGCCGTGGCCGAACTCGCCGCCGCCGAGCGGGCGCTCGCGGACCGGCGGGCGAAGGCGCTGCTCGACGTGCCGGGCGAACTGGCGCGGCTGCTGGCCTCCGTGGCGGCGGCCGGGGCGGCGCACGCGTACCTGTTGACGGAGGGGGCCAAGTGAGCGAGGCGAGGAAGCAGCGGCTGACGGCTCTCCAGGCGGCGCTCGCCGCCGAGCACGCGGCGGTGTACGGGTACGGCGTCGTCGGCGGCCGGATCCTTCAGGAGCGGCGTTCGGAAGCACGCGCGGCGTACGACGCGCACCGGGCGCGGCGGGACGCGCTGGCGCGCGAGGTGCGCGACCTGGGCGCCGAGCCGGTCGCCGCGAGCGCCGCGTACGCGCTGCCGTTCCCGGTGCCGGACTCGGACACGGCCGTCCTGCTCGCCGCCGAACTGGAGGACCGGGTGGCCGGGGTGTACTCCGACCTGGTGCGGGCAGCCGAGGGTGAGCTGCGGGGCCGGGCCGCCGGGGCGGTGCGGGAGGCGGCGGTGCGGGCGGTGCGCTGGCGGGGCGAGAGCGTAGCCTTCCCTGGGCTCGTCGAGCGGGCGGGCACCGCGTCGGCATCGGTGGCGCCCAGCGCGTGACACCGGCCGCAGAGCACGTACGGGCAGTACGGGCAGTACGGGAAGGGAACGGACTCGCGCATGGCATTCGAACCGCCGCAGCGTCTGGTCAGGGCGCTCGGTGAGACGGCACCGGACGGTGACGACTGGCTGGAGAAGCTGCCGGAGGCGGCTCACCAGGCCGTCGCGCTACGCGAGTTGACCGCCCAGCGGGTGCAGGTGCCCGGCGGGCGCAGCAGCCTCGTGGTGCTGGTGCGGCGCGCGGACGGTACGCCCGCCGTGCTCAAGCTGGCCCCGCCCCGGTTCCGCCCGGAGAGCGAGCGGGCCGCGCTCGCGCACTGGGGTGGACTGGGCGCCGTACAGCTTCTCGAACCGTTGGTGACCGAGGGTGTGCTGCTGCTGGAGCGGCTGCATCCGGACCTGTCGGTCCGGTCGTTGCCGGAGGCGAAGGCCTTGCTGGAGGCGGCGGGGACGTTGCGGCGGCTGTGGGTGGAGCCGCCAGGTGGTGACGGTGCGCATGTCTTCGAGACGGTGGCCGAGCGGACGGGGCGGCAGGCGGAGGCGATGCGGGCGACCGTGGACGCCTTCGGCGATGTGGCGGCGTTGGTCGATGCCGCGCTCGGTGCGCGCGAGGAGTTGCTGGCCGCGCCGCCCGAGGAGCGGCTGCTGCACGGCACCTTTCGGCAGAGCAAGGTGCTGGCGGGCGAGCGGGTGCCGTGGTTGGCGGTGGGGCCGGATCCGGTCGTCGGGGAGTGTGCGTTCGATCTGGCGCGGTTGGTGCGGGACCGGGTGGAGGACCTGATCGCGTCGCCTTCGGGGGCGGCGACCACGCGGCGGCGGGTGAAGCGGCTTGCGGAGTCGCTGGATGTGGATCAGGAGCGGTTGCGGGGGTGGACGTTGTTCCGGGCGGTCGAGTCGGGCGTTCGCGCGCTGCGGGTCGGGCGGCCCAACGATGCCGAGTTGCTGTTGGAGTTCGCCGGGTGGCTCTGAGGACCGCTCCCCTCCGTAGTGACGCCGTGTCACGTCCTACAGTCGGGGAGCGGTCGGAGAACTTCCTGAAGGGTTCCGTTACGCGGTCAGGCGCGCGATCGCCTCGTCCACGGTGAGCTCCTCGCGCTCACCGGTCCTGCGGTCCTTGAGCTCGACGACACCCTCGGCCGCGCGCCGCCCGGCCACCAGGATCTGCGGTACGCCGATCAGCTCGGAGTCGGTGAACTTCACGCCCGGCGAGACGCCCGCCCGGTCGTCGCACAGGACGCGCAGACCGGCGGCCGACAGCTTCTCGGAGACGTCGAGGGCGAGTTCGGTCTGCAGCGCCTTGCCGGCGGCGACCACGTGCACGTCGGCCGGGGCGACCTCGGCGGGCCAGCACAGGCCCTTGTCGTCGGCGGTCTGCTCGGCGAGGGCCGCGACGGCGCGGGAGACGCCGATGCCGTAGGAGCCCATGGTGACGCGGACCGGCTTGCCGTTCTGGCCGAGGACGTCGAGCTTGAGGGCGTCCGCGTACTTGCGGCCCAGCTGGAAGATGTGGCCGATCTCGATGGCGCGGTCCAGCTTGAGGCCGGTGCCGCAGTTCGGGCAGGGGTCGCCCTCCTGCACGACCACGACGTCGACGTACTCGTCGACCTCGAAGTCACGGCCCGCGACGACGTACTTGGCGTGCATGCCCTCCTTGTTGGCACCGGTGATCCAGGAGGTGCCGGGGGCCACCCGCGGGTCGGCGAGGTACTTGACCTTCTCCCCCAGGCCCTGCGGGCCGACGTACCCCCGCACCAGCTCCCGGTTCCCCGCGAAGTCCGCCTCGGTGACCATCTCGACGACGGCCGGGGCGAAGTGCGCCTCGACCTTGTCCATGTCGACCTCGCGGTGACCGGGGACACCGACGGCGACGATCTCGCCGTCGACCTTGACGAGGAGGTTCTTCAGGGTGTCGGAGGCCTGGACGCCGAGGTGGGCGGCGAGGGTCTCGATGGTCGGGGTGTCGGGGGTCGGGATCTCTTCGAGGGCGGGTACGTCCGCCGCGTCCACGGCCTTGAGCTCGTAGGAGATCGCCTCGGTGTTGGCCGCGAAGTCGCAGTTCGGGCAGTCCGCGAAGGTGTCCTCGCCGGCGCCGGCCGGGGCGAGGAACTCCTCCGACTTGGAGCCGCCCATCGCACCGGCGGTCGCGGCGCAGATGCGGTAGTCGAGGCCGAGGCGCTCGAAGACGCGCTGGTAGGCCTGGCGGTGCAGGGCGTAGGACTGGGCGAGGCCCTCGTCCTCGGTGTCGAAGGAGTACGAGTCCTTCATCAGGAACTCGCGGCCGCGCAGGATGCCGGCCCGGGGGCGGGCCTCGTCGCGGTACTTGTGCTGGATCTGGTAGAGGATGACCGGCAGGTCCTTGTAGGAGGACGCCTGGTCCTTCACCAGCAGGGTGAAGATCTCCTCGTGGGTCGGGCCGAGCAGGTAGTCGCCGCCCTTGCGGTCCTGGAGGCGGAACAGCTCGGCGCCGTACTCGTCCCAGCGGCCGGTCGCGTCGTACGGCTCGCGCGGCAGCAGTGCGGGGAGCAGCACCTCCTGGGCGCCGATGGCGTCCATCTCCTCGCGGACGATGCGCTCCACGTTGGCGAGGACCCGCTTGCCGAGGGGCAGCCAGGACCAGATGCCGGCCGCCGTGCGGCGGACGTAGCCGGCCCGGACCAGCAGTTTGTGACTGAGGACCTCGGCGTCCGCCGGGTCATCGCGCAGCGTCTTGGCCATCAACTGGGACATGCGCTGGACCGGTGCGTTCGCCATCGTTCTCGTACTCCTGCCGGGTTTGGGTTATGGCAGGAGGTTAGCCGGGTGGCAGGGGGCGGCGGAAATCGATCGGCGGCCGTGCGGCGCCTATCCGCGGCGCAGCGGGAGTGGTGCGCCCATCACGGCGTACGGCTTCGGGGCACTGGGGAACAGGACCTGGCGGGCGAGGTCCTGGTAGCCGAGGGAGCGGTAGAGGCCGCGGGCCGGGCTGTCGACGTCGATCGCCGAGAGGATCGAGCGGGGTTGGGCGGCGCTGTCGGTGATCGTGGTGATCAGGGAGCGGCCGAGGCCCCGGTTCTGGTAGCCGGGGTGGACGTGGAGTTCGGTGATGACGAAGGAGTCGTCGAGCCAGGCGTCGTGGCCCTGGGCCCGCAGATACGGCTCGACGACGGTGGACCACCAGTGGGCGCGGTCGTTGGGCATGCCGTAGACGAATCCGACGAGCATGCCGCCGGTGGTCGCGCCGAGGGCTCGCGCTCCCGGGTAGGTCATGTGGCGCAGGACGATCTGGCGGCGTACGGCTACCTCGTCGGGACCGAGGCCGAATGCCACGGCCTGGACGGCCAGGGCCTCGTCCACGCGAGCCGAGAGGTCAAGGCGGCCGATCACGATGTCGTCTGGCCGGAGGCGGTGTGCGTGACCGGGAAGGCGCATGTGGGGAGCCTACAGGGGGGTTCGGGTCAGAACAGGATGCTCATGAAGGCGCCGACCTCCTGGAAGCCCACCCTGGTGTACGTCCTTCTCGCCGCCGTGTTGAAGTCGTTGACGTACAGGCTCACCACCGGGGCCACGTCCGCCAGGGCGTAGCGCAGGACGGCTGCCATGCCGGGGACGGCCAGGCCCTGGCCGCGGTATTCGGGGGCCACCCAGACGCCCTGGATCTGGCAGGCGCGGTCGGTGGCGGCGCCGATCTCGGCCTTGAAGGCGACCTTGCCGTCGTGGTCGAGGCGGGCGAAGGAGCGGCCGGATCCGACGAGTTCGGCGACGCGGGCCTGGTAGAGGAGGCCGCCGTCGCCGGCCATGGGCGATACGCCGACCTCTTCGGTGAACATCGCCACGCAGGCCGGCATGATCGTGTCCATCTCGTCCTTGCGGATGCGGCGGACGTACGGATCCGGGGTGATGTCGGCCGGCATCCGGTCGGTGACCATGAGGGGCTGGTGGGCGCGGACCTCGCGGGCCGGGCCCCAGCCCGGCTCCAGCAGGCGCCACAGCTGGGCGGTGGATTCGGCGGGGCCGACGATGGAGGAGCAGCGGCGGCCCGCGCGCCGGGCCCGGTCGGCGAAGGCCCGTACCGCTCGCGGGGTCGCGCAGATCGGGACGAGGTTGGCGCCCGCGTAGCACAGGGACGTCAGCATGCCGCCCTCGTACCAGCCCCACATCTCGCCGCCGAGGCGCCAGGGGTCGAGACCGGCGATCTGGACCCGGGACGTCACGAAGGCGTTCGCGACCGGCTCGCGGTCGAGGACGGCGAGCGCGGCGTCCAGGTCGCTCGGTTCGAGCACCCGTGAGGTGGTCTGGGTCAACAAGTGCGGGGGCCCTCCGGGGGAACTGCTGGTCTCCGCACTGTACCTGCGGAAGCTGAGGCACGCCGCCCTGCGAAGGTGGCCGCCCTTCGAGGGGTGGCCGTCGGATGCCGGGCGCCCGAGAGCTCGGGGGCTTCCCCGGTAGCGCGAGTGCGGGTTGCGTGTGGCTCGTCGCGCCCACGCGGCGGAGCCGCACATCGATACAGCCCCGCGCCCCTGAGGGGCGCGATCCGTACCCTCCGTCAGCCCGCCACGGAGATCGACGGCTCGCCGCTCTCCACGCCGTCGGCCTCCATCTGCTCGGCGATCTTCATCGCTTCCTCGATGAGGGTCTCGACGATCTTGGACTCGGGGACGGTCTTGATGACCTCGCCCTTGACGAAGATCTGGCCCTTGCCGTTGCCGGAGGCGACGCCGAGGTCGGCCTCGCGGGCCTCGCCGGGGCCGTTCACCACGCAGCCCATGACGGCGACGCGGAGCGGGACCTCCATGCCGGTCAGGCCCGCCGTGACCTCCTCGGCCAGCTTGTAGACGTCGACCTGGGCACGGCCGCAGGACGGGCAGGAGACGATCTCCAGGCCGCGCTGCTTGAGGTTCAGGGACTCCAGGATCTGGATGCCGACCTTGACCTCCTCGGCGGGCGGGGCCGAGAGCGATACGCGGATCGTGTCGCCGATGCCCTGCGAGAGGAGGGCGCCGAAGGCCACCGCGCTCTTGATGGTGCCCTGGAACGCCGGGCCCGCCTCGGTCACGCCGAGGTGGAGGGGGTAGTCGCACTGCTCGGCCAGCAGCTGGTAGGCCCTGACCATCACGACCGGGTCGTTGTGCTTCACGGAGATCTTGATGTCCCGGAAGTCGTGCTCCTCGAAGAGCGACGCCTCCCACAGGGCCGACTCGACCAGCGCCTCGGGCGTCGCCTTGCCGTACTTCTGGAGCAGGCGCCGGTCCAGCGAACCCGCGTTGACGCCGATGCGGATCGGGGTGCCGTGGTCCTTGGCGGCCCGCGCGATCTCCTTGACCTTGTCGTCGAACTGCTTGATGTTGCCCGGGTTGACCCGGACCGCGGCGCAGCCGGCCTCGATGGCCGCGAAGACGTACTTCGGCTGGAAGTGGATGTCCGCGATCACCGGGATCTGGGACTTGCGGGCGATCGTCGCCAGGGCGTCGGCGTCGTCCTGCGTCGGGCACGCCACCCGCACGATCTGGCAGCCGGAGGCCGTGAGCTCGGCGATCTGCTGGAGGGTGGCGCCGATGTCCGACGTACGCGTCGTCGTCATGGACTGGACCGAGACCGGCGCGTCCCCGCCGACCGCCACGGATCCGACCTGGATCTGCCGGCTTTGCCGGCGCTCGGCGAGCTTGGTCGGAACGGACGGCATGCCGAGAGAAATCGCAGTCATCTGCTGTGCAACCCCAAGTCGTGGATCAAGATCCGGTCCCGTCAGCAGCGGGCTCCAGGCTTCGAGATTACGGCACAGGTCCTCACCCCAGCACATCACGCCTTGTAAACCCACCCAATGGAAGGCGGCCCGGGACATACGATCCCGGGCCGCCTCGAACACCGTGTGACTAGGAGATTCTGACCGGGTTAACGACGTCCGCGACGAGCACGAGCAGCGTGAAGCAGATGAAGATCCCGGCGACGACGTAGGCCACCGGCATGAGCTTCGCCACGTCGAACGGACCCGGGTCCGGGCGGCGCAGCACCTTGGCCAGGTTGCGGCGCAGCGACTCCCACAGGGCGCCCGCGATATGGCCGCCGTCGAGCGGCAGCAGCGGGAGCATGTTGAAGAGGAAGAGCGAGAGGTTGAAGCCCGCCAGCAGGAAGACGAACGTCGCCAGCTGCTGGGACGCCGGGATGTCCAGCGTCGCGATCTCGCCGCTGACCCTCGCCGCGCCGACGATGCCCATCGGGGAGTCCGGCTCGCGCGGGCCGTCGCCGAACGCCGCGTCCCACAGGGCGGGGATCTTGGAGGGCAGGGCCACCAGGGAGTCGACGGCGTCGCCGACCCGGTCGCCCATCCAGGTCACCGAGTCGCCGAAGTCCTGTTTGACGACGCCGGTGGCCGAGCTGAAGCCGAGGAAGCCGGCCTTGACGTACTCGCCCTCGACATAGGCCCCGCCCGCGTCCTTCTTCACGACCCGGTTGGTGGCGATCTTCGCTTCCAGGGTCACCTGCTCACCCTTGCGGTCGACGACGATCGGCACCTCCTTGCCGGCGCTGTCGCGGATGAGGTCGGACAGGGTGTTCCAGTCGTCGGTCCGGACCCCGGCGAAGGAGACGATCTTGTCGCCGGCCTTCATGCCCGCGGCGGCGGCCGGGGACTGGGGGTCGCTGGCCTTGCACTCGTCGCGGTTCTCGGTCTGGGCGATGACGCACGGGGAGACCGAGCTCACGGTGGTGGTCTGCTGCTGTATGCCGAAGCCCATCAGCACGGTGAGGAACAGACCGAAGGCGAGGACCAGGTTCATGAAGGGGCCCGCGAACATCACGATCACGCGCTTCCAGGGCTTGCGCGTGTAGAAGAGGCGGGTCTCGTCACCCGGCTTGAGCTCCTCGAACGCGGCTGAGCGGGCGTCCTCGATCATGCCGCGCCAGGGCGAGGTGGAGCGGGCCTCCAGCTTGCCGTCGGGGCCGGGCGGGAACATGCCGATCATGCGGATGTAGCCGCCGAACGGGATCGCCTTGACGCCGTACTCGGTGTCGCCCTTCTTCCGCGACCAGATGGTCGGGCCGAAGCCGACCATGTACTGCGGCACGCGGATGCCGAACATCTTGGCCGTGGACAGATGGCCCAGCTCGTGCCATGCGATCGAGGCGAGCAGCCCGACCGCGAACAGCACTATGCCGAGGATGAACATCAGGGTCGTCATGCACGGGCCTCCGCCGTGTGTGCAGCCAGTTCCCGGGCCCGCCTGCGGGCCCAGGTCTCCGCTTCGAGTACGTCCGCCACGGTCAGGGAAGTTCCCGCACGGGGCGTGCCGTGCTCCTCCACCACCCGTGTCACGGTCTCCATGATCCCGTTGAAGGGCAGCGCGCCGGCCCGGAAGGCCTCGACGCACTCCTCGTTGGCCGCATTGAACACCGCGGGTGCCGTGCCCGCGAGCTCGCCCACCCGACGGGCCAGGTCGACCGACGGGAACGCGTCGTTGTCGAGCGGGAAGAACTCCCAGGTCGACGCCTTGCTCCAGTCGAAGGTGGGCGCGGCGTCGGGGATGCGCTCCGGCCAGCCGAGGCCGATGGCGATGGGCCCGCGCATGTCCGGGGGCGTCGCCTGGGCGATCGTGGATCCGTCGGTGAACTCAACCATCGAGTGAACATACGACTGGGGATGCACGACCACCTCAATGCGGTCGAAGGAAATGTCGTAGAGCAGATGCGCCTCGATGACCTCCAGACCCTTGTTGACGAGGGTCGCGGAGTTGATCGTGATGACCGGGCCCATGGCCCAGGTGGGGTGCGCGAGGGCGTCCTCGACGGTGACGTTCGCCAGCTCGGCCTTCGTACGGCCGCGGAAGGGGCCGCCGGAGGCGGTGACCACGATCTTGCGCACGTCCGCGCGCGAGCCGGACGCCAGCGCCTGGAACAGGGCGGCGTGCTCGGAGTCGACCGGGATGATCTGCCCGGGCTTGGCGAGCGCCTTGACCAGCGGGCCGCCGACGATCAGGGACTCCTTGTTGGCGAGCGCGAGGGTGCGGCCCGCCTCCAGGGCGGCGAGGGTGGGCGCGAGGCCGATGGAGCCGGTGATGCCGTTGAGGACGGTGTGGCACTCGGAGGCGGCGACCTGGGTGGCCGCGTCGGGGCCGGCCAGGATCTGGGGGAGCGGCTCCCCGGTGCCGTACTGGGCCTGGAGAGCTTCCCGCAGCGCCGGTACGACGTCCTCGCGGGCGACCGCGACGGTCCGTGCCTTCAGCCGGTACGCCTGCTCGGCGAGGAGGGCGACCCGGCCGCCGTTGGCGGACAGGGCGGTGACCCGGAACCGGTCGGGGTTGCGCAGCACGAGATCGATGGCCTGGGTGCCGATCGAGCCGGTGGAGCCGAGGATCACCACGTCCTTGGGGCCGTCGCCCGCGACGGGGTCGTAGACGAGATGCGGGTCGGCGAGAGGGGCTGGACTGTCGCTCATCCCCCCATTGTGGCCGCTACGGCCGACGGGAAGGACAGGGCGTCCCCATCGGCGGGTAACAGGATGGTGAGGGGTCACTGCGGGCAGTGACCCCTCGGGATGTCCGTCAGCCGATCGGACGGTGCACGTTCTCCCGCTCGCTCGGGCCCGGGGTCGCGTCCGCGATCCACACGCCGCCGTCGTCCGAGGGGTCGACGATGCCCTGCTCCAGCCACTCGTACGTGCCCGACATCACGCCCTTGACCACCTTGCCGTCGAGGTCGTCGGTGTTGGACCACAGCCGGCCGAACAACTCCTCCACGCGCAGGCGTGCCTGGCGGCAGAAGGCGTCGGCCAGCTGGTAGGCCTCGCGGCCGTGCTCGTCCCGGGCGCGCAGGTGCTCGGCGCGGACGCAGGCCGCGCTCATGGCGAACAGTTCGGCGCCGATGTCGACGACCCGGCCGAGGAAGCCCTGCTTGGTCTCCATCCGGCCCTGCCAGCGGGACATGCCGTAGAAGGTGGAGCGGGCCAGCTTGCGCGACGTGCGTTCGACGTAGCGCAAATGCGGAGAGAGGTCCACGCCTTGCTTGAACTCGCCGTACGAATACGGCAGTTGGCCCTGGCCCGCGACCAGTTTCGGCAGCCACTTGGCGTAGAAGACACCGGCGTTCGCGCCCGCCTTCGCCTTGTCCTGGAGGGACTTCTCGGGGTCGATGAGATCGCCGGCGACCGAGAGGTGGGCGTCGACGGCCTCGCGGGCGATCAGGAGGTGCATGATCTCCGTCGAGCCCTCGAAGATGCGGTTGATGCGCAGGTCGCGCAGGACCTGTTCGGCGGGGACGCCGCGCTCGCCGCGCGCGCGGAGCGAGTCGGCGGTCTCGAAGCCGCGGCCGCCGCGGATCTGGACGAGCTCGTCGGCGATGAGCCAGGCCATCTCGGAGGCGTACAGCTTGGCGAGGGCGCCTTCGATGCGGATGTCGTTGCGGTCCTCGTCGGCCATCTGCGAGGCGAGGTCGGTGACGGCCTCCAGGGCGAAGGTGGTGGCCGCGATGAAGGAGATCTTCGAGCCGACGGCCTCGTGGTGGGCGAGCGGCTTGCCCCACTGCTCACGCGCCGCCGACCACTCGCGAGCGATCTTCAGACACCACTTGCCGGCCGCGACGCAGGACGCGGGCAGCGAGAGCCGCCCGGTGTTCAGTGTCGTCAGCGCGATCTTCAGGCCGGCCCCCTCGGGGCCGATGCGGTTGGCGGCGGGGACGCGGACCTGGTGGAAGCGGGTGACGCCGTTCTCGATGCCGCGCAGGCCCATGAAGGCGTTGCGGTTCTCCACGGTGACGCCGGGCGAGTTGGTCTCCACGACGAAGGCCGTGATGCCGCCCTTGTGGCCCTCGGACCTGGGCACCCGCGCCATGACGACGAGGAGGTCGGCGACGACACCGTTGGTCGTCCACAGCTTGACCCCGTCGAGGATGTAGTCGTCCCCGTCCGGTACGGCGGAGGTGGCGAGGCGGGCCGGGTCGGAGCCGACGTCGGGCTCGGTCAGCAGAAAGGCGCTGATGTCGGTGCGGGCGCAGCGCGGCAGGAACAGTTCCTTCTGCTCGGGTGTGCCGAACAGCTTGAGCGGCTGCGGTACGCCGATCGACTGGTGGGCCGACAGCAGGACGCCGATCGCCGCGGAGGCCGAGCCGGCCAGGGTGAGGGCCTTGTTGTAGTAGACCTGGGTGAGGCCGAGCCCGCCGTACTTGGTGTCGATCTTCATGCCGAAGGCGCCGAGTTCCTTCAGCCCGGCGATCACCTCGTCGGGGATGCGGGACTCGCGCTCGATGAGGGCGCCGTCGACCTTGGTCTCGATGAAGTCACGCAGTTTGGCGAGAAACTCCTCGCCGCGCTGGGCGGCCTCGTCGGTGGGCATCGGGTGCGGGTGGATGAGGTCGAGGCGGAAGCGGCCGAGGAACAGTTCCTTGGCGAAGCTGGGCTTGCGCCAGTCCTGTTCGCGGGCTGCCTCCGCCACTTGGCGGGCCTCACGTTCGGTGACGGTGGGTTTCGGGGGTGCTGCGGACATGAGGCTCACCTCGCCGCGAATCGGGATCATGGGCCGTTTGGTTACCGACGGGTGCTACTCGATCGTATGTACCCGATTAGGGGCGAGCCCACCACCCCGCGTGCAACCGTTCAGCCGATGTCACCGTCCCCAGGAGATCGTGGAGCCGGACCGGGAGGTGTCCCAGACGCACTGTAGGTTGCCCCCACGGCCCGGCTCGTCCTGACAAGCCCGTAGGAGAAAAACTGTCGAAGCGCTTCGACAACCTATGGACACCCAAGCGCGCCAGAGCTACTGTCGAACCACCCTCACACCCGCCCATGTTTCCACTGCGCACTGTCGAAGCGCTTCACAAAGCTTGGAGAGCTGGATGGTCACCCTCGCCGAGGTCGCCCAGCACGCCGGAGTCTCGGCGAGCACGGTGAGCTATGTCCTCAGCGGCAAGCGGTCCATCTCCGCGACCACCCGGACCCGGGTCGAGCAGAGCATCCGCGAGCTCGGCTACCACCCGAACGCGGGTGCCCGCGCCCTGGCCAGCAGCAGGTCGAACATCATCGCGCTGATGATCCCGCTGCGCACCGACATGTATGTGCCGGTGATGATGGAGATCGCCATCGCGGTGGCCACCACCGCCCGCACCCACGGCTACGACGTCCTGCTGCTGACCGGCGAGGAGGGCCCCGACGCCGTGCGCCGGGTCACCGGCAGCGGGCTCGCCGACGCGATGATCCTGATGGACGTCCAGCTGGACGACGAGCGGCTGCCGCTGCTGCGCGGCACCGACCAGCCGTCCGTGCTGATCGGACTGCCGGCCGACACCACCGGGCTGACCTGCGTCGACCTCGACTTCAGGGCGACGGGCGCATTGTGTGTGGAACATCTGGCGATGCTGGGGCACCGCGACATCGCCGTCATCGGCGAGGCCCCGGCCGTCTACGAGCGGCACACCGGTTTCGCCGAGCGCACGCTCGACGGGCTCCGGACGCGTTCCCAGGAGCTGGGGATGCGGCTGCTGCACCGGCCGTGCGAGGGCGGGTACGACGCGATGGCCGTCACCCTCGCCCGGATCCTCGACGAACGGCCGAGCACCACCGGATTCGTCGTGCAGAACGAGTCGGCGGTCGAGCCGCTGCTCGCCCTGCTGCGCCAGCAGGGCCGTGCCGTGCCCGAGGACGTGTCGGTGGTCGGCATCTGCCCCGACCAGGTCGCCACCCAGGCGTCGGTGCGGCTGACGTCGGTCTCCATTCCCGCGCAGGAGATGGGCCGTCATGCCGTGGAGCAGCTCGTCGCCAAGCTGGACGACCGCGGCAGCGACGAAGTCGTCCTGATCGCACCCGAGTTGACGGTCCGGGCGAGCACGGGCCCGGCGCCCAGCCACTCGTAGGCCCTTCACCCGTCTCGGTCCCCTCACCCCGTCTCGGTCCCTTCACCCGTCTCCGTCCCTTCACCCGTCTCCGTCCCTCCCGCACCGCCGGCCCCGACCAGGGCACCCCCATGTCCGAACTCCTCCAGGAGCGGCCCCCGTGAATCTGCCTGCTGAAACCCAGCCCCAGGTGAGCCTGGCGCAGTCGTCCCCGACCGTCGGCACGTTCCGTGAGCGGGACGGCGCGCTGGAGTGGAGCGGCCGTCAGGAGACGGTGCGTGTGGAGCCGTGGGGTCCGGACGCGGTCCGGGTGCGTGCCCGGCTCGGCGGCCCGGTCCTCGACGGGCTGCCGGGCGCGCTGCTGGAGTCCGCGCCGGCGACCGAGTCGACCGTGAAGATCGAGGACGGGCTCGGGGTCGTGACGGTCGGCGCGCTGACCGTGCGGGTCGACACCGAAGGGCTGATCCGCTTCCTGCGCACCGAGGACGGCACGGAGGTCCTCGTCGAGGAGCGCGCCCACTTCTGGTGGCCCGGCCCCCGCCTCTACACCGCCGTCGGCAACGGCCACCACCGCCTCGAACAGCGCTTCGCCGCCCACGACGACGAGAAGCTGTACGGCCTCGGCCAGCACCAGCACGGCCGGTTCGACCAGAAGGGCCTGGTCCTCGACCTGGTCCAGCGCAACGCCGAGGTCGGCATCCCGGTGCTGTCGTCCAGCCGCGGCTACACCCTGCTGTGGAACAACCCGGCGATCGGCCGCGTGGAGCTCGCGCACAACGGCACCCGCTGGGTGGCCGACTCCGCCCGCCAGATCGACTACTGGATCACCGCGGGCACCCCGGCCGACGGCCAGCGCCGCTACAGCGCGGTGACGGGCCGTACGCCGATGCTGCCGGAGTGGGCGGCGGGCTTCTGGCAGTGCAAGCTGCGCTACCGCACCCAGGACGAACTCCTCGCCGTGGCACGGGAGTACAAGCGCCGGGGCCTGCCCATATCCGCGATCGTCTGCGACTTCTTCCACTGGACGCACCTCGGCGAGTGGAGGTTCGACCCGGCCGAGTGGCCGGACCCGGCGGCGATGGTGCGCGAGCTGGACGAGCTCGGCATCAAGCTGGTGGTGAGCGTGTGGCCCTCCGTGTCCCCGCTGAGCGAGAACCACGCCCTCATGGAGCAGCGCGGCTACTTCATCGGCACCCAGTACGGCCCGATGGCGCACGCCGACTGGCCCGACAAGGAGGTGGCCTCGACCGTCCAGGTGGCGTTCTACGACGCCACGAACCCGCAGGCCCGTGAGTTCCTGTGGTCGAGGGTGAAGCAGAACTACCTCGACCCGTACGGCATCACCGCCTTCTGGCTGGACGCCTGCGAGCCGGAGCTGAAGCCGGGCTTCCAGGAGAACCTGCGCTACTGGACGGGCCCCGGCCTGGAGGTCGGCAACAGCTACCCCGCCGAGAACTCCCGCACCTTCTACGAGGGCCTGCACGCCTCCGGCGAGACCGAGGTGGTGACGCTCAACCGCTCGGCCTGGGCGGGCAGCCAGCGCTACGGCGCCGCCCTGTGGTCCGGCGACATCGGCACCGACTTCCCGACCCTGCGCCGCCAGATCGCGGCCGGCCTCAACACCGCGCTCTCCGGCATCCCCTGGTGGAACACGGACATCGGCGGCTTCCACGGCGGCGACCCGGACGACCCGGCGTACCGCGAGGTGATGGTCCGCTGGTTCCAGTTCGGCGCCCTGTCCCCGCTGATGCGCCTGCACGGCTTCCGCGACCCGGGCATGCCGCTCGGCCCGGAGATGACGGGCGGCCCGAACGAGGTGTGGTCGTACGGCGAGGAGGCCGGCGCGATCCTGGAGAAGTACCTGCGACTGCGCGAGCGCCTGAAGCCGTACGTCCTGGACGTCATGCGCGAGGCCCATGAGGAGGGCCTGCCGGTGATGCGGGCGCTGTTCCTGGAGTTCCCCGACGACCAGACGGCCTGGTCGGTCGACGACGCCTACCTCTTCGGCCGCGATCTGCTGGTCGCCCCGGTGCTGACGGCGGGCGCGACGGCCCGGACGACGTACCTTCCGGCGGGCGCGCGCTGGACGGACGCGTGGACCGGGGAGACGTACGAGGGTGGTACGACCGTGACGGTCGACGCCCCACTGGACCGCATCCCGCTGTTCCTGCGGGACGGGGCACGGCTGCCTGTAGCGGAGTAGCCGTGTCGAGGGCCTGTCAGGCAGGCTCTGGGGGGCGACCGGACGATGGAGGTCTTCCGGTCGCCCCCTGATGGCGGGTCAGCTGCTGCTGACCGTCAGGTTGTTGGTGACGAAGTCGAGGCCGCCGGACGACGAGGTGACCTCGTAGCCGAACTGGACGTCACCGATGGTCTCGCTGCTGGACATCCAGCCCTTGGTGCCCGAGATCCAGCTGAGGATCGGCTTGATGTTCACGGTGCCGGAGCTGGAGTCGGACGTCCGCAGGAACGAGAACACCTCGTTCGCGCCGTTGCTGCCCTTGTAGACGGTCCAGGTGTGGCCGCCGAGGGTGACGTTGCCCTGCGAGGTGCCGAGCGGGCCGACGGCGCCGTTGTAGTTGACCCAGAGCATGATCTCGTAGTCGTAGTCGGTGTCCCAGATGTCGTACGACGTGTTGTACGCGCCGGACGACGGAACGGTGACGTTGTAGCTGCTGGTCAGCGAGCCGAGAGAAGCGATCGTCTTGTTGATCACCTTCTTGGAGTTGGGGTAGGACTTGATGCCGCCGGTGTTGGGGTGGTTCGCCCAGACACCCCAGTTGGTGCCCGAGTTGGCCCATATGCACTGGCTGCCGGCGCCGGAGCCCCAGATGTTGTTGTAGAGCGTGTAGCCGTTGAGGCTGGTGTTGCCCCACTGGTCGCAGGAGTTCCAGACCGCGGCCGAGGCGGGGGCGGAGGCGAGGCCGACGGTGGCGCCGAGGGCCATCGCCGGGGCCAGCACGGCCATGGTGATCTTGCGCAGTGCGCTCTTTGCCATGGTGTCCCTTTCCATGGGTGGGGGGGAGTTGCGGGGGCTACCACGCCCCAAGGGTGAGGACGTGGTCTTCTCCGGCGACGAGGTCGAGCGGCTGTGCGTCGCCGCCGCCGTCGCCGTTGCCGGAGGAAGTCCGGAGTTCGATGCGGACGGTGCGGGACGGCCGCAGGACCGCCGTCGCCCCGCTCGGCGTCCAGGTCAGGTCGACCTCCGCGCCGAACCGCGTCCGTACGCCCCGCAGCCGCCCCTGCGGGCAGGTCTCCGGGACCGCGGGCAGCAGGACCAGCCGGTCCGGGGTCGACTGCACGAGCATCTCGATCAGTACGGCGGGCAGGGTGTGCGCGGCGTCCGCGTTGTAGACGTCGCGGCGCGGGTAGTGGGCGCTCATCAGGGAGCCGTGGAAGAAGTCGCCGTCCAGGACCTGGTCGAGGGCGTGGGCGACCCGGCCGCCGTCCCTGAGGCGGGCCGCGATCAGGGCGTGGTGGAGATGGCCGTGCGCGGAGTCGTTCTCGGCGCCCCGGAGTTCGAGGGCTCGGTGGGCGGCGGCCGCGAGGCCGGGGGTGTCGTACGGGGTGATCTCGTCCAGCGGCCAGACGCCGTAGAGGTGGCTGAGGTGGCGGTGGTCGTAGGTGTCCGTCAGACCGGGCCAGGCCCATTCGGCGAGGGCGCCGTCCTCGTTGACGCGGTGTGGGGGGAGGCGGTCGGCGAGGGTGCGCCAGCGGTCGGCGTCCGGGGTGTCCGGGTGGTAGTCGGCGGCCGTGTGCAGGGCGTGCCGGGCCGCCGAGAGGTCCATGGCGGCGTTGACCGTGCCCCAGCTCGCGTTCGCCGGGCGGTTCTCGGGTGAGTAGGACGGGACGACGACGAGGTTGCCCGCGTCGTCGGTGCGGGTGAGGAAGTCCTCGTAGAAACGGGCGACTTCGGCGAGGGCGGCGGCCGTGCGCGGGTCGCGTTCGCCGCTGGTCTCGTCGTGGTCGACGAGCGGCTTGAGGAGCCAGTCGGCGCCCGCGGTCCACAGGTGGAGCGGGTATTCGCGGCTGAAGTGGTAGATGTGCCCGGACTCGCCGTCGGTGTGGGCGGGGGCCACCACGCCGCGGGCGCCGAAGATCGCGCGGGCGTTGGCGCGCCAGTGCTCCCGCTGGCCGTGGATCAGGGCGGCGTGGGCCTCGGTGACCTCCGGGAGCGCGCCTGCCGCGGCCGAGGCGGTCTGGAGGTTGAGGTTGGCGTCGGTGGTGAACGCGCCCGCCCAGGCCGTGTTCCAGTCGCCGGTCCACAGGCCGGTCAGGCGGGGCGGGAGCATGCCGGAGGCGGACAGGAGGTGGTAGCGGCCGGCCGCGAAGAGGCGTTCCAGCAGGGCGGGGCTCTTCGGACGGCTCAGCAGCTCCGAGCCCGCAAGGGCCCGTTCACCGTCGTCGGCATCGAGGTCCAGGCCGACGCGGAGGTAGGCCGGGCGGTGCAGTTCGGTGTGGCGGGCGAGGAGGCGGTCGTACGGGGCGTCGTTGCCACCGTCGCCGTCGCCGTCGCCGTCGCCGTCGGGGAGGAGGGCGCGCAGGGCGTGTGCCTCGGCGAGGGCGTCCATCTCGCCGGTGTGCCGTCGTACCCGGGTGAGCAGGAGCAGTGACCGGGCGCCGTCGACGCGCAGGCCGGGCAGGGAGGTGCGGGTGGTGCCGCCGGTGACGACGGCGAGCGTGACGCCCGTGTACGCCCGGTCGCTGCCGGGGTAGCGGACGCGGAGGGTGAGGAGGGCGCCCTCGGGGGTGAGGACGGTGCTGTGGCCGACGGCCAAGTCGTAGGGGGAGCCAGGCAGTTGGTGGTCGAGGGTCACGTCGACGGTGGGGCCGGGCTCGGTGACGCACTGGACGATGCCGTCGTCGGCGCGGGAGACGAAGGCCTCGCTGCGCCGGCCGTCGCAGCGGGCGGTGACGACGCCGGTGGTGAAGTCGACCTCGCGGCGGTAGTCGCCGGGGTCCTCGGCGGGGGCCGGGCGGCGCAGCCGTATCTGGAAGGCGGGATGGAAGGGCTGCACCCACTGCAGCTCGCGGCCGTCGGTGAAGTGCTCGGCGGCGGTGACTTCCCCGGCGAGCAACCGGTCCTGGAGTTGCGGGAGTTCGGCGGCGAGGGCGGGGGGACGGGGGTGTTCGGCGCCGTTGGGGCGGACCAGGGTGTGATGGTTGACGATGACCCGGTCGATGTTCGGATCACCGAACACCATGATGCCGTGCCGGCCGTTCCCGCTCAGGAAGGCGTCCTCCCAGCGGCCGGCGGGGGCGGCTTCCCAGGTGCCGTGCACGGGTCCGCTCATGGGGCGGCCTCCAGCACGGCCACGCCGTACCGCTCCAGCTGGACCCGTTCGGTGACGGCCGCGCCGGTCAGCAGGTCGCGATGGCGGCCGGGCACCTGGACGGTGACCCCGTCGCGCCCGTGGTTGAGCAGGAACAGCAGTCCGCCCCGGCGTACGGCCTCCACTCCGGCGGGCAGCCCGGCGAGGGTCGGCCGTACGCCCGCGCCGGTGGCGATGTCGGCCAGCAGGGTGCGCAGGGCGTGCGGCTCGGGGAGGGTCGAGACGTACCAGGCCCGGCCCTTGCGCAGGAGGGCCGGGAGCCCGTCCAGCTCGCCGCCCTTGTACGGGGTCACGGAGTCCACGTCGTCCGCGGCCTCGATCTCCTCGGACCAGAGGGTGCCGTGGAAGCCCTCGGCGTCGGCTCTCTCGCCCGCGTCCAGCGGCCACCACTCGTGCAGGACGCGGATGCCGAACAGTTCGCGCAGCCGGGCGTCCATACCGCCCTCGCGCACCCGGTCGTCCTGGTCGGCGACGCCGGTCTGGAAGCCGGCGACCAGGGTGCCGCCGTTCGCGACGTGGGTGACGAGGTTGTCGATCGCCGCGTTCGTCATCAGATACAGCTGGGGGACGACGACCAGCTTGTACGCGGACAGGTCGTGCTCGGGGTGCGCGAAGTCCGCGACCGTGTGCGCCTCCCACAGGGCGCGATGCCAGGCACGGACGACCTGTGGGAGGTCGACCTCGCTGGACAGCCGCCCGTCCTGCTGACCGGCCCACCAGGCATTCCAGTCGAGGAGTACGGCCACCTCGGCGGCCTCGACCCGGCTGTCCGCCACCTTCCCGCTCAGCAGGGCGAGTTCGGCGCCGATCCGCTTGACCTCCTGGAAGGTACGGCCCCGCTCCCCCGCGTGGCTGACCATCCCCGAGTGGAACTTCTCCGAGCCCTGCCGGGACTGCCGCCACTGGAAGTAGCAGACGGCGTCGGCGCCGCGGGCCACGGCCTGGAGGGACCAGAGCCGGTTGAGGCCGGCCGGTTTGGGGTGGTTGACCCCACGCCAGTTGACCGGCCCGGCGGCCTGCTCCATCACCGTCCAGGGACCGCCACGGGCCTGCGACCGCGTCATGTCATGGACGAGCGCCCCGTACTGCCCGCCGAGCGGATCGCGCGGATCCGGATAGACGTCGACGGAGACGACGTCCTCCTGCTCGGCCCACCGCCAGGCGTCCAGCCCCTGCCACACGGCCATGAAGTTGGTGGTCACCGGGATGCCGGGGCTGTGCCGGGCGACGATGTCCCGCTCGGCGAGGTAGCACTCCAGCAGCGCGTCGGAGGTGAACCGCTTGAAGTCCAGCACCTGCGTGGGGTTCTTCATGTAGTGCGCCCGGCGCGGCGGCAGCACCTCGGACCAGTCGCCGTAGCCCTGGCTCCAGAAGGCGGTGCCCCAGGCCTCGTTGAGGGCGTCGAGCGTGCCGTACCCGGCCTTGAGCCAGCCGCGGAAGGCGGCCTCGGCCTCGTCGCCCCAGTCATAGGTGCAGTACTCGTTGTTGATGTGCCACATGCGCAGGGCCGGGTGGCCGCCGTAGCGGGCGGCGAGGTCCTCGGTGATGGCGGCGGCGTAGCGCCGGTAGGTGGCGCTGGAGTGGGAGAAGTGCTGGCGGGAGCCCCACCACTCGGTCTGTCCGTTCTCGTCGCGCGGGAGGGTGTCGGGGTGCAGGCGCCCCAGCCACGGGGGCGGCGACGAGGTGGGGGTGGCGAGCACGACACCGATGCCGTTCTCGTGCATCAGGTCCATCAGCCGGTCCAGCCAGCCGAACTCCCTTACACCCGGCCGGGGTTCGAGCCTCGCCCAGGAGAAGACGCCGAGGGTGACCGAGTTGACCCCGGCCTCCTTCATCAGCCGGACGTCCTCGTGCCAGGTCTCCTCGGGCCACTGCTCGGGGTTGTAGTCGCCGCCGAAGAGGAGACGGCCACGGGTGGCGTCGCTCAGTGAAGGCCCGTTTCGCTCCGGCATCATGCGGGCTCCCCGTACTGCACGCCCCGCCCGTTGGTGGCGAGGTGGACACGGCCGTACACGCGCGGGGCGCCGGTGATTCCTGTGTCGGTGTCGTACGCGTGGAAGAGCATGGACATACCTCGTCTTTGCAGCAGGGGAACTGGAAAACAGAGGGGCGCAGGGCTGTATCGACATGGGGCTCCGCCGCGTGGGCGCGACCAGCCAAATCAGCCCTTGACGGCGCCCGTGAGCATGCCCTTCTTGAAATGCCTCTGGACAAAGGGAGAAAGCACAGCCACCGGCAGCAGAGCCATCACCATGACCGCCATCTGAACGGCCAGCCCCGACAGTTGCCCCGTCTTGATGGCCTGCCCCAGCCCGACCGGGGCCTCCTGCTTCTGCACCAGCTGAATCATGACGTTCTGCAACGGCATCATGTCCTGGTCGTTCAGATACAGCGACGCGTTGAACCACGCGCTCCAGTACCCGACCGCGTAGAACAGCGTGATCACCGCGATGACGGCCCGCGACAAAGGGATGACGATCTGCCGGAGAATCCGGAAATCCCCGGCGCCGTCGATGCGCGCGCTGTCGATGAGTTCCTGGGAGATTCCCATGAAGAATCCGCGCAGCACCAGGATGTTGAAGACACTGATCGCACTCGGCAGGATCAGGGCGAGATAGCTGTCCGTCAGCCCGAGGGTCTGCACCAGAAGATAGGTGGGAATGAGCCCGGCGCTGAAGAACATGGTCGCCAGCAGCAGCATCAGGAGCCAGCGATGCCCCACCGAGCCGGTTCGGGAGAGGCCGTAGGCGCACAGCACGGACACCGTCATGGAGAACGCCGTACCGACCAGGGTGACCAGGACGCTGATGATCGCCGCGCGGGTCACCTGGCCGCCGCTCAGCAGCTCCTGGTAGGCGACGAACGTGATGTCCTTCGGCACCATCACCAGACCGCCGGCCTCATCGATGGTCTTGCGCGTGGAGAGGCTGGTGACGACGACGATCCACAGCGGAAACAGGATCGCCAGACAGGCGATGCCGAGCACGAGCCCCTTGCCCGCCAGCCCCACCTTCGTGGGCTGCTCCTCCCATACGGGCTGGGGCGGCGCGGCCCACGGCTTGCGTACGGACTTGCCGATCACGGCGGTCACTTCTTGTACACCCCCTGCTCGCCCATCAGATGGGCCACCTTGTTCGCGGCCAGCACGAGACCGATGCTGATGACGCCCTTGACGAGTCCGGCGGCGGCCGCATAGCCGAAGTCCTGGTTGCGGACGCCGTTCCACCACACGAAGGTGTCGAGCACTTCCGCGGCTCCCGGCCCCACGGCATCGCGTTGCAGCAGGATCTGCTCGAAGCCGACGGTCAGCGCGTCGCCGACGCGCAGCACCAGCAGCAGCGCGATCACCGGACGCAGCGCGGGCAGGGTGACGTGCCACATCCGCCGCCGGCGTCCGGCGCCGTCCATCGCGGCGGCCTCGTACAGGTCGGGGCTGACGGCGGCGAGCGCGGCGAGGAAGACGATGATCCCCCAGCCCGCGTCCTTCCACACCGCCTGCGCGGTGACCAGGAACTTGAAGGTGCTCGGGTCGGTCATGAGGTCGAGACCGTCGTACCCGTGCTCGCGCAGCAGCTGTGAGAGCAGACCGGCGCCGCCGAGCAGTTGCTGGAAGACCGAGATCACCAGCACCCACGAGAAGAAGTGCGGCAGATAGAGAACGGCCTGCGCGATCGCCCGCACCCGCGGCCTGACCACGCTGTTGATGAGCAGGGCGAGCAGGATCGGGATCGGGAAGAACAGCAGGAGCTGGAGGAAGAACAGCACCAGGGTGTTCTGGACCGCCTGCCAGAACGCGGAGTCGGCGAAGATCCGCTGGAAGTTCTCCAGCCCGACCCAGGGGCTGTTCAACATGGACACGACGCCGTTGTCGCTGATGTAGGGGTCGTAGTCCTGGAAGGCCACCACGTTGCCGAGGATCGGCACGTAGTTGAAGAGCAGGACCAGGGCGACGGCCGGCAGCGTCATCAGGAGCAGGACGCGGTCGCGTCGGAGTCTGAGCCGCAGACTCGGTTTCCCCGACCGTCGCTTCTCACCGGAGCCGGTGGCCCCGGAGTCCACCGGAGTCTTCGCCGTCGTGTCGGCCTCGGCCCTGCTCCGAGGCACCGTGCTGTGGGACACGGCCGTTCTCCTTGCCTCGATGCCCGGTCAGTTGGCCGCGGAACCGTTCTCGTCGAGGATCTGCTTGTACCAGTCGCGCAGCTTGTCGCCGCCCTTGCTCTTCCAGTCGGAGACGGCCTGCTGCATGTCGCTGATCTTCTTGCGGCCGCGGACGATGTCGTCCTCCAGCTGCTCGAAGTCGTTGGAGAGGTTGGTGTAGCGGGCGGGCTCGGTGATCTGCATGCCGTAGAAGGAGCTCTTCCTGGTGAAGGCGCCCATCCGCTGCTGCCACTCGACCTGGCCCTTGGCGACCTGGGGGAAGTCGGGGTGGGCGATGGTCGCGGCGGGGCTCGCGACCATGACGTAGGCGTTCAGCACCTCGGTGTTGCCCTGGTCGGTCTTGGTGGGGACGCCGTCCTTGACGGTGTAGTGGGTGCCCTCCACGCCGTAGTTGGTCATCATGTACTCCTTGGTGCCGTACGGCGCCGCGGTGACGTTCGCGACGGCGAGCACGTCGTGGATGACCGACTCGGAGGCCTTCTTGTTGACGAAGGCGAAGATGCCGGCGGGCTGTTCGGCCCACATGGTGGGGTTACCGCCGTCGTGGCCCCAGACGTCCATGCCCCAGATCTTGAAGTCCGGGTTCTGGGCGGCCTGTTCGGCGGTGCGGCCCCACCACTGCGTGATGTTGTTGGGATAGATCAGGAACTCGCCCTTGGCGAACTTGGGGCCCGCGTCAGGGGCGTTCTTGCCCATCTTGGAGTCGGGGTGGACGACCCCGGCCTCGAAGAGCTTGCGGGACCACTCCAGCGCTTCGAGGTACTCCTCGGTCTCGATGCGGTAGACCAGCTTGCCGTCGGCCATGTTCCAGCCGAGCGGCTTCTCGCTGCCGGAGAGCACACCGAAGGCCTGGAAGGCGGTCCACTTCATGTCCAGGCAGGCCCAGCGCTTGGCCTTGGCGTTGGTGATCTCCTTGGCCAGGGCCATGAACTCGTCGCAGGACCTGGGGACTTCGTAGCCCTCCTTCTCGAAGATGTCCTGGCGGTACAGGGGCACGATGCTGGGGGCCCAGGGCGTCGGCTGCGGCAGGCCGCGCAGCTTGCCGCCGAATATGGAGCGCCGCCAGGCGTCCGTCGGGATCGCCGCGAGGTTGGGGTACTCCTTGACCTTGTCCCCGGACAGATAGGGGCCGAGGTCGGCGAACTTGCTGATGATGGCGCTGGGTATCTTGCCGCCCATGTTCCAGCCGGGGATCACCACCACATCGGGGATGTCGCTGGAGGCGAGGACCGCGCCGAGCTTCTGGTCGTAGGTGTTGCCGTCCTGGTTCTGCCAGACCACATCGACACCGATGAGGTCGTTCATGCCCTTGTAGTAGGCGTTGCCGCTCTTGGGCGGCGACCCCCAGAACGGCGACATGACGGTCACCTTGCCGCCCTTGCCGAGCTTCTTCTCCACGGAGGTCTTCAGCTCGGCGAGTTCCAGCTTGCCGGTGAAGCCGATCGCCGAGCCGTTCTTGGCCGGGATGTCCGGCGTCACCACATTGCCGGCCACATACGCCGGGAGGATCTTCTTCGCGTCCTTGCCCGAGGTCGTACCGTCGCGCGACCCGCTGTCCGACCCGCCGCACGCGGCGAGCAGCGGCATCCCGCCGGCCACGGCCGCGGTGGCGACCGCCGTGGAGGCGAGGAAGCTTCTCCGGCTGGGTCCGGAGGAGGCGGAGGCGGCGTTCGGCGTCATTGCGTCAACCCTTCGCTGAGCTGAAGCGGTCCTCCGACCACTGCGACGAGATCTGACGAGATCTATAGTCGAAGCGCTTCGATGTTGCAGTGAGGTTAAGTGAACACCCATGGGTGCACAAGGGTCGTTCCCAAGATTCCTCCGAGGTGTAAGAAGCGACCCTTCCTTATGCACTGCTTGAAGTAACGGCGCTGGTCTCTTGACACCCACCCCGGAGTCCAATGAGCATCGAAGCGCTTCGAAAGCACCGAACCGATCCATCGCAAGGGGATCCCCACGTGACCGCACACACCCCGTACACACCGCCTTTCCGCGATCGGCGTCTGCCGTTCGCGAAGCGCATCGACGACCTTCTGTCGCGGCTCACCCTCGACGAAAAGATCGGATTCCTGCACCAGTTCACGCCGGAGATCGAGCGTCTGGGCATCGCCGCGTTCCGTACCGGCCAGGAAGCCCTGCACGGGGTGGCGTGGATGGGTCCGGCCACCGTCTTCCCGCAGGCGGTCGGCCTCGGCGCGACCTGGAACACGGATCTCGTACGCCGGGTCGGTGAGGCCGTCTCGAAGGAGACCCGCGCGATGCGCGCCCGCGACGAGCGCGTGGGGCTGAACGTCTGGGCCCCCACTGTCAATCTCCTGCGCCACCCCCTGTGGGGCCGCAACGAGGAGGGCTACTCCGAGGACCCGAAGCTCACCTCGGCGATCGCCACCGCCTACACCCGTGGTCTGCGCGGCGACCATCCGACGTACTGGCGCACCGCGCCCGTCCTCAAGCACTGGCTGGCGCACAACAACGAGACGGGCCGTGATGTCACGTCCTCCTCGGTCCGTCCGCGCGTCCTGCACGAGTACGACCTGCGCGCCTTCCGCGAGACGGTCGAGGCGGGCGCGACGGCGGGTGTGATGCCGGCGTACAACCTGGTCAACGGCCGCCCCAACCACGTGTCGCCGTATCTGCGCGATCAGCTGCGCACCTGGACCGACGACGATCTGCTGGTCTGTTCGGACGCGGGCGCGCCGTCCAACCTGGTCGACTCCGAGCACTACTTCGACACCCACGAGGAGGCGACGGCCGCCGCGCTGCTGGCCGGCGTCGACAGCTTCACCGACCACGGCACCGACAGTTCGAAGATCACGGCCCGGGTGCGCGGGGCCCTGGACCGGGGCCTGCTCACCGAGGCGGACCTCGACACGGCGGTGCGCCGCCAGCTCTCGGTCCGCTTCCGGCTCGGCGAGTTCGACCCGGAGTACGACCCGTACGCGCTCACCAGGGACTTCGACACCCCGGCCCACCGCGCCCTCGCGCTGGAGGCCGCCGAGCAGTCGGTGGTCCTGCTCAAGAACAGCGGGGGCCTGCTGCCGCTCGCGCCCGACACCCGGCTCGCGGTGGTCGGTCTGCTCGCCGACGAGTGCAAGCGCGACTGGTACAGCGGCACCCTCATCCATCGCTCGACCCCGCTGGAGGGTCTGTACGAGCGGTTCGGCGCGGAGCGCGTGGAGTTCGCGGAGGGCGTGGACCGCGTCCTGCTGAAGACCCGGGCCGGAGCCTTCCTGCACGTTCCCGAGGCGGACTCCTCCGACGAGGTGCGCGGTGCCGAGGGCGCCCTCGACCCGGCGCTGCTCGCGGGCCGTACGGACCTGCCGGCGCTCACCGTGGACGCCACCGGCACCGAACTCGCCCTCGTCGACTGGGGCGAGGGCGTGCTGACCCTGCGCGCCCCCGACGGCCGCTATCTCTCGGTCGCCGAGGACGGCAGGGTCCGTGCCTCCGCCGACCAGCCCGGCGGCTGGGTCGTACAGGAGACATTCCGCCTGGAACCGCATGAGAACGGATTCCTCCTTCGGCACATCGGTACAGGTCGCCATGTCTCAGTCGCCGCCGACGGCGTCCGGGTTGCCGAAGCGAATCCGGAAATCTTCGAACTCGTCGTCGTGGAACGCGGCGAAGACGCGGTAACGCGGATCACCTCCCAGGCGGACGTGGTCCTGGTGGTCGCGGGCAACGACCCGCACATCAACGGCCGCGAGACCGAGGACCGTACGACGCTGGCCCTCCCCGCCCACCAGGAACGCCTGCTGCGCGCGGCCCGCGCGGCGAATCCGAACACCGTGCTGGCGCTGATCTCGGCGTACCCGTACGCCGTCGACCACGCTGCGCTCCCGGCGCTGCTCTGGACGTCCCACGCGGGCCAGGCGGCCGGCACCGCCCTGGCCCGTGTCCTGGCCGGTGACGTCTCCCCCGCCGGCCGCCTCCCGCAGACCTGGTACGCCGACGACGCCGACCTGCCCGACCTCCTCGACTACGACGTGATCGGCGCCCGCCAGACCTATCTGTACTTCGAGGGGACCCCGCTGTTCCCGTTCGGGCACGGCCTGTCGTACGCGACCTTCTCCTACGCCGATCTCCGGACCCGTACGACGGACGGCTCACTGCAGGTCTCCTTCACGGTCACCAACACCGGCGATGTGACGGCCGCCGAGGTCGCCCAGCTCTACACGCGCGCCGTGGACCCGACGGTGCCGCGGCCCCGCCGCGAGCTGGCGGCACACGAGCGGGTGCGCCTGGAACCGGGCGAGCGGCGGGAGCTGAGCTTCGAAGTCCCCTTGCGCTCCTTCGACTTCTGGGATGTGGCCCGGGGCGGATGGCGCCGCGAGCCGGGCCCGTACGAGCTGCTGGCCGGTGCCTCCAGCGAGGACGTCCGGCTGCGCACGACCGTGCTGCTGGACGGCGAGGCGTCCGCCCCGCGCCCGGTCCTGCTGCGCGGCCTGGACGCGGCCGACTTCGACGAGCAGAGCGGCATCGCGATCGTCGACCGCACGAAGACGTCGGGCGACGCGGTGACGGCGGCGCAGGGCACGTCGGGTGAACTGGTCTACCGGGACTGCGACTTCGCGGACGGCGTCACGGAGGTGACGGCGAGCGTCTGCGGCGACGGCGCGGTGGAGATCTCGCTCGACGGGGGCGCGGTGCTCGCCGTACTGACGTCGAACGCGCCGGACGCGAGCCCGTACGCCTACTCGACCCTGCGGGCCGGGATCATCGCCGAGGGCGTCCGCGACGTCCACCTCAGACTGCGCGGCCCACTGCGGCTCGCGCACGTCGGCTTCTCCGGTTGAGGGTCCGGACGAGGCCGACGCATAGAAGGGGCCCGGCACCGGAAGGCATCGGTGCCGGGCCCCTTCGGGGAGCCTACCTGAAAATGGTTCCCATTAGCCAGAGGTGCGGGATCGCTCAGAGCGCGAGGCCGGTGAGGACCATGACGCGCTCGTAGGTGTAGTCGTCCATCGCGAACTTCACGCCCTCGCGCCCGACACCGGACTGCTTGGCGCCGCCGTACGGCATCTGGTCGGCGCGGTAGGAGGGCACGTCGCCGATGACGACGCCGCCGACCTCCAGGGCGCGGTGGGCGCGGAAGGCGGTCTGCAGGTCGCGGGTGAACACGCCCGCCTGGAGGCCGTACTTGGACTCGTTCACGGCGGCGAAGGCCGCGGCCTCCCCGTCCACCTTCTGCACGGTGAGGACGGGTCCGAAGACCTCCTCGCAGGCGAGGGTGACGTCGGCCGGTACGTCGGTGAGGACGGTCGGCGCGTAGGAGGCGCCGTCGCGCTTGCCGCCGGTGAGGAGGGCGGCCCCGGCGGCGACCGCCTCGTCCACCCAGGTCTCGACGCGCTTGGCGGCGTCCTCGCTGACCAGCGGGCCGACGTCGGTCGCGTCGTCGTTCGGGTCGCCGGTGACCTGGGTCTCCACGGCGGCGACGATGCGCGGCAGCAGACGGTCGTACACGGAGGCGTCCGCGATCACCCGCTGCACGGAGATGCAGGACTGGCCGCCCTGGTAGTTGGAGAAGGTCGCGATGCGCGAGGCCGCCCAGTCCAGGTCCTCGTCGGAGGCGAAGTCGGCGAGCACGACCGCCGCGCCGTTGCCGCCCAGCTCCAGGGTGCAGTGCTTGCGCGGCACCGAGTCCATGATCGCGTAGCCGACCTTCTCGGAGCCGGTGAAGGAGATGACCGGCAGGCGCTCGTCCTGGACCAGGGCGGGCATCTTGTCGTTCGGCACCGGCAGGATGCTCCAGGAGCCGGCCGGGAGCTCGGTCTCGGCGAGCAGGTCGCCGATGATCAGGCCGGACAGCGGGGTGGCCGGGGCGGGCTTCAGGATGATCGGGGCGCCGGCGGCGATGGCCGGGGCGATCTTGTGGGCGCACAGGTTCAGCGGGAAGTTGAACGGCGCGATGCCGAGGACGACGCCCTTGGGGAAGCGGCGGGTGAAGGCGAGCCGCCCCTGGCCGCCGAGGTCGGTGTCGAGCCGCTGGGCCTCTCCGCCGTTGAACCGCCGGGCCTCCTCGGCCGCGAACCGGAACACGGAGACGGCACGGCCGACCTCGCCCCGGGCCCACTTCATGGGCTTGCCGTTCTCGGCGGAGATCAGCCGGGCGATCTCCTCGGTGCGCTCGACGAGGCGCCGGCTGACGTGGTCGAGCGCGGCGGCCCGCACATGGGCCGGGGTCGCGGCGAAGTCGTCGCGGACGGCGTACGCGGCGGCCACGGCCTCCTCGATCTGCGCGTCCGTCGGCACGCTCACCTTGCCGACGACGCGCCCGTCCCACGGGGAGGTGACGTCACAGGTGTCCTCGCCGCTGACCTGGCGGCCGGCGAGCCAGAAGGCGTGGGTGGAAGCCATAGTCGATTTACCGGCCCTTCCGCGTTGGGGTGTGCTGCTCCTGGTGTGTCGTGGTCCACGGTAGGGGCGCGCGGGCCGAGGGGTGTTTGTCCGGGGTGTAGTGGTGGGAGTCGCGGTCGCTACGATTTGGCGTACGCGGACTGCGGGCGGTCCTGCGTGCCTACTGCCTGCTTGCCTACTCCCTGTCTGCCTGCTGCCTGTCTGCCTACTCGGCCGACGTCGCCTTCAACGCCAGCCACAGCTCCATGCGCACATCCGCGTCGTCCAGCGACCGCCCGAGGATCTCCTCGACCCGCCGCATCCGGTACCGCAACGTGTGCCGGTGCACCCCCAGATCCGCGGCCGCCGCGTCCCACTGACCGTGCCGCGACAGCCACGCCCGCAGCGAGGCGACCAGATCCCCCCGCCCCGTCGCGTCATGCTCGTGCAGCGCCCGCAGCAACCCGTCCGCGAACGCCTTCACCGCGTCGTCCGCGAGCAGCGGCAGCACGGACCCCGCGGCCAGCTGCTCGTGCTCCACGCACACCCGCCCCCGCCGCCGGGCCACCGACAGGGCCTGCTCGGCCTGCTTGTAGGCCGCCGCCGCGGCGATGGGCCCGGCCGGTGCCGAGAGGCCCACGACCAGCTCGTCCTCGTCGGCTCCCCCGCGCGTCTCCGACCCGGCGTCTGCCCGCGTCGCCTCCAGTGCCGCCGCGTACTCCGTGCACGCGGCGACCGCGGCGCCCTCGTCCGCGGCGAGCACGACCAGCCGTGCGGCCTCGCCCTCGCCCTCCGGCACCACGAGCACGGCCTCCCCGGCCCGGGCCGCCGCCGACTCCACGACCTCGGTGAGGGCGCCCAGCGGATCGCCGTTCACCCCTGACGCGGCGACCAGCACCGCGGCCGACGCCTTGGTCAGCGCCACCCGCGCCCCGGAGTCCACCACCCGGGCCGCCGAGACCGGCGCCGCCTCGGCGACGATCACCCGGAAGGGCGCGTCCAGCAGGTCGCCGTACAGGTCCCCCGCCACGGCCCGCGCATGGTCCGGCTCCCCGGCGAGCAGCATGCGCAGCACCGCCGTGCCGACCCGCTGCTCGGCCGCGTGCAGCGACCGGGACCGCTCGGTCGTCAGGGTCAGCAGCGCGATCGCCGAGTGCACCGCGTACCGCTCGGCCGTGCCCGGCGCGGCCGCCGTCCCCACGGCCAGGGCGGCCCGCGGCCGGCGTCCCGTGCCCAGGGTGTGCAGCTCGACCCGGTCCTCGTGCTCCGGCCCGCCGACCACCGAGGACGCCGGCGCGGGCCGCTCCCGCAGCCGCTCCACCTCGGCGGTGAGCCGCGCCGCGCGCCGCCCCGCCCACTCGGGCGCGGTCGCGACGACGGCACCGGAGGCGTCGTAGAGCGCCGCCCAGCCGTTGACCTGGGACGCCAGCGCGGCCAGCAGCCCCTCCGGCCCGTCGGTCAGCGCCTGTTTCGTCAGCTCCCGCTGGGCCGCGAACCCCGCTGTCACCGCCCGGTACTGGTCCGCCGCGATCGCCGCGGACACGGCCTTGCTGATGGCGAGGAAGGGCGTGCGGCGCGGCACCTCCAGCAGGGGCAGGTCCTCCTCCGTCGCCGCGTCGACCAGGGCCTCGGGGATGTCCTCGTAGTTGACGCCGACCGCGAAGCCGAGCCCGACCACGCCCGCGCCCACCAGGCGCCGCACATAGCGCCGCATCGCCTCGGGGTTCTCCGCGTCCAGCTTGAGCGCGGTGATCAGCAGCAGCTCCCCGCCCTCCATGTAGGGCACGGGATCGGTGAGCTCGCTGGCATGCGCCCAGCGCACGGGCGCGTCCAGGCGGTCCTCGCCCGCCCGCACGGTGAGCTTGAGCGCGGAGTGGTGGACGAGCGAGGCGAGCGTGAGTGGCATGAGACCTTCAGGTCGGCGTGATCGTCATGATCTTTTGGCCGCCACGTATGAACAGCCTGTGCCGATTCTGCCTCACCGTACGGTCATGGGGTCACCTGAAGTCCGGCCCTGACCTAACCCCGCAGATCCACCAGCAGCGGCGGCGCGTGCTCGCCCTGGACGCTGGTGAGGGACAGCACCGCATGCCCCGGCGGCACCCCGTGCGCCAGCTCGGACGCCGACCACCGTTCCCGCTCGACCTGGCGGACGGTCACCGCGCGCGCGGTCGGCGCCTTGCCGGTGATCACCCGGCGCACCGCGTGCAGCGCCTTGCCGGCCGGGGTCTCGGCGATGATCTGCCGGTCGGTGACGTCCCGCGCCTCGGTCCACTCCTTGCCCCACACCTCGGCGAAGTCCTGCCCGTCCCAGGGCGTGACCCCGGCCAGCGCCATCCGGCACCCGGCGGACCCCAGCAGCGGCCCGCGCAGCGGCCTAGGTACGTCGTCCAGGGTGCGCAGCGTGAGCACGGCGCCCGCGTTGCCCGACCGCAGCCGCTGGATGCCGCGTACGGCCTCGGGTGTCACGACCCCGGTCGCGTCGTCCAGCACCAGGCAGGCGAACAGCGACCGGTCCTCCCGTACCGCGACACTCGCCGTGAACTGGGCCAGCACCAGCCGCGCCAGCATCCGCGAGGCCTCGGCGTGGCCGCGCGCGGGCAGGTCGATGCGGACCCGGACGGGGTGGTCGAGGGCCTTCAGCGAGAACGGCCGCGACTGCCCGGAGGTGTCGAAGAAGCCCGCGAACACCGGCCGGTCCAGCAACGCCACCCGGTCCGCGAGGATCGCCGACACATCGCCGGGGTGCCCCAACTGCCGCTCCCGGGCGTCCAGTTCGCGAATGAGCGACTCCTGCCCGGAACCCTCCAGCCCGGTACGCAGCGCGTCGAGCGCCCCTGGCGCGCCGTCCAGCAGCTGCCGCAGCTCCGGCACGGACGGGAAGCGGTCGTGGACCGCCCGGAACGGTCCGAGGAGCTGGGCCAGCACGGTCGTGGAGCGGCGGCTGTCGCTGCCGGGGTGCGGGTCGGCGAGGTCCCCGACGAGCGCCTCGGCGAGCACGGCCGCGGCCTCGTCGGGGTCGTCGGCGCCGCCGTACAGGTCCAGGTCGTAGACCGAGTCCGGATTCCCGATCTGTACGACGACGTCGTACGCGTCGGCCGGTCCGAGCCCCGAGCCCGCCGCGCCGACCACCACCACGGCGGCCCGTCCGGCGAGGGCCTGCAGGCACAGCGACTCGGCGAGCGGCCGCACGACGGTTCCCGTCTTCCCGGACCCGGCGGGACCGACGGCCAGCAGGGAGGTGCCGAGCAGATCGGGTCCGAGACCGAGTCCGGTGCCGCGATAGGCGTACGGGTTGCGCGGGTCGTCGGCGGTGGTGCCGAGCCGCACCTGACCGCTGACGAGGTCGTGCCGGGCGACCCGGGCGGGCAGGTCGCGCTCCCCCGACGGATGCAGACAGGCTGCGGCACCGTCCCTGAGCACGGCACCGCTGAACGTGCCGAGATCGTGCCGCCCGCTGCGCACGCCCTGCCAGGCCCGGACGATCCGCGCGTAGTCGACGTCCCGCATCCGCCCGGACCGCGCGTCGGCCCCGAGCCGCTCGGCGGCTTCATGGGCCCCGGCGGCACGCAGCTGGTTCCACTGGGCGGGGTCCTCCTGAGGCGTGGGAGCCGCCTGTTCGGGCTCGCGGCGACGGAAGCGGGGGGTGACGAGACGGCGCCACACCTCGCCCCAGCGGCCGAGCCGGCCCACCCCCACCATGATCGCCAGAATGACGAGCAGGGTGTAGCCGTTGTAGACGAGACCCCTGACGACGTTGCTCTCACTGTGCAGCCAGGCATCGGGGGCGAGGAGTTGCAGCGGCAGGATCCACCAGCCGCCGAGGTAGCCGTTCTCCAGCAGCGACCAGATCAGCCACCCGACCAGGAAGGCGATCAGCGCCCCGCTCACCAGCTGCCGCGCCGGGATCTGCTCCGGCTCCTCGTCCGGCCGGGGCACATGCCCGAACCGCCACACGCCCGGCTGTGCCTCGGGCCGCGCCGCCCGCAGCCAGCCCAGAAACGCCGATCCGTCCAGGCCGGGCGGCGCCGAAGGCATCGGCGGCACGGCGGAGCGTGATCGCGGCACAGGCGTCGCGTGTGTGCCCCGCGCGTCCTGCGTCCCGTCGCTGTCCATCGCCGTTGCCCCCTGACCAGCCGTTCCATCCGTGGCATCCACCATCAGCGAGCCAATCTAACGCCCTCTCCTGGGGAGTTCACCGCTTACGCGGCCGACGCAGCGGACTGAGATGCTCCGGATACCGTCGTGGCCTGCCCCGCACCCATGGACCAGGAGACGGAGACTCCCCGCCGACCGTCGCGAGCGGGCGACCGGCCTGTGGATGGCGGGCGGTCCGCAGGGGTCCTGCGTCGTCTCCGCCCCCGGCGGCGCCAGACCGGTCAGGGTCGCTATGTCCACCACGGACAACCGGCGCTCCTGACAACGCCCACATGGAGCATGCCCACCCCCCACTCCCGCCCCTAGCCTGCGAGAAAAGAGGAAGACAGAAGACAAGCGTCCGCAACACCCCAGGAGCCCCTTATGAGCGCACTTCCCCAGGAGCGCCGCGTCGTCACCGCCATCCCCGGTCCGAAGTCGCAGGAGCTGCAGGCCCGCCGTACCGCCGCGGTCGCCCAGGGCGTGGGCTCCGTGCTGCCCGTGTTCACCGCGCGTGCGGGCGGCGGCATCATCGAGGACGTCGACGGCAACCGGCTCATCGACTTCGGCTCGGGCATCGCCGTGACGTCCGTCGGCGCATCCGCCGAGGCGGTCGTACGCCGCGCCACCGCGCAGCTCGCCGACTTCACCCACACCTGTTTCATGGTCACGCCCTACGAGGGCTACGTCGCCGTCGCCGAGGCGCTGGCCGAGCTCACCCCGGGTGACCACGCCAAGAAGTCGGCGCTGTTCAACTCCGGCGCCGAGGCCGTCGAGAACGCCGTCAAGATCGCCCGGTCGTACACCAAGCGCCAGGCCGTCGTCGTCTTCGACCACGGCTACCACGGCCGCACCAACCTCACGATGGCGCTGACCGCGAAGAACATGCCGTACAAGCACGGCTTCGGTCCGTTCGCGCCGGAGGTCTACCGGGTGCCGGTGGCCTACGGCTACCGCTGGCCGACCGGTCCGGAGAACGCGGGCCCCGAGGCCGCCGCGCAGGCCATCGACCAGATCAGCAAGCAGGTCGGTGCGGAGAACGTCGCCGCGATCATCATTGAGCCGGTGCTCGGCGAGGGCGGCTTCATCGAGCCGGCCAAGGGCTTCCTGCCGGCGGTCCGTCAGTTCGCCGCCGACAACGGCATCGTCTTCGTCGCGGACGAGATCCAGTCCGGGTTCTGCCGTACGGGTCAGTGGTTCGCGTGCGAGGACGAGGGCATCGTCCCCGACCTGATCACCACCGCGAAGGGCATCGCCGGCGGCCTTCCGCTCGCCGCCGTGACCGGCCGCGCCGAGATCATGGACGCCGCGCACGCGGGCGGCCTGGGCGGCACCTACGGCGGCAACCCGGTCGCCTGCGCCGGTGCGCTCGGCTCGATCGAGACGATGAAGGAGCTCGACCTCAACGCCAGGGCGAAGAACATCGAGGCCACCATGAAGGCCCGCCTCACCGCCATGGCCGAGAAGTTCGACATCATCGGCGATGTCCGTGGGCGTGGCGCGATGATCGCGATCGAGCTGGTCAAGGACCGTTCGACGAAGGAGCCGAACGCGGAGGCGACCGCCGCGCTCGCCAAGGCCTGCCACCAGGAGGGCCTGCTGGTCCTGACCTGTGGCACCTACGGCAACGTGCTGCGCTTCCTGCCCCCGCTGGTGATCGGCGACGACCTGCTGAACGAGGGTCTCGACATCATCGAGCAGGCCTTCGCCCGCATCTGAGGCCACAGCAAAACCACTGGTGAGCGACGGGGTCCCGGTCCCGGGGACCCCATCCGCCCCGGCCCTGACACCTACCGTGATTCCGGGGCTGGGGCGGCTACCGTCAGAGCGTGTGAAGAAGGTGTGCGAGGTGGATGTCAGGACGCGATTCCGTCTGTCTAACACCCTCGCCCTGTCGTAGGTTCTAACCAGATGAGAGATACACCCCGCCCAGAGGGGACTCTGGGTGACATCAGGGCGAGGCCTCCCCAGCTTCGACCTGGTCGTGCCCTCGCGCACACAACCGGAGCCTCCGGCTCCGGATCTCCTCACCGATCGGACAGTCGCCCGCCCCAAACCCCCCGGGGCGCGCGACCATCCGGTCCGGACGGCCGCCTCGGAACCACCCCCCCTGTTCCGGGGCGGCCGACCTCCCTCTCTCTCCTTCTCGGGCTTCCCGCCCTTCTCTTCGCGCTCATCACCTGGCAGGTGATGGCCGACGGCCCGCTGGTCGACCTCGACGAGGCGGCCAGCCGGGCCCTGATCCACCCGGACCGCTTCGCCGAACTCCTCGCCGACCTGGGCAATGTGCAGGTCGCCGTGCCGGTCCTGGCCGTCGCCCTGGTGTACGCAGCGTGGCGGACCCGCCGCGGCGCCGGTACAGACCACTGGTGGCTGCCGGCCACCGCGGCCGCCGTCCTCATGGCGCTGGTCCCAGCCCTGATCGTCCCCCTCAAGGAACTGACCGACCGCCCCGGCACCCCGGCCGTACCGCCCGCCACCGGCTACTACCCGTCCGGCCACACCGCCACGGCCGCCATCGCCTACGGCGCCGCGACCCTGCTGCTCCTCCCCCGGCTGAGCTCGACGTACGCCCGTCGGGCGGTGCTCGTCGGGTGCGCCGTCCTCAACCTCGGCGTCGGCTTCGGTCTGGTCCGGCGCGGCTACCACTGGCCACTGGACGTCGTGGCCAGTTGGTGCCTGTGCGCGGTGCTGCTCGGCCTGCTGTGGCTGTTCCTCAGCCGAAGTAGCCGTCGAACGTCCGCTGGAACTCCCAGCCGCCGTACCGGTCCCAGTTGATCGACCAGGTCATCAGGCCGCGCAGTGCGGGCCAGGTGCCATGGGTGGCGTACGAGCCGCAGTTCGTCTTCTTCGTCAGGCAGTCGAGGGTCTTGGTGACCTCGGCCGGAGGGACGTGGCCGTTGCCCGCGTTGGTCGAGGCGGGCATGCCGATCGCCACCTGGTCGGGGCGCAGCGGCGGGAAGACGTTGCTCGCGTTGCCCGCGACCGGGAAGCCGGTCAGCAGCATGTCCGTCATGGCGATGTGGAAGTCGGCGCCGCCCATGGAGTGGTACTGATTGTCGAGGCCCATGATCGGGCCCGAGTTGTAGTCCTGGACGTGCAGCAGCGTGAGGTCGTCGCGCAGGGCGTGGATGACCGGGAGGTACGCCCCCGCCCTCGGGTCCTGGCCGCCCCACTGGCCGGTGCCGTAGTACTGGTAGCCGAGCTGGACGAAGAAGGTCTCCGGGGCCATCGTCAGCACGAAGTCGGCGCCGTACTTGGCCTTGAGGGTCTTCACGGCCGAGATCAGGTTGACGATCACCGGGGTCTTGGGGTTCTTGAAGTCGGTGTCGTCGGCGTTCAGGGAGAGCGAGTGGCCCTCGAAGTCGATGTCCAGGCCGTCGAGGCCGTACTGGTCGATGATCTTCGACACGGACGTCACGAAGGCGTCCCGCGCAGCGGTGGTCGTCAGCTGGACCTGGCCGTTCTGGCCGCCGATGGAGATCAGTACCTTCTTGCCGGCCGCCTGTTTGGCCTTGATGGCGGCCTTGAAGTCGGCGTCGCTCTCGACGTTCGGGCACTCGGTGGCCGGGCAGCGGTTGAAGCGGATGTCGCCGGAGGTGACCGAGGTGGGTTCACCGAAGGCCAGGTCGATGACGTCCCAGCTGTCGGGGACGTCGGCCATGCGGGTGTAGCCGGATCCGTTGGCGAAGCTCGCGTGGAGGTAGCCGACCAGGGCGTGTGCCGGGAGGTCCGTGCCTCCGCCGCCCGGTCGTGCGGTGGTCGTGGCCGTCACCGTGGCCGACTTCGCGGACTCGCCCGCGTCGTTCACCGCGGCGACCTGGAAGCTGTACGCGGTGGAGGGCGAGAGGCCGCTGACCGTCGCCGAAGTGCCGGTCGGGCTCTGGGCTTTGGTGCCGTCGCGGTAGACGGCGTAGCTCGTCGCGCCGGGGACCGGTGACCAGGACAGGGCGACGCTGGACGAGGTGACCGTGCCCGTCTTCAGGCCGGTCGGAGCCGCTGGCGGCCGGCCTGTTTCCACGCCGGGTCCGACGAGCGAGATGTCGTCGGCGTAATAGGCGCCCGTGCCGTACCAGCCGTGGGTGTAGAGGGTGACGCGGGTGGTGGCGGGGCCGGTGCGGAAGGTCGTCGTGAGCTGCTGCCAGGTGGGGGCCGACTGGGTCCAGGTGGAGACGTCGGTGGTGCCGGTGCCGTCGGCACCGAGGTAGACGTAGGAGCCGCGGACGTAGCCGGACAGCGTGTACTGGGAGTCCGGTTTCACGGTCACCGTCTGCGCGCACCGGGCGTTGTCGGCGCCTGCCGGGGTCGCCTGAAGTGCGGAACTGCCGCTGCGTACGGGTGAGTTCACGGTCGCACCCGCCGTGCAGGTCCAGCCGTCCAGGCCTGACTCGAAGCCGCCGTTGCGGGCGAGGTCCGCGTCGGCCGCACGGGCGGCCGACGAGAGTGCGGTGAGGCCGGGCAGGGTCAGGGCCGCGGCTGTGAGGAGGGCGAGAGGTCTGAAGCGTTCCACAAGTGCCTCCAGGCATGGGGGAATTGGAGGTGGAGCCGTGGCACCGCTCCACAACTTGGTCCAGACCAATCTGCCTTGTCAAGAGTTCTCGCAGCTCAAGCGTGATCGCGACTAGCGTTCCTCCTCCGCTGCCAGGCCCGCCGCCGCCTCGTGCATGGCCAGTTCGAGAAGGGCCGGGTCGGTGAGGGTGCCGCTGCCGTCCGGCGGGACCAGCCAGCGGACGCCGCCGGTGGCGCGGCCCGGGTAGGGGACGACGATCCAGGTGCCGGCCCCGGCCGTACGGATGCCGGTGCCGAGCCAGCGGGCGGCCGTGCCGGGCGGCACGAAGAAGCCCATGCGGGAGTCGCCGAAGTCGACCAGGACCGGGCCGAGTTGATCGAGGATGCGGGTGAGGACATCGAGGGTCGGATAGCCGAGCTCGCCCGGCAGGATGAGTACGTCCCAGGCCTTGCCGGCCGGGAGCAGGGCGACCCCGAGGGGGTTGCGCTCCCACTCCCAGCGACAGGCTTCGGGATTCGGCGCAACGGATGCCAGCCACTCGACCGCCGTCTTCGCCCCTGTCATGACGGTGACCTCCCTTTCTGTCGTGGACGCTGGTCGCGTCACGGGAGAGAGGGAGGTCAGTCGGCAGCATTACGCGGGTTTTGGCGACCAGTTTGAAGTGAGCTGAGTCACATTCGGCTGAGGCGTCTTCAGCTGTCGAAGCCGAGGCCCAGTCGGTCCATCGCCCTCAGCCACAGGTTCCGCCGCCCACCGTGCGCGTCGGCGCGGGCCAGCGACCACTTGGTGAGCGCGATGCCGGTCCAGGCGAAGGGCTCGGGCGGGAAGGGCAGCGGCTTCCGGCGGACCATCTCCAGCCGCGTCCGCTCCGTGCTCTCCCCCGCCAGCAGGTCCAGCATCACGTCCGCGCCGAACCGGGTCGCGCCGACGCCGAGTCCCGTGAAACCCGCCGCGTACGCCACCTTGCCCTGATGGGCCGTGCCGAAGAAGGCCGAGAAACGCGAGCAGGTGTCGATGGCGCCGCCCCACGCGTGTGTGAAGCGGATGCCCTCCAGCTGCGGGAAGCAGGTGAAGAAGTGCCCGGCGAGCTTGGCGTATGTCTCCGGGCGGTCGTCGTACTCGGCGCGCACCCGGCCGCCGTACTGGTAGACGGCGTCGTAGCCGCCCCACAGGATGCGGTTGTCGGCGGAGAGGCGGAAGTAGTGGAACTGGTTCGCCGAGTCGCCGAGGCCCTGGCGGTTCTTCCAGCCGATCGCGGCCAGTTGCTCCGCGCTGAGCGGCTCGGTCATCAGGGCGTAGTCGTAGACCGGGACGGTGTAGGAGCGGACGCGCTTGACCAGGTTCGGGAAGATGTTGGTGCCGAGGGCGACCTTGCGGGCGCGGACCGAGCCGTACGGGGTGCTTACGGCCATGCCGGCGCCGTACGGCTTCAGGGTGAGGGCGGGCGTGTGCTCGTAGACGCGGACGCCGAGTTCCAGGCACGCCCGCTTCAGGCCCCACGCCAGCTTGGCCGGGTGGAGCATGGCGACGCCCCGGCGGTCGTGGAGACCGGCCTGGAAGGTCGGCGAGTCGACCTGTGCCCGCACCGCGTCGGCGTCCAGGAACTCGATGCCCTCGGCGAGGCCCTTCTCCCGCAGCTCCTCGTACCAGTCGCGCAGTTCCCGTGCCTGGTAGGTCTCGGTGGCGACGTCGATCTCGCCGGTGCGCTCGAAGTCGCAGTCCAGGGAGTAGCGGGCGACCGCCTTCTCGATCTCGTCGAGATTGCGTGCGCCCAGCTTCTCCAGTTCATGGATCTCGTCCGGCCAGCGGGCGAGCCCGTTGGGCAGACCGTGGGTGAGGGAGGCGGCGCAGAAGCCGCCGTTGCGGCCCGAGGCGGCCCAGCCCACCTCGCGGCCTTCGAGCAGGACCACGTCCCGCTGCGGATCGCGCTCCTTGGCGATGAGCGCGGTCCACAGTCCGCTGTAGCCGCCGCCGACGACGAGCAGGTCGCAGGTCTCGGCGGTGGTGAGAGCGGGCTCGGGGTGGGGCTTGCCGGGGTCTTCCAGCCAGTACGGGACCGGCTGGGCTTCGGAGAGGGATCGCGTCCAGTTGTTGCCACGGCTCATGGCGCTTGGGGCCATGATTTCAACTCCCTACAGGGGATTTCCCCTTGGCTTATGCCTTTTGCTTGGTGCGGCGATTACTGATGACCATGGAGGCCAGGACGAACAGTACGGCGATGACGAACATGGCCGTACCGATGACATTGATCTGAACGGGCGTTCCGCGCTGGGCCGAGCCCCATACGAACATCGGGAAGGTGACGGTGGAGCCCGCGTTGAAATTGGTGATGATGAAATCGTCGAAGGAGAGCGCGAAGGCGAGCATCGCGCCCGCCGCGATTCCGGGGGCGGCGATCGGCAGGGTGACCCGGACGAACGTCTGGAACGGTCCGGCGTACAGGTCCTGCGCGGCCTGCTCCAGCCTCGGGTCCATCGACATCACCCGTGCCTTGACCGCCGTCACGACGAAGCTCAGGCAGAACATGATGTGGGCGATCAGGATCGTCCAGAAGCCGAGCTGGGCTCCCATGTTGAGGAACAGGGTGAGCAGCGAGGCCGCCATGACGACCTCGGGCATCGCCATCGGCAGGAAGATCAGCGAGTTCACGGCGCCGCGTGCGCGGAAGCGGTAGCGGACCAGCGCGAAGGCGATCATCGTGCCGAGGATCGTGGCGCCGAGGGTCGCCCAGAACGCGATCTGGAGGCTGACCGACAGCGAGCCGCACAGGTCGGAGACTCCGCACGGGTCCTGCCAGGCGGCCGTGGAGAACTCCTGCCATTGGTAGTTGAAACGCCCCTTCGGTTTGTTGAAGGAGAAGATCGTCACAATGACGTTGGGCAGCAGTAGATAAGCGAGCGTCAGCAGTCCCGCGATGACGACGAGATTGCGCTTGAGCCAGTTGACGACGGTCATTTAAACCAGATCCTCCGTGCCGGACCTGCGGATGTAGAGCGTCACCATGACGAGGATGGCGGCCATGAGAATGAAGGACAGCGCCGCGGCCGTCGGATAGTCCAGGATCCGCAGGAACTGCGTCTGGATGACGTTTCCGACCATGCGGGTGTCGGTGGAGCCCAGCAGGTCCGCGTTGACATAGTCACCGGCCGCCGGGATGAAGGTCAGCAGCGTGCCGGAGACTACGCCCGGCATCGACAGCGGGAAGGTGACCTTCCGGAAGGTGGTGACCGGCTTGGCGTACAGGTCGTTCGCCGCCTCGTGCAGCCGCGGGTCGATGCGCTCCAGCGAGGTGTAGAGCGGCAGGACCATGAACGGCAGGAAGTTGTACGTCAGACCGCAGACCACCGCGAGCGGCGTGGCCAGCACGCGGTCGCCCTGGGTCATGCCGAGCCAGCTGGTGACGTCCAGGACGTGCAGCGTGTTGAGGGCGCCGACGACCGGGCCGCCGTCCGCGAGGATCGTCTTCCAGGCGAGGGTGCGGATCAGGAAGCTGGTGAAGAACGGCGCGATCACCAGGATCATGATCAGGTTCTTCCAGCGGCCCGCGCGGAAGGCGATCAGATACGCGAGCGGGTAGCCGAGGATCAGACACAGGACGGTCGCCGAGCCGGCGTAGAGCACCGAGCGCAGGAACTGCGGGTAGTACTCGGACAGGGCGTCCCAGTAGGTCGCGAAGTGCCAGGTGACCTGGTAGCCCTCCTCCAGGGAGCCCGTCTGCACGGACGTGGAGGCCTGGTAGATCATCGGCAGCGCGAAGAAGACGACCAGCCAGAGGATGCCGGGGAGCAGGAGCCAGTACGGCACCAGGCGGCCGCGCTTGCGGGGCGGCTTCTTCTCGGGAGCCGTCGGGGCCAGAGGCGGTGGCGCCTCGGTGAGGGTCGCCATCAGACCGCCGCCTCTTCCTGGATGCCCGCGTCGATGTCCTGGGCCGCGTCCAGGCCGAAGGTGTGCGCCGGGTTCCAGTGCAGGACGACCTCGGCGCCGGGCACGAGCCGGGGGTCGCGGTCGATGTTCTGGGCGTAGACCTCGAACTCGGGGCAGACGGGGCTGTCCACGACGTACTGGGTGGAGACGCCGATGAACGAGGAGTCCGCGATCCTGCCGGTGATGCGATTGCGGCCCTCGGGTATCTCGCCGGCCTCGTCCGCGTGCGTGAGGGAGATCTTCTCGGGGCGTACGCCGGCCAGCACCTTGCCGCCGACCGAAGCCGGCGCGCCGCACCGCGCCTCGGGGAGGACCAGCTTGCCGCCGCCCGCCTTCAGCACGATGTCGTCGCCGCTCTTGGAGTCGACCTCGGCCTCGATGAAGTTGGAGGTGCCGAGGAAGTTGGCGACGAACGTCGTGCGCGGGTTCTCGTACAGGTCGGTCGGGGAGCCGAGCTGCTCGACGCGGCCCGCGTTCATCACGGCGACCGTGTCGGCCATCGTCATGGCCTCCTCCTGGTCGTGCGTGACATGGACGAAGGTGATGCCGACCTCGGTCTGGATGCGCTTGAGCTCCAGCTGCATCTGGCGGCGCAGCTTCAGGTCGAGGGCGCCGAGGGGCTCGTCGAGGAGGAGCACCTTGGGGTGATTGATCAGCGCTCTGGCGACGGCGACGCGCTGCTGCTGGCCGCCGGAGAGCTGGTGCGGCTTCTTGCGGGCCTGCTCGCCGAGCTGGACGAGGTCGAGCATCTCCTCGACCTGCTTCTTCACGCTCTTGATGCCGCGCCGGCGCAGGCCGAAGGCGACGTTCTCGAAGATGTCGAGGTGCGGGAAGAGGGCGTACGACTGGAAGACCGTGTTCACCGGCCGCTTGTACGGCGGGAGCGCGGTCACGTCCTGCTCGCCGAGGTGGACGGTGCCGCCGGAAGGTTCCTCCAGACCCGCGATCATGCGCAGCGTGGTGGTCTTGCCGCAGCCGGAAGCGCCGAGCAGGGCGAAGAAGGATCCCTGGGGCACGGTCAGGTCGAGCGGGTGCACGGCGGTGAAGCCGTTGTCGTACGTCTTGCTGACGCCCGAGAGGCGGACGTCGCCGCCATGGTCTGTGTTGTTCTTCTTCACGGTGATCACGCCCCAGTCAGCTTCGCGAACTTCTCTTCAAAGGCCGTCTCTTCCTTCGAACTCAGCGAGCGGAAGGCGTGGGACTTCGCGGCCATGGCCTTGTCGGGGATGATCAGCGGGTTGTTCGCCGCATCCTTGTCGATCTTCTCCAGCTCCGCCTTCACGCCGTCGACGGGGGTCACGTAGTTGATGTACGCGGCGAGTTCGGCGGCCGGCTTCGGCTCGTAGTAGTAGTCGATGAGCCGCTCGGCGTTCGCCTTGTGACGTGCCTTGTTGGGGATCAGGAAGTTGTCCGTCGACGTGATGTACCCACTGTCCGGGATCAGGAAGTCGATGTCCGGACTGTCGGCCTTCAGCTGTACGACGTCACCGGCCCAGGCGATACAGGCCGCGAAGTCGCCACTGGTCAGGTCGGAGGTGTAGTCGTTGCCGGTGAAGCGGCGGATCTGGCCCTTGTCGACGGCTTTCTGGAGGCGGGCGACGGCCGCGTCGTAGTCGTCCGCGGTGAAGTTCGCCGGGTCCTTGCCCAGGTCGAGCAGCGTCATGCCGATGCTGTCGCGCATCTCCGACAGGAATCCGACACGCCCCTTGAGCTTGGGGTTGTCGAGCAGGTCGGAGACCGACTTCACCTCGACACCGTCGAGTGCCTTCTTGTTGTAGGCGATGACGGTCGAGATGCCCTGGAAGACGTACGAATGGGCGCGGCCCGGGTCCCAGTCGGGGTCGCGGAACTGCGCCGACAGGTTGGCGAAGGCATGCGGGAGGTTCGACGGGTCCAGTTTCTGGACCCAGCCGAGGCGGATCAGGCGAGCCGCAAGCCAGTCGGTGAGGACGATGATGTCGCGGCCGGTGTCCTGGCCTGCCGCCAGCTGCGGCTTGATCTTTCCGAAGAACTCGACGTTGTCGTTGATGTCCTCGGTGTACTTGACCTTGATGCCGGTCCGCTCGGTGAACCGGTCGAGCGTGGGGTGGTGCTTCTCGCTGTCGTCCACGTCCATGTACTCGGTCCAGTTGGAGAAGCTGACCTGCTTCTCCTCGGCCGAGTGGTCCTCGGCGGACGCGCCGCCCTCGGTCTTGCCGGCCGCGGGAATCCCGCAGGCACTGAGCGTCCCCAGTCCGCCCAGTGCCAGCGCCCCGCCGGTGGAGGCGCGCAGCAGGGAACGGCGGGTCATGGCGGCCCGGCCGTTGCGCAGGCTGCGCCGCATGGCGGCCACCTGGGCCGGGGAAAGAGGGTCGGGCTCGTACTGCTCCATGCGCTTGGTGCCCTTTCGGGAGATCGGGAGGGAGAGGAGGCCGGTCGCTGGTCGGGCGGTCGGCCGCCCCTTTCTGATCCGGTTTCTGGTCCGGCTAGCGGTCCCCGAAGACGGTGCGGTGCCAGTCCTTCCTGGCGACCGCGGTGTTGTCGAACATGACGTGCTTGATCTGGGTGTACTCCTCGAAGGAGTACGTTGACATGTCCTTGCCGAAGCCGGATGCCTTGTAGCCGCCGTGCGGCATCTCGCTGATGATCGGGATGTGGTCGTTGACCCACACACAGCCCGCCTTGATCTCGCGGGTGGCCCGGTTCGCCCGGTAGACGTCACGGCTCCAGGCGGAGGCGGCGAGCCCGTACGGGGTGTCGTTGGCCAGCCGGATCCCCTCGTCGTCACTGTCGAACGGCAGTACGACCAGGACCGGACCGAAGATCTCCGACTGGACGATCTCGCTGTCCTGGGCGGCGTCCGCGACCAGGGTGGGGCGATAGTAGGCGCCGTTCTTCAGCTCTCCCTGCGGCACCTCGCCGCCGGCCACCACGCGCGCGTAGGCACGCGCACGCTCGACGAACCCGGCGACCCGGTCGCGCTGGACATGGGAGATCAGCGGGCCCAGGTCGGTCCCCGGGGCGAAGGGGTCGCCCAGCCGGACGCCGTCCATGAGGGCGGCGGTCCGCTCCACGAACGCCTCATAGAGCGATCGCTGCACATACGCGCGCGTGGCGGCCGTGCAGTCCTGCCCGGTGTTGATGAGCGCGCCCGCTACGGCGCCGTTGGCGGCGGCTTCGAGATCGGCGTCGTCGAAGACGACGAAGGGAGCCTTGCCACCGAGTTCCAGATGGATCCGCTTGACGGTGGCGGTGGCGATCTCGGCGACCCGCCTGCCGACGGCCGTGGAGCCGGTGAAGGAGGTCATGGCCACGTCGGGATGGCCGACGAGATGCTCCCCGGCCTCCTTCCCGGTCCCGGTGACGATGTTGATGACACCGTCCGGGATCCCGGCGTCGGTGGCGGCCTGGGCGAAGAGGAGTGAGGTGAGGGGGGTGAGTTCGGCGGGCTTGAGCACGATGGTGTTGCCCGCGGCGACCGCCGGGAGGATCTTCCAGGCGGCCATCTGGAGGGGGTAGTTCCAGGGGGCGATGGAGCCGACGACGCCGATGGGTTCACGGCGGACGTAGGAGGTGTGGTCGCCGGAGTACTCACCGGCGGACTGGCCCTGGAGATGACGGGCGGCACCGGCGAAGAAGGCGATGTTGTCCACGGTGCCCGGGACGTCGAACTCGCGGGTCAGCTTCAGCGGCTTGCCGCACTGCAGGGACTCGGCACGGGCGAAGTCCTCGGCACGGTCGGCGAGGACGGCGGCGAAACGGTGCAGCGCGTCGGAGCGCTCGCCCGGGGTGGCGGCGGACCACGCGGGGAACGCCTCGCGTGCGGCGGCGACGGCCGCGTCCACGTCGTCCGGGCCGGCCAGGTCGTAGGTGTACACCTCCTCACCGGTGGCGGGGTCGACCACGGCGTGGGTCCGTCCCGAGGTCCCCTTCACGAGGCGGCCCGCGATGTACTGCGCGCCGTCCGCGAAGCGGTCCTGGGCCGGGAATCGTTGCGAGGTGGCGCTTTCCGGGGTGGAGGTGCCCGGGTTCTGCATGTCGCTCTCCTCCGTGTCCCGCGATGGGGCCGGCGTGGCTCAGGCTCGATTTGAGTGCCGATCCTGACAGAGCAGGAGGACTCCAACAAGTGATTCCGTTGTTGCCTTTTGGTTACGCGACGGAATCTGTCGACCAGGTGTCGAGTTGGCCGGATAAACGCGGGACGGATTGTCGGTGGTGCGTGCCATGCTCGGGGGCATGGCGAAGATCGATTCTTTGGATGTCCTGGTCAAGGAGATCCGTGCGGGGGCGAGGGTCAAGTATCTGCACTTCTGGGGGCACCGCCCGCTGCCCGACGGGCGGGTCGGCGCGAGTTGTCTCAGCCAGTGGTGGCCGTCGCCGTTCACGGTGGACGGGGTGGAGTACGCGACCGCCGAGCACTGGATGATGGCCGGGAAGGCTCGGCTGTTCGGGGACGCGGAGGCGGAGCGGGGGGTGCTGGAGGCCGGGCATCCGGCGGAGGCGAAGAAGGCGGGGCGGCTGGTGCGGGGGCTCGACGAGGGGGTGTGGCAGCGGGAGCGGTTCCGGATCGTGGTCGAGGGGTCGGTCCACAAGTTCGCCGCGCACGCGGATCTGCGGGGGTTTCTGGTGGGGACCGGGGACCGGGTGCTCGTGGAGGCGAGTCCGGTGGACCGGGTGTGGGGGATCGGGCTGGCCGCGGGGGATGACGGGGCCGGGGATCCGGAGCGGTGGCGGGGGCCGAATTTGTTGGGGTTCGCGCTGATGGAGGCGCGGGAGCGGTTGCGGGGGTAGGGGTTCTCGCCCCCGCCGCCCCTACCCGTCCCATCCCGGGGCAGCGCCCCGGACCCCCGCTGGGGGCTGCGCCCCCAGACCCCGCTTCGGCCCTGAACGGGCCTCGTCCTCAAACGCCGGACGGGCTGAGGAACTCAAGGCCGACCTCTTGGGAAACGGGGCGGGAGGCTCCCGGCGTGGCCTAGGCCGTCGCGATCACGAGGGCCAGCATCCCCAGCCCGAGGACCAGCCCCGCCGCACCGCAGATCATCCCCGCGAGGGCCTGCCCCGCGTTCGTCGCCTCGCCGCGCCGCGCCCTGCCGCGCCCGATCGTGCCGAAGATCAACGCCAGCACGCCCAGGATGATGGCCACCGGCCACAGACAGAAGATCGCGGCGGAGATGATCCCGAGCACCAGCCCCGCCGTTCCCAGCCCATTGCTGGGCATGGCATGTGCACCGGGCCAGCCGTAATAGCCCTGCCCCAGGCCCGGGCCCGGGCCCGGAGGGTAGCCGTGGCCGCCGGGATAGCCGTGGCCTACGGGATAGCCGTAGGGAACCTGCCCCGGCCCGTCGGGCGCGATGGGCGGCGGGGGCACGGGCTCACCGGGCGCGGCGTAGGGACCGGGCACGGCCGGGGGCGCGAAGGGATGGGCGGGTGAGCCATGCGCTGCGGGAGGCGGCGGGGCGAAGGGGTTGGTCGTCGAGCCGTGCGGTGCGGCAGGCGTGGGAGCGGGCGGGGCGAAGGGGTCGGCCGTTGAGCCGTGCGGCGGCGTGGCCGTGGCCGGGCCGCCCGAGGGGTTCATCCAGGGCGACACCGGCGGCGCGTCCATGGGACCCCCCGTCGGAGCCCCCGTCGGAGCCCCCGACGGAGACGCAGCCGGAGACCCTGTCGGAGACATCGACGTGACCGTCCGCTGGTCGTGCACGGACGGGGCGGGCCAGGCCGGCTGCTGCTGCTGCTGCGGATCCTGCTGCGAGACAACCGTGTGTCCGGAACCCTCGGGAGCGGAAGGCGCGGGCGCCCCGGCGGTCACCGTCGCGTCGTTCTGATCACCCTCGCCGCCTTTGCCGTTCTTGTCACTCTTGTCGTTCTTGTCGAACGACACCCCCGGCTCCTTCTCCAGCGAAGCCCCCGCTCCCCCTGCGTCCCCCGCCACTTCCGGCCCCTCCGGCAGCCGCGCGTCGTCGGACATGCGCAGGCCCCCCTCTGTCGTACGTGCCGTCATGCTAAGGCCCCGGCTCCGACGGCGCGGGCCCGGCCTACGATGATCCCCGAGTCACCGATCAGCCGATCACCCGCGCCCCGCCACCACCCACACCGGCGGGGACGCCGTTCCTGGGGAGGAACCTTGACCGACCGTCTCGTCGACGCCCGCGTCCCGCGCGATCTGCACGCCTTCATCGCCGGACTGCCCAAGGCCGAACTGCACGTCCACCACGTCGGCTCCGCCTCCCCCCGCATCGTCGCGGAACTGGCCGCCCGCCACCCCGACTCCAAGGTCCCCACGGACCCGGAGGCGCTGGCGGACTACTTCACGTTCACGGACTTCGCGCACTTCATCGACGTGTACCTGTCGGTCGTGGACCTGATCCGCACCCCGGAGGACGTACGGCTGCTGACCTACGAGGTGGCCCGTGACCTGGCCCGGCAGCAGGTGCGCTACGCCGAGCTGACCATCACCCCGTTCTCCTCCACCCGCCGCGGCATCGACGAGCAGGCCTTCATGGCGGCGATCGAGGACGCCCGCAAGGCGGCCGAGGCCGAGTTCGGGACCGTGCTGCGCTGGTGCTTCGACATCCCCGGCGAGGCCGGTCTGGAGTCCGCCGAGGAGACCGCGCGGCTCGCCACCGACGACCGGCTGCGCCCGGAGGGCCTGGTCTCCTTCGGACTCGGCGGACCCGAGATCGGCGTACCGAGGCCGCAGTTCAAGCCGTACTTCGACCGGGCCATCGCCGCCGGACTGCACTCGGTGCCGCACGCCGGTGAGACGACCGGCCCGGAGACGGTGTGGGACGCCCTCACCCACCTGCGCGCCGAGCGCATCGGACACGGCACCAGCTCGGCGCAGGACCCGAAGCTGCTCGCCCACCTCGCCGAGCACCGGATCGCGCTGGAGGTGTGCCCGACCTCCAACATCGCCACGCGCGCGGTGCGCACGCTGGACGAGCACCCGGTAAAGGAGTTCGCGAAGGCCGGGATCATCGTCACGATCAACTCCGACGACCCGCCCATGTTCGGCACCGACCTCAACAACGAGTACGCGGTCGCCGCCCGCCTCCTCGACCTCGACGAACGCGGCCTGGCCGACCTCGCGAAGAACGCCGTGACCGCGTCCTTCCTCGACGAGCCCGGCAAGGCCCGGATCGCGGAGGAGATCGACACGTACACCGCCGGGTGGCTCGCTCCCTGAGCAACCCGCGCAACCCGCGCGCCCGGAGCACCCCGCCCCGCCACCGCACCCCCAGAATGTCCTCATGCAGAACGTGACCGCCGTCGCCCACCGCGGCGACCCCTACCGTGTCCGCGAGAACACGCTCGACTCACTGCGCTCCGCGCTCGAACTCGGCGCGGACGCGGTGGAGATCGACGTACGGCTCACCCGGGACGGCGTCCCGGTGCTGCTGCACGACGACACGCTGAAGCGGCTGTGGGAGCAGGACCGGCCGCTGCTCGCGCTGTCGGCGGCCGAGGTGCGGGGGCTCACGGCGGGCGGGGTGCCGACGCTCCAGGAGGCGCTGGCGGTGTGCGACGGAAGCCGGGTGATGCTCGATCTGCCGGGCACACCCGATGTGCGGGCGGCGCGCCGGATCGTGGACGTCGTGCGGGAGTGCGGGGCCCAGGACCGCGTGTACTACTGCGCGGACGCCACCGCCATGCTCGCCGTGCGGGAGGCCGACCCGGCCGCCGAGATCGCCCTGACCTGGACGACGCTGGCGCCACCGCGCCCCGCGCTGCTGGCCGCGGTGCGCCCGCACTGGCTCAACTACCGCTTCGGTCTGGTCGATCACGCCCTCGCCGAGCGCGTCCACCGCGACGGCTATCTGCTCTCCGTGTGGACCCCGGACACCCGCCGCTCCATGCGCCGTCTCCTGGACGCCGGTGTCGACTCGATCACGACGAACCGCCTGGACGTCCTCCTGGGGCTGCGCACGGCGACGGGCTGAGCGCGGCCACGGGCTGAGTGCGGCTCAGGAGCGCCGCACCCCGGACTCCTGGGGCACGGTCGCCGCGTCCGCGGGGGTCGCGCGCGTGAGGTACTGCGGGACGGGTGTGTCGTCCTTGCCGGTGTCGCGGACCAGGCCGTAGCGGATCGCGCCGTCGGGCGGCCCGAGGTTGATGTCCTTGTTCACGGCGTCCCAGTCCGACGGGAAGACGCTGAGGCCGTAGTCGGCGCCTCGTTCGTTCACGGTGAGGGTGACGCCGCCGTCGAGATAGAACCACTCGTTCTGCCACATCTGCTGGGCGCCGGACGGCAGGACGGTGAAGCCGGTGGCCGAACTGCCCATGCCGGTGGCGGAGGCGTCGCTGTCGCTGACGCGGTCGTCCATCCGGCGGCCGCCGCCGGAGGCGACATGGAAGAGCTCGCCCTTCAGTCCGGTCCAGGCGGGCATGACCAGGCCGCCCGCCCGGTACTGCGGCGAGATCTGCCAGCGGACGAGGACGTAGCCCCGGCCGGTGAGGGTGACGCTGTCGCCGCGGTGGTTCATCACGGCGTGCGCCCCGCCGGTGCTGGTGACGCCGGACTCGGGGCGGCGCGGCAGGGCGGCGGGCTTGGTGTTCGGGTCCGGTGCCCGGTCGACGGCGTCGACGACCGTGCCGTACAGCTCGGTCTTCTTCGTCGCGGACGGCGACGGTGACGGTGACGGCGGGGGCGTCGCCGACGGTGACACCGGTGGGGTGGGCGACGGAGGCCTGGCCGTGCTGGATGTCGTGGGGGCGGCGGCGCGTGGTGGGGCGTCCGGGGTCTGGGTGACGACGTAGGCGCCGCCCGCCACCAACGTCGCGCCGGCCGTGACCACCACGGCGGGCTGGGTGAGCGCGGCCATCACCTTGGCGGACCAGCCGACGGAGGTCGCCGTGGCCGTCGCCGCGACCGCCGTCTTGCCGCCGAGGGCCAGGGAGAGGGTGAAGCCGACGGGGATCGGGACGAGCGCGATGCCGACGAGGAGGCGTTCCGCCGGTACGACGGCCTCGCGGGTGTCGCCGCAGTAGCCGCAGCCCCTGATGTGCCGGGCCAGCCGCTTGCGCCAGACCGAGTCGGGGCGGCCGTTCCAGCGGGCGGTCAGCTCGCGCAGGCCGGGACAGGCGCCGTCGAGGGCCCGGACGATGCCACGTGCGGTCTCCAGCCGTTCCTTCACCCGCTGGACGCGGACCGCGGCGTGCTGTCTGCTGATCCCGGCCGCGGCGGCCAGTTCGCGCCGGGTCAGCTCGCCCGCGACCTCCAGCCACCACAGCGACAGCAGCTGCCGGTCCTCGTCGTCCAGCCAGCGCACCGCCTCCGCGACCTCGCGCCGCTGCCCCTCCAACTGGAGCCGCAGCACGGTGAGTTCGGCGAAGTCGGCGGCCTCCTGGGCGGCCGACTCGTCCAGCTGGACGGGCTGTTTGCGCCGCGCCCGGTCGCGTATCTGCCGCATGGCGATGGCGACGAGCCAGGAGCGGAAGCTGTCCGGGTCCCGCAGTGAGCCGAGGTTGCCGACGGCGCGCAGCATCGTCTCCTGGACGACGTCGTCGACATCGGCATGACCGTTCAGGGCGCGTCCGACCACGTTGTAGACCAGCGGCAGCCAGCCCTCGACCAGCTCGTCCAGCGCCTGCCGGTCACCGGCCTGCGCCGCCGCGATGGTGGGGCGCCACTGCCGGCCGGCTGCCTCGTCCACGTGCGTCCTCTCCCGGGTCACTTGCTGCCCGTACGCACCTTCTCAGCCTGACCTGCACGGTTGGCTATGTCGGAGATCACATTCCGCTTCCGGTACGGGCGAGGCATGGGGGGTGCTCCGGGGTGTGGGGGACGGAGGGACGCGAGTGGAGACGCGGTGAAGGGGGCGGCGATAACACTTTTTCGGCGAGCGAGTGCCCGTAGGGGCGATCCCTGACAACTCCCTTGTTCCGTACGGCACTTGCTCCGGGCCGTTTCAGGGTGCGGGCCCCTCCTCAGCGACGATCCCGCCGGGGCCGGGGCGCCGGACGATGATCACGCACCTTCGCCGCACATCCCGTCGACCTCAGGAGCAGCCCATGCCCGTACGCCCGCTTCCCGCCCTTCTCACCTCCGCGCTCGCCCTGACCCTGACCGCGCTGCCGCTGGCCGGGACGGCGTCCGCGCGGCCCGCCTCCTCCTGCTCCGCGGCGGCGATCGAGGCCGCCTCGCCCGACGGCCCCGACGTCGAGGCCCTGTGCGCCGCGCTCGCCGGGCTGCCCGACCAGGACGCGACGGCCGCGCTGATCCGCGTCGGCGGCAAGGGGAGCTGGCACGGGGTGGCCGGGGTGCGGGACATGAGAAGCGGGGCGCCGGCGCTGGAGAGCGCCCGCTTCCGGGCCGGTTCCACGACGAAGATCGTGACCGCGGCGATGGTGCTGCAACTCGCCGCCGAGGGACGGATCTCGCTGGACGGCACGGTGCAGCAGTACCTGCCGGGCCTGCTCACCAAGGACTTCGCGCCCATCACCGTACGGCAGCTGCTGAACTTCACCAGCGGGCTTCGGCCGGGGGCGTCCCTCGGCGACACCACCGAGGAGATGTACCCGCACCGCTTCGAGACGCTGACGCCCGAGGAGGTCGTCGCCGCGTCGGTCGCCAAGGGCCCGGATCCCGAGTACGGCCCCGGTGAGCGGCAGGACTACGGCAACATCCATTACACGGTGCTCGGCATGCTGATCGAGAAGGTCACCGGCGACTCGTACGCCCACCAGGCGGCCGTACGGATCTTCCGGCCGCTCGGCATGCGGCACACGTCGTTCCCCGACGGCCCCGACCCCCGTGTCCACGGTCCGCACAACCGCGGGTACGAGTGGATCGACGGCAGGCTGGTCGACGTGACCGACTGGAACATGTCCGACCGGTGGGCGGCGGGGGACATGATCTCGACGACCGCGGATCTCGAACGGCTGCTGGTGGGCGTGTTCCGGGGGCGTGTCGTGCCCGAGCCGCAGCTGAAGGAGATGTTCGCGGTGCCGGACGTGCCGGGTGCCACGATGGGCGCGCCGTTCTCGCCGTTCCAGCTGAACGGCCGGACGGTCTGGGCCAAGACGGGCTCCCGGCCCGGCTACCACACGGTCGTCGCGGCCACCCGCGATCTGTCCCGCACCGTGGTCTACTCGGTCAACTCCACCGATGCCCGGGGCGACGGCGAGGCCATCGCCCGGCGCTTCGCCTTCCCCGCCTTCAACCGCTGACGGCGACGGCCACCGGGGGCGCCGACGGCGCCGTCAGCGCCTCCAGCCGCTTGATCCGCTTCCGTACGGCATACAGCGGGATGACGCCGAAGACGCCGAACGACATGTCGATCACCGTCCACCAGAAGGGGATGCCGCGGATCGGGCCGCAGATCAGGGCGAGCGGGATGATGCCGGCGCAGGCGATCATCCCGAACTCGACGACCCAGATGTTGCGGACCGGATCGCGGTAGGGGCCGTAGAAGGCGACCGCGATGACGAGGTGGGCGAAGGCCAGCCAGTCCGTGCCGTAGAGGAGGAAGGGGTGCTCGGCGTCGGCGGTGTCGAGCCCGTGCCGGACGCGCTCGATCCAGTCCATGAGACCGGGCAGGTGCTCCGGCACGGACAGGGCGCGCAACAGGTCCTCGGTCCAGCGCAGTTCATGGACGAGGGGGAAGGCCGTGGCGCCGCTGAGCACCAGGCAGACGACGAAGAAGGCCAGCCAGACACGGATGCCCTTCAGCAGGGCGGCTCTGTCGCTCATGGCGGTAGCGTACGCCTGGACTTGAACGCGTTCAAAAGAGAGTTCCCGCAGGGGGCCCGCTTCCCGGCCGCCGCCGTGCGGTTCACGTCCCTCCGGACCTACGATGTCCGCCGACGAGGGAGGACGCATGGGCCTGGACTTGAGCGGGCGGGCCTACCGGGCCCAGCGGTGGGCGGCGCGCACGGCGCTCGCCGCGGCGGGGCTCGCGGTGCTCGTGCCGCTCGCCTACGGCGGTGTCGGCGGCGTCCTGCTGCTGGTGGCCGGAGCGGCGGGCCTGGGGCTCAGCGCGGTCGCGGTGTGGTGGACGCTGACCCTGCGCGGTCCGGTGCGCTGGGCGGCGGCCGTCCTGGCCGTGGCCCTGCCGGCGGCCCTCATCGCCCTGTTCGCGGCCACCCTGTTCTGGGCGCTGCTGATGTCCGTGGCGCTGTGGACGCTGGCCGTGTGGAGCGGCCGGTACGCACTGCGGGGCGCGGGCAGCACCCGGGTGCGGGTGATGCGGGAGCGCAGGGCGGTGCCGCCGCAGCGGGCGGTCCTGATCATGAACCCTCGCTCGGGCGGCGGGAAGGTGGACCGCTTCGCGCTCAAGGAGAAGGCCGAGCGGCTCGGCGCCGAGGTGATCCTGCTCGACCCCGATCACCACCAGGACGTCACCGCCCTGGCCCGCAAGGCCGTGGCGGACGGCGCGGACCTGCTGGGCGTCGCGGGCGGGGACGGCACCCAGGCGCGGGTCGCGGCCGTGGCCGCCGCGTACGACATCCCGTTCCTGGTGATCAGCGCCGGGACCCGCAACCACTTCGCCATGGATCTCGGCCTCGACCGCGAGGACCCCGCCGCCTGCCTCGACGCCCTCACCGACGGTGTGGAGCTGCGCGTCGACCTGGGGTTCGCGAATGGCCGGCCCTTCGTCAACAACGCCTCCTTCGGGGCGTACGCGGCCATCGTGCAGAGCCCCGGCTACCGCGACGACAAGCTCGGCACCAGCCTGGAGCTGCTGCCCGACCTGCTCACCCGCCAGCAGGGCGCGCGACTGACGGCCCGTGCGTCGGGCACGACGCTCGACGCCCCTCACGCCGTGCTGGTCAGCAACAACCCCTACCGCACGGACGACCCCTTCGGGCTGGGCCGGCGTGACCGCCTCGACGCGGCCGTCCTCGGCGTCCTGGGCATCAGGGTGGACAGCGCCGCCGAGGCCGCCGCACTGCTTCTGGACCCCGCGCCCAGCGGCCTGACCATCCTCACCGCGACCGAAGTGGTCATCGAGGCCGACCGCGCGGAGATCGAGGCCGGCATCGACGGCGAGGCCCTCGTGCTGCCCGCCCCGGTGCACTGCCGCATCACCCCCGGCGCCCTGCGCGTCCGCGTCCCCCGCAAACGCCCCGGCGTCCCGCAGCGCGCCCCACGCCTGGACTGGCGCCGCCTGCGCAAACTGGCGGCGACGGTGGGGCGTACGGCGGTGCATCGCCGGGGGCCGTTCATCTGACGCGGCGACTGGGCCTGCTGTGGGCGCCGTTCGTCCAACGCCGCGGCTCGGCCTGCCGTGGGCTCCATTCGTCCAATGCCACCGCCCGGCCTGCCGTGAGCGCCGTTCGTCCAACGCCGCTACTCGGCCTGTCCTGTCCGCCGTTCAGTTCTTCGGTGTCTCGGCGAGGGACAGCAGGCCCCCGAGGGCGGCGAACAGGGCGCAGTACAGGACGGTTTGGGTGGCTGCGACGCCCGCGTCCTCGATGATGTGGCCGCCGACGAACGGCCAGGCCAGCGCGCCGCCGAACACGAGCAGATGGTTGCCCCGCTCGCGCACCGCGCGCATCCCCGCCCACAGCAGCAGCGGCATCGGCGCCACGCCGGCGATCTGCGCCAGCAGCGCCGGAAGGAATCCGGAGCCGAAGTTGGAGTCGGGCCCGGCCTGAGCGCGATCGGCCCACTCCCGTGCCGCCGTCCAGATCCAGTAGCAGAGGGCTGCGGCCGCCGCCGACACCAGCACGCCCTTCAGCCGGCGCGGGACCCTGGTCCTCGTCATGCCCTCACCGTTTCACGAGGTGGTGAACGGGGCCTGAGCACGCGTACTCAGACCCCGTTCGATCCTTGCCGGCCGGTGATCAGCCGAGCGTGTGCTCCAGTGCGTCGGCGTACAGGCCGGCTCCGGAGACCTTCGGGTGGAAGGACTTCATGGACGGCGCCACATTGCCCGGCAGCCAGTCCCAGTCGCGGTTGTCCGCCTTCGAGTGACCGGACAGGACGATGCCGTGGACCGACTCGGGGTCACCACAGATCGCCTTCCCGGCGAACTCGTCGCGAGGGTCGGAGAAGACCGCGTTGGCGCTGTACTGACTGTTGGCGTCGTTGACGGCGCCCTGCATCTCGCCGGCCATGATGTTCGCCATCTCGTTCAGCCAGGGCGCCTCCTCGGTGCCGACGCCCGGGATGCACTGGCCGTTGCCCTCAAGCAGCACCGGATAGCCCATCAGGACGATCCTCGCCTTCGGCGCCCGCTTGTGGATCTCGTTGAGCGTGGTGGCCAGACGCGGCCGGACCTGGTCATGGAGCCACTTCGGTGCCCACTGGTCCATCGGCCCGGTCTCCCCGTCGACCGTCCCACCGGTGTCGGGGTCCTTGTTCTCGATGGAGTCGTCGTTGCACACGGTGAAGGCCGTGATGCAGTGGATGAAGATGTCGGTGAACCGGGCGTCGTTGCCGCCGATCGACAGCATGACCATCGTGGTGTTCTGGTCCAGATAGCCCTTGTCGAGCTGCCCGAGTTCGCCGTACTGACCACTGCGCAGGATGTTGTAGTGGCGGGCACCGGAGCACGCGATGAACTGGAAGTCCATGCTGGAGTCCCGGTCGTCCGCCATCGCCCCGATGGACTTCGACGCCCCCGGCAGCACGGCCTGGCGCGACCAGGCCTTCGTGGAGCGGTGGCACTTGTTCTCGGTGTCCGGCTGCTGCTCGTCGTAGTAGTCGGACTCGGGGTAGTAGTCGTCGCCGCCGTTCTCCGAGGCGCCCTCACCCGAGGAGTAGGAGTCGCCCATCGCGACGATCTGGTGGGTGGGCTTGTTCGCCAGCGGCTGGAAGCCGACCGCGTCCCAGGCGACGTCCTCGGTGCCCTTGCCGTCCTGGGTCACGTTCGACAAGGAGATGGTGGGCGTGCCGGTGAAGTTGAACACGCCGATCGGCACCCACTTGTTGGCCCCCACCCGCTGCGGCAGGGCCCGGCTCGCGCCGGTGGAGTCGGAGCCGCCCACCCGGTACACCGCCTGGCGGGTGTGCGCGCCGTGGTCGGGCAGCTGAACCCACACCCGCATCCAGCCGCGGTCGGACTTGTTCAGCGTCCAGGTGCCGGTGGTCTGCAGCCGGCTCGCGTCCGCGGTGCCCTGCTTGTTGGTGTGCGAGAACCAGAAGTGGTTGCCGTATCCCGCGCCGATCTGATGCAGGTCGATACGGGCCGACGCGCTGCCGAAGTCGAAGCCGAACGAGCCGGCGGACGACACCGAACTGCATGAGCGGCCACTGGATCCTGCGGGCGTGATGCCGTTGGCCAGGTCCTCCACGATGTAGGTGCCCGAGGGCACGTCGGCCGAGCACTGCGGCGGATAGGAGTTGGCGTCCGCCTGTTCCGGATAGGTCGTGTCGAACCGGTGGATGGGATTGCCGCACATGGCGCTGGACGTGCAGTTCTTCCAGCCGGCGGGCTGGTGGTACCAGCACTTCAGGTAGAGCGGGTCGGATTCGTTCGGGTCGCCCGGCAGCAGACAGGGGCCGCCGCCGGTGTTGTTGTTCGCGCCCTCGCTGATCTTCGAGGCGTCGCAGTCGTTGCTGCTGTCGCAGAACAGGCCGATCGGCGGCTTGGCGCTGGTGCGGTAGGCGTTTGAGTTCCACCAGGCGGCCCGGTAGCCGGGCTGGAAGTCACCGGGCTTGAACATCGCCGAGATCGGCCGTGCCGCCCAGCCGATCACCTTCTCCTCGTAGGGCCAGTCCTGCGGGTGCGCGGCATGGCTGTAGTCGTCCCCGCCGGCCGAGTTCTCCAGGAAGGGGGTGCGGTTCTCCTTCCACAGCGGGTTGGCCGGGTTGTTCGTCCAGCCGACGCCCCACTTGCCGGAGGTGTTCCCGGCGTTGGCCTTCGGGTAGTAGCCGCTGTTGTAGGCCCACAGTGCGTAGAACCAGTTCTCGATGTACTTGGGCGCACCGTCGTTGACGAGCATGCCGTCGGCGCGGGTCTGGTTCCACTTCTCGATCAGGATGTTCACGCCGGCGGCGATGTTCGCCGCGTAGTCGAGGGCGATCGCCTCCTGCTGGACGACGGTCTTCGTGGGCTGTCCATGGCCGGGCAGCCGCATGCCGTCGGTGACCTGGGTGACGCCGTAACCGCAGTCCGACTTGGACCAGTTGATCGCCCAGGGATCGGTCTGCTGGCCGTCGGAGGCGTACGCGATGCCGTAGAAGTTGCCGATCAGCGGGTTGGCGGTGACACCGGGCACGGCGAACCGGGTCGCCTGCCACATGTTCGACTCCTGGGCGGTGATACCGAGCATCACCTGGGCCGGAACGTGCCAGTCGGCTCCGCTGCCGCCGCTCATGGAGGTCAGCGGGAACAGGCTCTGCGGCGCGTAGGCCGCCATGCCGGTGTTCTTCCAGTTCGCCGGCCGGCTCGCGGAGGCGTTGAGGTTGCCGACGATCGCCTGGTCCACGGCCCACTCGATCTGCCGCGGGGTCGGCTGGAAGGCCTGCTTCTTGGGGTCGTTGCGGGGGACGGAGCAGGTGCGGTCATCGTCGACGGGCGACGCCAGCGTCGACGCCCTGCCGGAGGAGCCTGCCTTGCCGGAGGAGGAGGCGGCGGCCTTGCCGGTGAGCGCCGGGCTCTGCGCGGTCGCGGCCCGCTGCGCTCCGGCGCTGCCGATCCGGTTGCCCGGAGCGGCGTCCAGCACCGTCGTCTTCCCGGTGTCCAGGGCCTTCATGGTGATGCGGGCGCCGCGCGCCGAGAAGGCGTCCTTCTGCGAGATCCGCGAGTCCTTGCCGTCGGCCCAGGCCGTGGTCAGCGCGGCCGCGCCCCGGCTGGAGATACGGGCGTCCTTGGCGAGGCCGCCAGGGTTGTGCACGGCACGCGGTAACGCACCCTTGTTCTTCGCCTCACCGGTGACGTAGACCGCGCCCTGCGGGGTCCGGTCGAGGTCGAAGCGGGTGAGGGAGCCCTGGGCGAGTTGTGCGGCACGTGCCTTGCCGTCGGCCGTCTCGACGGCCTGCTCGGTGACGCGTGAGACGGCGGCCTGGTCGGCGGCCGGGGACTGCTTGCCCGCCTGTTTGCCCGCCTCCTGGCTAGCCTGCTTGCCCGCCTGCTTCGCTACGGGCAGTCGGTCGATGAAGGTGACACCGCCGTCGGCGTCCGGCTTGAGCTGGAACGGCACGGCGTGCGTGGGGGCGACGGTCTTCACGCTCGCCCCGTCGATCCGCACGATCGCCTTGCCGCGGGCCGCCACGATGTGGTCGCCCGCCGGGACGGCCGAGGTGACCTGACCGGCCACCGTCGCCTTCTCGGCCCTGCCCGTGCGGGCGTCGGTGGTGACCAGGCGGGTCTCCACCTTCTCGGAGGTGTTCTCGTCGGTGAGTTGGGTGAACACCGCCTGCTCACCGGTGCCGCAGCCCGGCGAGAAGTAGCCGAGCGTCGCCGTGTACGGCAGTTTGCGCACCTCGCCGTTGGTGAGGTTCACCAGGGCCGTGAAGGCGCCGCGGCTCATCAGCTCCGGCTTGTTGGTGAACGTGCGCGGCGCGTACGCCACGGCGGCGTACTTGCCGGACTCCGTCACACAGGCGTTGCCGATCCAGGTGTCGGCCTCGAACCCGGGCTCGGACAGCGAGGCGGCCGTCTTCCACTGGTAGCCGTTCTTCTCGTCGGCCACCATCACATGGAAGCCCGTGCCGTCGCCGGAGGTGGTGAACGCCCGGTCCGTGGAGGTCCGGTAGTCCTTGCCGAGGATCGCGGCGCGCTTCTTCTCGGGGATGGCGTCGGGTCGGGGGGTCGGGTTCGTGTTCTTCTCGGAGGAGGCCCGGGGAGTCGGCTCCCCGTTCGCCGTACGGGGCAGGGGATTGGCGTAGGCCTGCGTCGTCCCGACGCCGAAGGCCACCGCCAGCGCGACGGCCATGGTCACCGGAACTCGCGCATACGACATGCTGCGTCTGCGTCTCAACTTCCTGTCTCTTTCAGGAGATCATGCCCAAAAGCATGGACATGTGACCGCATGGGCCCACCTGGCACGGCGGGCGTGCGACAGCATGACAGCGCGGCCTCTCCTGCCCGTCTCCGCCCGAGATCCCTGCAACTCCGGCCCGGAATCAGGGAGACAGGCCGGCATCGGACCGTGCGGCGGACCCGAGGTTCAGCGGGACGTACGTTCCGGTGCCCGGCGACCGCGGTGGCCGCAGCGGCTCCGGCGGGCGTCGGGCGGTTGGTTCAGCGGACCAGTTCAGCGGGCTTGGTGGCCTTGCCCAGCACCCACTCCAGAGGGCCGCGGCGGAAGTGGCGCGACCAGAGGGCGGCGAACACGGTGATGGCGACGATGAAGCCGACCAGCACATGGAGGGCGGGACCGGGCAGCTCCTCGATGCCGAGGAAGTGGATGCCGGCGATGTGGAAGACGTAGGCGGTCAGGGACATGGAGCCGACCGCGATCACCGGACGGGCGGCCCGGTGGAAGCGGGGGAAGGCGTCGACGGCGGCGAGGCAGCCGATCAGGACCGCTATCGCGACGCCGGTGTTGGCGAGGATCGACAGGGTCGTCTCACTGTGCGGCGAGGCGACCAGGAGGCCGACCGGGGTGCTGCCGTCGGGGTTGCCCCAGGTGTCGGACCACCAGGCTGACGCGGCTGAACCGCCCCCGCCCCAGCCGCTCCCACTCCAGTCGCCTTCGCCCCAGCCTCCGGCGCCCAGCTTCGTCAGGGCGCCCGGGACCAGGTGCAGGGCCAGCCAGGAGCCGCCGTGGCCGACGACGGCGAGAGCGACGCCGGTGAGGGCGAGGCGTGTCCGTACGACGGTGGCGGCCAGGTCGAGGCGGGCCACCGCCATGCCCGCGATGACGAAGGGGATCCAGGTCAGGGCCGGGTAGCTGCCGGTGAAGAGGAGCGAGACGATGCCGTCGGCGTCCGCGGGCCAGGCCCAGACGCCCTCGGCGCCGTCGGCGGGGAGGGCGTGCTGGACGACGTACAGGATCTGCGGCAGTACCAGGGCACTGGCCGCGGCGATCACCGCCAGCGGCCCGGCGGTGAGCCGGTACAGCGGCAGGACCAGCAGGAAGTACAGGCCGTAGAAGGCGAGGATCACCTCGACCGGGGTGCCGATCGAGGTCAGCCAGGTGCCCAGCACCAGCAGGACGAGCGCCCGGATGACGACCTTGGCGACCGCCTGCCGGCCCGCCCGTCCCGTCTTCGGGGTACGGCGGCCGGTCATCAGCATGATCGAGAAGCCCGCCAGGAAGGCGAAGAGCGCGGAGGCCCGCCCGTGCGCCAGTTCCATGAGGTGCCCGGTGATGCCGCCCTGGGAGGGGTCGGGGCCGACGTGGGCCGCGTACATGCCGAACACCGCGAGCCCCCGGGCCAGGTCCACGCCGATCAGACGGCCGACCGGGACTCGGCCCGTCTCGGGAGCCGTGTGCTGTTCGTTCCCCACGGCCCCGGACGGGGCGCTGATCGGCGCCGCGAGCGCCGTGTCGTCTGCGTTCTGGGTCATGAGACCAAGTTGGCGAGCGGCCCGCGCCCGCAGTATCCGACGACCGTCCGGTCCGCCCCCGCCACCCGGCGGGTAGGGCCCCCACCGGCCGGGCGCCGTGCGCTATGGCGATCGGCCCGTGGTCGTGCGGTTCCACGGCGGCGGGTTCCTCCCCGGGACGGGCTTCGTCGTCATCCCCACTGGCCGTCACCGGGCGACATCCCCCACGGGCCGTCATCGGGCGACGTAACCGCCGTCAACCGGCAGGGCGACGCCGAGGACGAAGCTCGCTCCGGGGCTGCACAGCCACAGGACCGCCTGGGCGATCTCGTCGGCGGTGCCGAGGCGGTTGATGGGCTGGTTGGCCTCGGCTTCGGCTCGGTCGAGCTCGCCCTTGTCGATCATGTCGCTGACCATGGGGGTGTCGATGGTGCCGGGGCAGACGGCGTTGATGCGGATGCCGCGCGGGGCGTATTCGAGGGCCGTGCTGGTGGTCAGGCCGATCACCCCGTGCTTGGAGGCGTGGTACGAGGCACGGCCGGGGAGGCCGACCAGGCCGCCGAGGGACGAGCAGTTGACGATGGCGCCGCTGCCCTGGGCGCGCATGTGCCGCAACTCGTGCTTCATGCAGGCCCATACGCCCCGGAGGTTGATGGCGTGCACGCGGTCGAACCGCTCGGCGGGTTCCTCTGCGGCGTCGCTGGGCGGGATCTGGATCCCGGCGTTGTTGTAGGCCATGTCGAGGCGGCCGAAGGTCTCGGCGGTGCGGTCGACCGCCGCGGCGACCTGGTCCTCGTCGCTGACGTCGCAGGTGAGGGCGAGGGCCTGGTGGCCGGCGTCGATGAGTGCCCTGACGGCCGCGTCTAGGGCGGCCTCGTCGATGTCGGTGAGGGCGACGGCCGCCCCGGCCTCCGCGAAGGCGCGGGCGGTGGCCAGGCCCATACCGGAGCCGGTGACGAGGGCGACCTGGCCGGTGAAGTCGTAGGCGGGGTTCACGTGTTCTTGCTCCCGTTGAGAGTTGAGAGTCGGGAGTGGGCCCGGTCAGGAGACGGCTTCGATGGTGACCTCGGTGGCGGTGGCGAGGCGTTCGATGTCGCCGTTCACGCGGCCGAGGATGACCAGGCCTGTGTCGCTGGAGCCGCTGCCGCGGTAGAAGAGGGCCAGGTTGCCCCAGGGCGCGTAGTAGGCCAGGTCACCGGGCTTGGCTTCGGCGGTGTCGGGTGCGCCGGAGGTGGACAGTCGGCTCGGAAGATCGGCGATCTTCTCCGTCTGGTGGAAGTCGCTCAGGTTCAGGGTGAGCGGGAGCAGGGCGGCGAAGTCGCGGGCCGTCGCACTGTCGTTCAGCGTGGCGTCGACCCGGTGGCCGTCGAGGGTGAGCCGGATGGTCATGGCGGTGCCCTTGTCGTCGGACGGCGCGGCGGGTGCCGTGGCCGTCGCTGCGGGGGTGCGTCGTGGCGTGGAGGCGGAGGAGGACGGGGAAGGCGGCGGTGCGTCGTCCGTGCAGGCGGTCAGCGCGAGCAGTAAGGCGGTCGGGACGGCGCGGGCAAGGCCGGAACGGGTGGTCAGGGTCACGGGATCCGCCAGGAGCGTCAGTCGGGCAGGGGCTCGGCGTAGTGGCGGAAGCCGTCCCGCTTGAGGTGGATGTCGTACAGGCGCCGCGCCAGGACCTCGGGACTGCTGTGCTCGGCGTCGGGCCGAATCGCGCCGGGGATGATCAGCTGGGCGGCGTGGATGTTCTCCGGGGCCAGGGCGTCGTGGAGCATGCGGGCGTAGGCGCTCTCGGCGGCGAAGGCGATCGACGTACCGGCCCGCTCGGGGTGCGGGCGTACGGCGCTGCCGCCGTTGACGAACAGCAACGTGCCGCGGCCGAGGGCGCGCATGCCGGACAGGACGGCGTTGACCGCGGTGACCGGACCCCTGACGGAGAAGGACAGCGGCGCGTCGAGGTCGTCGACGCCGGTGTCCAGGACCGGCCTCATGAAGTCGGCGTGGGGCACGGGGCTGTACTGGAGGATCTCGACGGGCCCCAGCGCCTTCGCGGCCGTGTACAGGGCGGCGTCCAGTGACTCGGCGTCCAGGACGTCGGCGGTGAAGCCCTCTGCCCGGATGCCGTCGCGGGTGAGTTCGGCGGTCAGTGCCTCCAGTTTCTCGGCGTTGCGGGAGATGAGCGCGACGGCGTGGCCGGCGGAACCGAAGCGGCGAGCGGTGGCGAGACCGAGGCCGGGTCCGGCGCCGACGAGAGCGAAGGTCGTCATGGTGCGTCCTTTGGCGAGGCAGGGGCGGTCCGAGGGCGGATATCCGTGACCTGTCGAGCCTCACACGCGACGGCCACGGCGAGAAGCGGGCAAACGTGTCCGGGGAGGACGACATCCTGGGAGTAATCTCTCCCTCCTTCCTCGGACGTGATCGGTGTCATGCTGAGCGGCATGACCAGCAAGGTTCCCCTCAACGAGCTGGGAGAATTCCTCAAGAAGCGCCGTGCCGAGCTCAGCCCGCGCACCGTAGGCCTGCCCGACACGGGACAGCCTCGGCGGGTGGCCGGGCTGCGCCGCGAGGAGGTCGCACAGCTCGCCAGCATCAGCACCGACTACTACACCCGCCTCGAACAAGGACGCATGCAGGCCTCCGCGCCCGTCCTCGACATCCTGGCCCGGGTGCTCCATCTGGACGACGACGAGCGGGGCTACCTCTTCCAGCTCGCCGGCAAGACCAGCACACGCCCCCGGAGCCGAGGCCGGCAGAAGGTCCAGCCGCAGCTGCAGCGCGTGCTGGACGATCTCACCGCGACCCCGGCCATCGTCCAGGGCCGCCGTGGGGACATCCTGGCCTGGAACGCGCTGGCGGCGGCGCTGGTCACCGACTTCTCCCGCGTCCCGGAGAAGCACCGCAACTACCCGCGGATCCAGTTCACCGACCCGGCCATGCGCACCCTCTACGCCGACTGGGAGACCTCCGCGCAGATCGCCGTCGCCCAGCTGCGCATGGAAGCCGCGAAGTATCCCGAGGACCCTCGGCTCATCGAGCTGGTCGGTGAACTGTCCCTGCGGGACAAGCAGTTCGCCCGGTGGTGGGGCGACCACAAGGTCGCCGCACGGACCGTGGGCACCAAGACCCTCGACCATCCGGTCGTCGGCGAACTCGTCCTGGACTGGGACACGTTGACCGCGAATACCGACCCGGACCAGCACCTGACCGTGTGGACCGCGGCCCCCGGCTCCCCCACCCACGAGCGGCTGCGCATCCTCGCGTCCTGGGCCGCCGACCAGAACCTGCCGGCCTCTCCCCCTCCCGCCTGACCAGACCGTTGCTCACGCATGCCGCGCCGACTCCGGTACCACCCCGGAATCGCGGTGGATCGGGCCGTTGAGCCGCGCCAGAGGCAAGCCACTCGCCCGGTGCGCGCCGGCGATGATCTCGGCGGTGATGGAGATGGCCGTCTCCTCCGGAGTGCGGGCGCCGAGATCAAGGCCGATCGGGGAGTGCAACAAGCCCAACTTCTGTTCGGCGACGCCGACTTCGCGCAAGCGGTCCAGGCGTTCGTCGTGGGTGCGCCGGGAGCCCATGGCGCCGACGTAGCCGACGGGCAGGTCGAGAGCGAGCCGGAGCAGGGGGACGTCGAACTTGGCGTCGTGGGTGAGGACGCAGATCGCGGTACGGGCGTCCACGGTCGTGCGCGACAGATAGCGATGGGGCCAGTCGACCACCACCTCGTCCGCGTCCGGGAACCGGGCCGCCGTGGCGAAGACCGGTCGCGCATCGCACACCGTGACGTGGTGGCCCAGGAACCGGCCCGCCCGGCTGAGCGCGGCGGCGAAGTCGGTGGCGCCGAAGATCAGCATGCGGGGGCGGGTGGCGGCCGTATGGACAAGGACCGAGAGCGGCTCGGGGCAGGTGTCCGCGTCCGCGCCGAGGGAGACGCGCGCGGTGCGTCCGGCCCTGAGCTGAGCCGCGGCCCGGTCCGCCATCGTCCGGCAGGTCGCCTCTGCGGCCAGCGCGTCATCGGCGATCCAGCTGTCGCCGAGCACGCTCAGCGTGGCGCCGAGCAGCCTGTCGGGCCCGTCGACGACCTGGGCCACGGCGGCGGGCCGCCCTTCGACCGTCTCGGCGAGCGCCGCACCGAGATGCGGCCGAGTGGCGGGGTCGACACGCTGCACGAGCACATCGAGTTCGCCGCCGCAGGTCAGCCCCACGGCGAAGGCGTCGTCGTCGGAATAGCCGAACCACGCGCGCCGGGGAGCGCCTCGGTCGTGGAGGATCTGTCGGCACAGCTCGTACACCGCGCCCTCGACACAGCCGCCGGAGATGCTGCCGACGGCGTCGCCATCCTCGTCCACCGCGAGCGACGTACCGATGGGCAGGGGTGCGCTGCCGGTGACGTCGACGACGGTGGCCAGGGCGAAGGGGCGCCTTTCGCGGCACCAGCGGTGCAGTGTGTCCGCGATGTTCAGCATGAGGGATCTCCAGAGCTCTCCAGAGCAGACGATCGCTGTCGCAGTAGGTGGGCGGGCCCGGCAAGCCGTACGGGGGCTCGGCCGCCGGACCCGGCTATGGAGCCGTCGGCTTCAGAGCAACGCCTCGGCGGTGATGGGCAGTTGGCGTACTCGACGGCCGGTGGCGTTGAACACCGCGTTGCCGATCGCGGCGGCCACGCCCACCTGGACGACCTCGCCGAGTCCCTTGACGCCGAGCAGGTTGCCCGCGTTGTCCTCGCCGTCGAGGTAGATCGCCCTGATCTCGGGCACGTCGGCGTTCACGGGCACGAGATAGTCGGCGAGGCCGGCGTTGACGATCCGCCCGTCGCGGTGGTCGGTGACCGTGTGCTCCAGCAGAGCCGTGCCGATGCCCCCGACGATGCCGCCGAACGCCTGGCTCTCGGCGAGCTTCGGGCTGATGATCCGGCCCGCGTCGTACACGCCGAGCATCCGCCGCACCCGCACCAGCCCCAGGTCAGCGTCCACGGCGACCTCGGCGAAGGTGGCGTTGTAGGCGAAGTAGGCGGAGCGGTCGCTTCCCGGTCCGTTGTAGGAGCCGTTGGCCTCAAGGTAGGAACGGTTGTTGCGGGCCAGCAGGCTCTTGTAGGTCTCCCCGTGCGCCGGGTTGTTCTTCACGTGCAGTCGGCCGCTGCGTACGACGATGTCGTCGGCGTTGACCCCGTACAGCGGCGACTCCCGGTCCGCCACGGCCAGCCGGATCGCCTGCCGCCGCACCTGGTTGCAGGCGTCGACGACGGCCGATCCGACGCTGGCCATCGTCGCCGAGCCGCCGTGCGGCGAGGTCGGCGGATAGAGAGAGTCGCCGAGCCGGAAGGTCACCGTGCGCATCGTCAAACCGAGCGAGTCCGCGGCCACCTGGGTCTGCGAGGTGTAGGTACCCGGCCCCATGTCGCTGGTCGCCGCCTCGACCACGGCGGTGCCGTCGGCATCCAGCCGGGCCCGGGCCTGTGCGGGAAACCGTCCCGGGTCGTACACACCGGCGGCCATGCCCAGGCCGATCAGCCAGTCCCCGTCCCGCGTCGAGCGCGGCCTCGGGTTTCGGCGGTCCCAGCCGAACTCACGTGCCCCGACCGTGTAGCACTCGCTCAGCCGCCGGGTGGAGAACGGCTCGCTGGTCGACTCGTCCTCGCTCGGCTCGTTGCGCCGGCGCAGCTCGATGGGGTCGACGCCGAGTTCGTGCGCGAGCTCGTCCATGGCGGACTCGATCACGAAGGACGCCGACGCGAATCCTGGCCCGCGCATCCAGATCGGGGTGTTCACGTCCAGCGGTACCGTCCGGTACGCCTGACGGACGTGGGGCGTGCTGTAGAGCATCTGCCCGGCCGACATGACCGCCTCGGTGAACGTCTCGTACGACGAGGTCTCGGCGTCGATGTCGTGGATCGCGGCGTTCAGCCGACCGCGCCGGTCGCTGCCCAGCCGCAGACGGTACTCGTACGCGGGCCGGAACCCGGTGCCGAAGTACATCTGCTTGCGGCTGAGCACCAGCTTGACCGGCCGACGTGTCACCCGCGCGGCCAGAGCCGCGACGATCGTGTGCGGCCAGCAGCGCAGCCCGCTGCCGAACCCGCCACCGACGAACGGGTTGATGACCCGCACCGCGTCCGCCGGCAGGTCGAAGACCGCGGCGATCTCGTCGTGTGTGCCCATGACCCACTGGGTCTTGTCCCACACGGTGAGCCGATCGCCGTCCCAGCGGGCGATGGTGGCGTGCGGCTCCATCGGGTTGTGGTGGTTGCGGGCAAGTTCGTACGTCAGATCCAGCCGTACGGCCGAGGAGCGCAGGCCGGCCTCCGCGTCCCCGCGCGCGTACCGGGTCGGCTCGCCCGGCTCGGCCTCGGCGAGGTCGGTCGAGGGCTGCTCGGCGTCGTAGCGGACCTTGACCAGGCTCGCCCCGTGCTGCGCGGCCTCCAGGGTGGTGGCCACCACGACGGCGACGGGCTGGCCGTGGAAGAGCACCCGGTCGTCCTGGAACACCCGAAGTCTGCGCCCGGCCGGGTTGTTGGAGCCGGAGTTGTCGCGGTACGGCAGCTTCGGCGCGTTGCCGTGATGAATCACCCGCAGCACACCAGCATGTTTCTCGGCGGCGCGCGTGTCGATGGAGGTGATGCGGCCTCGTCCGATGCTCGCGTCGACGATGACGGCGTGCACGACACCGTTACCGTCGTGCTCGGAGGCGTACTCCGCCTTGCCGGTGACCTTGAGCCGGCCGTCCACCCGGGACAGCGGTGCGCCTACGGCCGCCTGCGGCTGGGGGCTCATTCCATCTCTCCTACGGTGCGCAGCTGGCGTTCGACGGTCCGTTTCAGGAGCTCGACCTTGAACCGGTTGTGCTGGAGGGGGCGGGCGCCGTCGGCGGCGTGGCCGGCGGCCTCGGCCCACAGCCGGTCCGAGGGGCGCTCGCCGATGAGGGCCCGCTCGACCGCGGGCAGCTTCCACGGCACGGTGGCCACACCGCCCGCCGCGACCCTCGCCTCGCGGATCACCCCGCCCCGCATGTGCAAGGCGACGGCGGCGGAGGTGAGGGCGAACTCGTACGACTGCCGGTCACGGACCTTCAGATAGCCCGACTTGAGCGGACGCGGATGTGCCGGGATCTCGACAGCCGTAATCAACTCTCCCTGCCTGATGGCCTGTTCACGGTTCGGAGTGCCGCCCGGGCGCAACAGGAAGTCGGTGAAGGGCACTCGACGCTCCCCGCCCGGACCGAGCAGGTGCACGGTCGCTTCCAGCGCCGCGAACGCCACGGCGACGTCGGAGGGGTGGGTGGCCACACAGGCGTCGGAGCTGCCGAGGATCGCGTGCATCCGGTTGAAGCCGTCCCGGGCCGCACAACCGGAGCCGGGCTCACGCTTGTTGCAGTCGGCGGTCACATCACGGAAGTAGGTGCAGCGGGTGCGCTGCATGATGTTGCCGCCGATGGTGGCCATGTTGCGCAGTTGGGCCGAGGCGCTCAGCTCCAGCGCCTGGGAGACGACGGGGTACAGCGTGCGCACCTTGGGGTGGGCGGCGGCCTCGGCCATCCGCACCAGCGCGCCGATGCGCAGGCCCCCGCGTGCGGTGACGGTGACCTCGCGCAGCGGCAGGCCGGAGATGTCGACCAGACTCTCGGGCCGCTCGACGGTCTCCCGCATCAGGTCGACCAGCGTGGTACCCCCGGCGATGTAACGCCCGCCGCGCCGGCCGGCGTCGAGGGCCTCGCGAGTGTCGGACACCCGGGTGTAGGCGAAGGGATGCACGGGCCGCTCCTTAACTCCGGCCCGCGGTCTGCTCGACCGCGCGCACAATCTTGACGTAGCAGCCGCAACGGCAGATGTTGCCGCTCATCCACTCCCGGATCTCCTCCGCCGAACCGGTGTGTCCCTCCTCCATGCAGCCGACGCCCGAGACGATCTGGCCGGGGGTGCAGTAGCCGCACTGGAAGGCGTCCTGGTCGATGAACGCCTGCTGCAGCGGGTGGAGCCGGTCGCCTTCGGACAGTCCCTCGATCGTCGTGACCTCGGCCCCCTGCAGCCGCACGGCGAGCGTCAGGCAGGAGTTGACCCGGTGCCCGTCGACCAGCACCGTGCACGCCCCGCAGGCTCCGGCGTTGCAGCCCTTCTTGGAACCGGTCAGCCCGAAGTGCTCACGCAGCAGATCCAGCAGTGAGGTCCGGTTGTCCACCGTGACGGTCCGGCGGGTGCCGTTGACCGTCAGGGAGAGACGGCTGGAGGGCGCCGCCCCGACGGCCGTGGCTTCCTCGGAGCCGGCGAGGACGGTGGCTCCAGCGACCAGGACGCCGCCCACCGCGGCGCTGGTGGCGATGACGGCGCGCCTGCTGGGCCCCGAGGTGGACTCATTGGCCCCGGTGGGGGGAGGAAGAGCAGATTCAGGGAGTTCAGAGGACATACATTCGCCTTTGCGTCACGGACGGATCAGTCGCGTACACCAGCGGAAGACAAGGCAACGGGGTCGACGCCACCGCGTGGAACAGGGTGACCGCTCGCCTCGACGAGGCAGCTGATCACTCGGGAAGTCTTGCACCACGGGCACCGCCCATGACAGGGAGATTTTTGTCCCCCCTTGCTTTCCCTTGAGTTTCCTCTCCCTCCTGATTCCCGGAGCAGGTCGAGCAATATGGGCGGAAGACACACCGACATAAGAAATCCGCCGGGAAAACAGGAGCATCTACGACCGCCTCGACCAGGCCGTCCTGGAGCGCACCGGCTTCCAGGCGCCTGGTCAGCGGATGTGCTCGTCGAACCGGGCGACGGCGATCCCGCGGTGCTCGCCGAAGTAGTTGTATGGCCGGGCACTGGGGGTACCCGGGTGACGGTCAGGCGGAGCTGTCGCTGGTCGAGCGGCTGGGGTCGGCCGCCCAGGAGGCCAGCAGGCGCAGGCTGTCGTGGGTCGGGGTGCCGGATTCGGCGGTCCAGACGATGATCTGCAGGTCGGGGTCGGCGGCCCATGTGACGGCGTTCCAGTCGAGGTGCAGGTCCCCCACGACGGGGTGGCGCAGGTGCTTGGTCCCGGTGTCCCGGACGGCGACGTTGTGGGCGGCCCACCACTGGCGGAACTGCTCGTCCCGGACCGAGAGTTCGCCCACCAGGGCGGCGAGCTGCGCGTCCCCGGGGTTGTTCGTGTTGTGCATGCGCATCTGGGCGATGGCCAGCCTGGTGACGCCCTCCCAGTCCGCGTACAGCTCGCGCATCGTGGGGTCGGTGATGAGCAGCCTGATGTAGTAGCGCTGCTTCTCCGGGATCTTTCCGAAGTCGGTGATCAGGGCGGCGCCCATGGCGTTCCAGGCGACGATCTCGGTGCGCGGCCCGATCACGAAGGCGGGGGTGTGCGCCATGTCGTCGAGCATGCGCTGCAACTGCGGCTGTGCCGTGGGACGCGGTCGGCGGCGGGGCGGCCGGAAATCCTCCTTGGACGCGAGCTCATACAGATAGGCGCGCTGGTCGTCGTCCAGGCGCAGGACGCGGGCCAAAGACTCCAGCACGGACTGCGAGGGCTGGATACGGCCCTGTTCGAGGCGGGCGTAGTAGTCGGTGCTGATCGCCGCAAGGACGGCGACCTCCTCACGGCGCAGGCCCGCGACGCGCCGCGAGCCGCCGTCGGGCAGGCCTACGGCGGCAGGGGCGAGCTCGGCGCGGCGCGCCTTCAGGAAATCCCCCAGGTCATGGCGGTGAGGATCGCGGTTCATGCCCTCACCTTGACACTGGAGACCGGCGTTGTCAGGGGGAGAGATCTGTCCCTGGACGGGTGCCCCTGGTGGCGTCGCCACCCGTCGAGACTGCGTCCTTGGAGGTGTGCGAGGTGTGCGGGCGGCCCGTCTCAGGCGGTGAGGGCACTACGCCCGGCCAGGAAATACGCGGTCTGCCGCGCGACGCGGGCACCCAGGCCCTCGGCGGTGGCGATGTCGGACTTGTGGACCGCCTCCGGGCCGGCGTCGACCGGGGTCTGGGCGCCCGCACCGACGAAGTAGCCCAGCCGGTTGATGTCGTCCTCACTGCCCTCGGTGGAAGCCCAGCCCGGCTGCACGCCGAGGCTGATCCAGTGCATGCCGTGCTGGGCGGCCATGGTGAAGAAGTAGCCCAGGGTGGAGGACTTGTCGCCGTTCTTGGCACCGGAGTTGGTGAAGCCGGCGGCGATCTTGTCGGCCCAGGTCTGGGTGTACCAGCGCTTGCTGCTGGCCTCGGCGAAGGCGTGGAAGGCGGCGGAGGCGGTGCCCATGTAGGTGGGGGCACCGAAGATGATCGCGTCGGCGGCGTCCAGTTGAGCCCACTGTTCGTCGGTGATCGTGTCCACGGCGACGGAGATCACCTCGGCACCGGCTTCCGCGGCACCGCGCGCCACGGCCTCGGCGATGACGGCGGTGTGGCCGTAACCGGAATGGAAAGCGACGGCGACCGCGGGGCGGGAGGTGGAGGACATGGAGGTATTACTCCTCGAAAAGGGATGGGTGAATCGCGCTCTGAAAGCCTGGCACGGAATTCAACCGCACAGGTAGGAAGGATTCGTCCCTGGAATCCTGGTCAATTCACCTCGTGGGCGCGACTCGGGAACCTTCGCGAAGCGCTGTCCGGCCACTCGGCTGGGTAGGAGGATTTTATCCTTGGATACGCCTGCCTTGGAGTGGAATTCTCCTCTGTACGCGCCCTGCGGGCGGTGACGGAGTCAGAGACCGGCCATTATTTTGCACGCCCGGGTGACACCGCTGCGGGCTTGCAGAAGCACAGCAGGTCCCCCACCACCCGAAAAACGCATCAGGAGAAAGACAATGCGAGCAACCATGATCCACGCCCCCGGTGACATCCGGGTGGAGGACGTCTCCGAGCCCGAGATCCTCAAGCCGACGGATGCGATCATCCGTACGGTCGCCACCTGCGTGTGCGGCTCGGACCTGTGGCCCTACCGCGGCGCGGAGCCGATCGGCGACCCGCACCCGATGGGCCACGAATACGTCGGCATCGTCGAGGAGACCGGGCCCGAGGTCACCCACGTCAAGCCCGGCCAGTTCGTCGTCGGCTCCTTCGCGACCTCCGACAACACCTGCGCCAACTGCCGGAAGGGCTGGCAGTCGAGCTGTCTCAACCGCGAGTTCATGAGCACCTGCCAGGCCGACTACGTGCGCATCCCCAACGCCCACGGCACCCTGGTCGCCACCGCCGAACACCCGGACGCCGAGCTGGTGCCCGGCCTGCTGGCCGTCTCCGACGTGATGGGCACCGGCTGGTGGGCCGCGCTGGCCGCCGAGGTCAAGCCCGGCTCGACGGCCGTGGTGGTGGGCGATGGTGCGGTCGGGTTGTGCGGGGTCATCGCCGCGAAGGAACTCGGCGCGGAGCGGATCATCGCCATGAGCCGGCACGAGTCCCGGCAGAAGCTGGCCGTCGAGTTCGGCGCCACCGACATCGTGGCCGAGCGCGGCGAGGACGGCATCGCCCGGATCAAGGAGCTGACCGGCGGCATCGGCGCCGACAGCGTGCTGGAGTGCGTGGGCACCGCCGAATCGATGCGGCAGGCCCTGCACGCGACCCGCCCGGGCGGCAGCGTCGGCTTCGTCGGCGTCCCGCACGACGTCGCGGTGGACGGCCTGGAGCTGTTCTTCTCCCAGGTCGGCCTGCGCGGCGGCCCCGCCCCCGTCCGCCGCTACCTTCCCGAGCTGATCGACCTGGTCCTGTCCGGCCGCATCAACCCGGGCAAGGTTTTCGACCTCACCCTCCCGCTGGACCAGGTCGCCGAAGGCTACAAGGCGATGGACGAGCGCCGAGCCATCAAGACCCTCCTCAAGCCCTGACCCTCGACCGCCCGACCGCCCGACCGCCCGACCGCCCGACCGCCTGGCCACCTGGCCACCTGGCCGCCTCGTGGGCGTCGCTGCCCCAGCCGTGCCCCCGCCCACGAACGCACACCCCCGTTGCACGGTGGCGAACGCCGTTGCACGGTGGCGAAGGAGACAAGCCATGCCGACCTGGACGAACGACGAGCTGACGCGGATCGAGCACGCCGAGGAACTTCAGATGGCCCCCTCACGCCGCGACGGAACACCACGCACACCCGTGCCGATCTGGGTCGTCCGTGACGGCGACGACCTGTACGTCCGCTCCTTCCGCGGCAGCGCCGGCGCCTGGTACCGCGCCGCCCGGCAAAGCCACGAGGGCCGTATCCGCTCCGGCGGCGTCGCCAAGGACGTCACCCTCACCGAGGTCACCGACCCCGGCGTCAACGACCGTATCGACGCCGCCTACCGCACCAAGTACGGCCGGTACGGCGCGAGTTACGTCGACCCCATGGTGGCCTCGCGGGACACGACCCTGAAGCTCGTCCCTCGCTGACGCGACATCAGCCCCTGACGACGACCTCGCCCTGGTCGCGCTTGGCCGTGTGCAACTCCCAGTAGACGGGTGCGACGTCCTCGGCGGTGGCCGCCTTGAGTGTGGGGTCGATGGAGGAGCCGCCGAGTGCCACGTCGATGGCGATGTGGGCGGCCTGGATGCCGGTGCCGTCCAGTTCCTTGTGCAGGTTGACCGCCCAGTTACGCAGCGCCGCGGCGGCCGCGTTGACGTTGCCGACCAGGGGCAGAGGGTCGAGGGAACCGGCGCCGGTGGTGTAGAGCAGGGTGCCGGCGCCGGCCTCGCGCATCGCGGGCAGTACGGCCTTGGTGGCGGCGATCGCCCCGTAGAGCTGGAACTCGATCTGGTCCTGGATGTGGGAGGGGTCGCTCTCGGACGGCGTGGCCAGCGCAGTGGATGCGATGTCGAGCGGGGAGTACTCCAGGACGTCGATCCCGCCGAACCGGTCGGCGGCGTCCTTGAGGGCCTGGGTGAGGCCGTCGTGGTCGAGAACGCTCGCGGGGAACGCGGCGGCGGTGATGCCCTCGGCCGCGAGCGTGCCGACGAGGCCGTCGAGCTTCTCGCGGTTGCGGGAGATCAGGGCGACGTCGAAGCCCTCCTTGCCGAAGGTACGGGCGATGGCCAGGCCCATCTGGGGGCCGGCTCCGATGATGGCGATGCTGGTCACAGCGACCCTTTCGAAATCTCGTGGACAACTGGATGGATCAAGTGGATGGATCAAGCGATGGATCAGGCGAATGGATCCGGATAGGCCTATCCAATTCAAGATCCGGATAGGCCTATCCGGTTCGCCGCGACCACAGTATCACCGAAACTGGATAGGGCAATCCGATTGGTAGGGTGACCGGTATGACCCCCGGCTCCCAGCATCCCGACGGCCCCGCTCCCCAGCCGCTGCGCAGCGACGCGGAGCGCAACCGGGGGCGGATCATCGCCGCCGCACGCAAAGTCTTCGCGCGCGACGGGCTGGGCGCGTCCATGGCGTCCGTGGCCCGCGAGGCCGGGGTCGGAATCGCCACGATGTTCCGGCGCTTCCCCACCAAGGAGGAACTGGTCGCCGCCGTCTTCGCCGACCGCATGGACGCCTACGCCGACGCGGTCGCCGTCGCCCTCGACGACCCCGACCCCTGGCACGGCTTCGTCGGCTACATCGAGACCGCCGGCGCGATGCAGGCAGCCGACCAGGGCTTCGCCGACGTACTGACCACGTCCTTCCCCACCGCCAAGGCCATGGAGGAGCGTCGCAACGAGGCATACGAGGGCATGGTTCGACTCATCGACCGCGCCAAGGCCGCAGGCCGACTGCGCGAGGACTTCGACCCCTCGGACCTGGTCCTGATCCACATGGCCAACGCCGGCGTCGTCAACGCCACCGGTGACGCCGCCCCCGAAGCCTGGCGACGCGTCGTCGCCCTGTTCATCCAGTCCTTCGAGGCCCCGGCCCGCGGCCCGCTGCCCCCGTCACCCGAGCATGAAGCCCTCCACAAGGCCATGCTCCGCACCAGCCCGGCCGACCCCACCCCGCCGGAACCGAGCACGACCAGCTGATCGACTACTTCTACAACCCCGCAATAGAGTTCCACCGCTTCGCGAACTCCACCCGCTCCCCGGAAGTGATGTCCCGCGCGATCGCCAGCCGCTTGCGCATCGCCGTGTCCGGGAAGATCAGCGGGTCCTCGGCCAGGGCGGCCGTCTCCTCGTCCTTGGCGGAGGCGAGGACGTCCTGGGCGGCGGGGACGGGGCAGACGTAGTTGACCCACGTGGCGAGTTCGGCGGCGGCCTCGGGCTCGTAGTAGTAGTCGATCAGCCGCTCGGCGTTGGTCTTGCGGCGGGCCAGGTTGGGGATCATCAGGGACTCCGACCAGAGCTCGGCGCCCTCCTCGGGGACGACGAAGCGGATGTCGGGGTCGTCGGCCTGGAGTTGGATGACGTCGCCCGAGTAGGCCTGACAGGCCAGTACGTCGCCGCTGGAGAGATCCTTGATGTAGTCGTTGCCGGTGAAGCGGCGGATCTGGCCCTTGCCGATCTGCTTCTCGACCTGGTCGCACACGGTGTGGAAGTCGTCCGCGGTCCAGCGGGTGATGTCGACGCCGTTGCCCTGCATGAGCAGCGCGAAGGCCTCGTCCAGGCCGGAGAGCAGGGTCACCCGGCCCTTGAGGTCGCTCGCCCACAGGTCGGAGACATGGCGTATCTCGCGGCCGAGCCTGCGGTGGTTGTACGCGATGCCGGTGATGCCGGACTGCCACGGCACGGTGTACTTGCGTCCGGGATCGAAGGCCGGTGAACGCAGCTGCGGGTCCAGGTACTTGGTCACGTTCGGCTGACGCGCCCGGTCCATCTCCTGCACCCAGCCCAGCCGTACGAACCGGGCGCACATCCAGTCGCTGATGACGATGAGATCGCGGCCGGTGCGCTGGTGGTTCATCAGGGCGGGGCTGATCTTGCCGAAGAACTCGTCGTTGTCGTTGATCTCCTCGACGTAGTCGACGGAGATGCCGGTGCGCTTCTCGAACGCCTCCAACGTCGGCCGCCGCCGCGCGTCCTCGTCATCGGTGTCGATGTACAGCGGCCAGTTCGCCCAGGTCAGCCGCTTGTCGGTGGCGGAGAGATCGGCGGCGGCCCGGTCGGCGGGCGGCACGTAGGCGGCGGGTACACCACAGCCGGCCAGCCCGCCCACCGCGGCGCCCGCGCCGAGCGCGCGCAGCAGGTTCCGGCGGGACAGCGGGGAGTTCTTCGGTGGAAGGGCCATTGCCGCAGCATGCCGCCGCACCCCTGGCCCCGGCAATCGACGCCCCGTCGAGTAGGGAGCCGCACGCCGGACACGTTGTCAACCGGCCCGGGCCGCAACGCCCTTGGGGGCGCGGGGCTGTGTCGACATGCGGCTCCGCCGCGGGGCGCGAACAGCCCCCACGCACCCGCGGCCGGACAACGACCCCTACGCGTCCAGGGACGTCATCACGTGCTTGATCCGCGTGTAGTCGTCGAAGCCGTACGCCGAAAGGTCCTTGCCGTAGCCGGACTTCTTGAACCCGCCGTGCGGCATCTCCGCGACCAGCGGAATGTGCGTGTTGATCCACACGCACCCGAAGTCCAGCGCCTTGGACATCCGCATCGCGCGCCCGTGGTCCTTGGTCCACACCGAGGACGCGAGCGCGTACTCGACGCCGTTCGCCCACTGCACGGCCTGCGCCTCGTCGGAGAAGGACTGCACGGTGATGACCGGTCCGAAGACCTCCTTCTGGATGATCTCGTCGTCCTGCTTCAGCCCGGACACGACGGTCGGCGCGAAGAAGTAGCCCTTCTCACCGACCCGCTTGCCACCGGCCTCCACGCGCGCGTGCGCCGGCAGCCGCTCGATGAAGCCCTCGACCTGCTTGAGCTGGTTGGGGTTGTTCAGCGGGCCGAAGAGGACGTCCTCGTCGTCCGGCTGACCGGTCTTGGTGTCGGCGGCGGCCTTGGCGAGCGCGGCGACGAACTCGTCGTGGATGGCCTCGTGGACGAGGACGCGGCAGGCGGCCGTACAGTCCTGCCCGGCGTTGAAGAAGCCCGCGACCGAGATGTCCTCGACGGCCTTGGCGATGTCGGTGTCCTCGAAGACGACGACCGGCGCCTTGCCGCCCAGCTCCAGGTGGACCCGCTTGAGGTCCTTGGACGCCGACTCGGCGACCTGCATGCCCGCCCGCACCGAACCGGTGATGGAGGCCATGGCCGGGGTGTCGTGCTCGACCATCATGCGGCCGGTCTCGCGGTCACCGGTGATGACGTTGAAGACACCCTTGGGCAGGACCGAGCCGATGATGTCGGCGATCAGGACGGTCGACGCCGGGGTGGTGTCCGACGGCTTCAGCACGACGGTGTTGCCCGCCGCGAGGGCCGGGGCGAACTTCCACACGGCCATCATCATCGGGTAGTTCCAGGGCGCGACCTGCGCGCAGACGCCGATCGGCTCACGGCGGACGATCGAGGTCAGGCCCTCCATGTACTCGCCGGCCGACCGGCCCTCCAGCATGCGCGCCGCGCCCGCGAAGAAGCGGATCTGGTCGACCATGGGAGGAATCTCCTCCGACCGGGTGAGCCCGGTCGGCTTGCCGGTGTTCTCCACCTCGGCGGCGATCAGTTCCTCGGCGCGCTCCTCGAAGGCGTCCGCGATCTTCAGCAGAGCCTTCTGGCGCTCGGCGGGGGTCGTGTCGCGCCAGGCGGGGAAGGCCGCGGCGGCGGCCTCCATCGCGGCGTCCACGTCCGCCTGCCCGGACAGCGGCGCTGTCGCGTACGCCTCGCCCGTCGCGGGGTTGACCACCTCGGTGGTGCGTCCGTCGGCGGCGTCCCGGAACTCACCGTTGATGTAGTTGCGCAGACGACGCAGCTCGGTGCTCACTGCCGGCCTCCTGATCAGGTTTTTCACTGCTTGCGGGTGTCCACTCTCTGAGACACCCACCCTAATCGGCTGGCCCACGTTTTCAACACCCCCACTGGGGCCACATCTGCGAAATCCGCAGGTCTCAGTCACGTAAACAACGAATTTCATCGCCGCGACCTTGCGGAACGGTCGAGACGTCGTGCACAGTGACGTCGTGGCCAGTCGAAGCGCAGAGCACAGGGACTCCCGCGAGTCCAGGAACGGCGGTCCCCAGCTGGACGCCGTCTCCCTCGCCATCATCGAACAACTTCAAGAGGACGGCCGTCGGCCGTACGCCGCCATCGGCAAGGCCGTGGGCCTGTCCGAGGCGGCCGTGCGCCAGCGCGTCCAGAAGCTGCTCGACCAGGGCGTCATGCAGATCGTCGCCGTCACGGACCCGCTCACCGTGGGCTTCCGGCGGCAGGCGATGGTCGGCGTGCACGTCGAGGGTGACGTGGAGTCCGTGGCCGACGCGCTGACGGCCATGTCCGAATGCGAGTACGTGGTGATGACCGCCGGGTCCTTCGACCTGATGGTGGAGATCGTCTGCGAGGACGACGACCACCTCCTGGACGTCATCAACCGACGCATCCGGGCCGTCCCCGGAGTGCGCTCGACGGAGAGTTTCGTCTACCTCAAGCTCAAGAAGCAGACCTACATGTGGGGAACCCGATAACCGTGAGGACCCGATAACCGTGAGCACCGACACCCCTCAGGACCTCAGCAGGACCGCGTACGACCACCTGTGGATGCACTTCACGCGCATGTCCTCGTACGAGAAGTCCCCCGTCCCCACCATCGTCCGGGGCGAGGGCACCTACATCTACGACGACAAGGGCAGGCGCTACCTCGACGGTCTCGCCGGCCTGTTCGTGGTCCAGGCCGGACACGGCCGCACGGAACTCGCCGAGACCGCCTTCAAGCAGGCGCAGGAGCTGGCGTTCTTCCCGATCTGGTCCTACGCGCACCCGAAGGCCGTCGAGCTCGCCGAGCGTCTCGCGGACCACGCGCCGGGCGACCTCAACAAGGTCTTCTTCACCACCGGCGGCGGTGAGGCGGTGGAGACCGCCTGGAAGCTCGCCAAGCAGTACTTCAAGCTGGTCGGCAAGCCCACCAAGCACAAGGTCATCTCACGCGCGGTCGCCTACCACGGCACCCCGCAGGGCGCCCTGTCCATCACCGGCCTGCCCGGTCTGAAGGCCCCGTTCGAGCCGCTGGTCCCCGGCGCCCACAAGGTCCCCAACACCAACATCTACCGCGCCCCGCTCTTCGGCGACGACCCGGAGGCCTTCGGCCGCTGGGCCGCCGACCAGATCGAGCAGCAGATCCTCTTCGAGGGCCCGGACACGGTCGCCGCGGTCTTCCTGGAGCCGGTGCAGAACGCGGGCGGCTGCTTCCCGCCCCCGCCCGGCTACTTCCAGCGGGTGCGCGAGATCTGCGACCAGTACGACGTACTGCTGGTCTCCGACGAGGTCATCTGCGCCTTCGGCCGCCTGGGCACGATGTTCGCCTGCGACAAGTTCGGCTACGTCCCGGACATGATCACCTGCGCCAAGGGCATGACGTCCGGCTACTCCCCCATCGGCGCCTGCATCATCTCCGACCGTCTCGCCGAGCCCTTCTACAAGGGCGACAACACCTTCCTGCACGGCTACACCTTCGGCGGCCACCCCGTGTCGGCCGCGGTGGGCCTGGCCAACCTCGACCTGTTCGAGCGCGAGGGCCTCAACCAGCACGTCCTCGACAACGAGGCCGCGTTCCGCGCCACGCTGGAGAAGCTGTACGACCTTCCGATCGTCGGCGACGTCCGGGGCAACGGCTTCTTCTACGGCATCGAGCTGGTGAAGGACAAGCACACCAAGGAGTCCTTCAACGAGGAGGAGACCGAGCGCGTCCTGTACGGCTTCCTCTCCAAGGCGCTCTTCGAGAACGGCCTGTACTGCCGTGCCGACGACCGTGGCGACCCGGTCGTCCAGCTCGCCCCGCCGCTGATCTCCAACCAGGAGACCTTCGACGAGATCGAGCAGATCCTGCGCGCGTCGCTCTCGGAGGCCTGGACCAGGCTGTGACGCCCCGGCGTCTTCGGCACCCCCTCCGACAGGCGGAAGTTGATCTTCCGTCTGGATGATCAACGCCGGCCCCGGTGCCGCCCGTTCGAGTGAGAAACGGCGGCCCGGGGCCGTGTGCTGTCCGGGCTCCGGGGCGACGTCTGCCTAGCGTGCAAGTGACCGATCGGCCGAGCCTTCGTTCCCCCGCACGGGGGATCAGGTACGGAAACGGATCAGAAGCGAGGTGTACGTCATGGTGGCCCCGCCGGACAACGACGTGCTCTGGGCGCGCGCCCTGCACTTCACGTACAAGGACGGCTCGCCCGCGCTCAGCGGCGTCTCCCTCGGGGTCCAGGAGGGCGAGGTCCTCGCGGTCATCGGTGCCCGCGGCAGCGGCAAGACGACCCTCCTGCACTGTCTGTTCGGTCTGCTCCCGGTGCGCCGCGGCGAGGTCTGGTTCAACAGCGTGCCGGTGCACAAGATGGGCCCGATGGCCCGCGAGCAGCTCCGCCGCGACCGCTTCGGCTGGATCGACCCGACCCCGACCCTCGTGCCCGAGCTGAACGTCTGGGAGAACGCCGCCCTGCCGCTGATGCTGCGCGGCACCAGTCGCCGGCGCGCCAAGACGGTCGCGCTGGAGTGGCTGGAGCGCCTGGACGTCGGCGAGGTGGCCCGCAAGCGCCCGCACCAGCTGGTCCAGGCCGAACGCCAGCGCGTCTGCATCGCCCGTGCGTTGGCCCCCTCGCCCACCGTCCTGTTCGCGGACGAGCCGACGGCGCCCCTGCACCGCAGCGACCGCACCCAGGTCCTGCGCACCCTGACCACGGCGGCCCGCTCGCACGGCATCACGGTCGTCCTGGCCACCTACGACCCGGACGCGGCGCCCCTCGCCGACCGCAGGCTCACCCTCCTCGACGGCCGGCGGGTGAACACCGTGCAACTGCCCCCGGTCACCGAGTCGGAAGGCCGGGCCGCGTGCTCGCTCTCCGCCTGACGCGCAGCGCCCGATCCGCCGTACAGCTGCGCCGCCTGCTGGTGGCGACGGCCTCCGCGGGCACGGGCTTCCTGCTGCTGTGTGCCCTGGGTTACGCCCTGTCCCACCCGGACTCCACCGGCTCGTCCCTGCTGCGCCTGGCCTGGTGCGCGCCCCCGCTGGCCGCGACGGTCCACTTCGCGGTGGCCGTGGCCCGCACCGACCCCGGCACCAGGCCCCGCCCCGGTCTCTCGGCGATCGGTCTGGGCCCGCTCCGCCTGATGGCCGTCTCGGCGACGACCACGGCCCTGTCCTGCACCCTCGGCTCGATGGTCGCCCTGCTGTTCTTCCTCCATCTGCGCGGCGACCTCACCGGCATGCCCTTCGACGGCGCGGCGGCCGACTTCCTCGCCGCGGACGCCTCCCTGCCGCTCCCGGCCACCCTGACCCTCCTGGCGGCGGCACCGGCGATCGCCTCCCTGACGGTGGCCCTGGCACTGCGCCCGAAGGAGCACCGCGCGGAGGGCCGGGGCACGGCACGGGTGTACCGCCGCTTCGGCGCGTACGGCAAGGCGGTGGCCCAGGAGACGTTCGGGACGTACGGCAGGTTCGGGGCCCGTCTGAGGCGGGGTGGACGCGGCGGTGAGGGTGCGTCGGACACGGGGGCGGACGGCCAGGGTTCCGCAGCGCGTGCGGAGAGCGGCGGGGCCGAGCAGCCCATGCACGAGCAGCCCAGGTCCACGCACGAGCAGCCCCTGCGCGGTCTCAGGGCGCCGTCCGCCCGGCCGGGCGATCCGGCCCGCCCGCCCGCCCCCGCCCCCGCCCCGGACCACCCGGCGACCGACTGGACCGAAGCGGTGACCGACCCCGCCGGCCCGGACCTCACCCTCCCCCCGGTCCCCCGCAAGCCCCCCGCCGGCCTCCCCTGGGGCATCACGGTGATCGCCGCGGGCCTGACCGTCGAGGCCTACGCGGTCCGCGCGGCGAACGGCACCACCCTCACCCTGCCCGCCGCCCTGCCCACCGGCTCCGCCGGCATCCTGATCGGCTGGCTGCTCACCGCCCTCGGGCTCACCCTGGCCGCCCCGGGCCTCACCCACCTCTGCGGCCGGCTGCTCCAGGCCGTACGCCCCGGAGCGCTGCGCCTCCTGGCGGGCCGGGTGCTCATGGCGGAGGCCGTCCGCATCGGCCGCCCCCTCGGCATCGTCTGCGCCGCGCTCTCCGGCGCGTATGCCATGGCCGTCCTCTCCGCCCCCGCCGCCGCCTCCGCCTTCGGCCCGCTCACCCCGGTCGGCGTCAGTCTGGTCACCGGCTGCACCACGGCCACGCTTCTCACGGCCGCCGTGGAGTCCAAGCAGGCCCGCGCCGACACCACCGCCGCACTGCTGCGCCTCGGCGCCCCCACCTCGATGCTGCGCAGCGCGGCCGCCCTGCGCGCCGGCGTCCTGGCCGCCTTCTTCGGCCCCCTCACCCTGATCGTGGCCGAGCTGGCGGCGCTGCCGCTGGCGCGCTGAGGCCGTCGCGGAACCCCGCCGGAACGCCGCCGGAAATCCCGTACGAAAAAAATCTCCGTCCGGCGATGAGTTCCGCCCGGGCCCCCGGTCTACCCCACCGAACAGCAACCACCCCGATGGGAGACACCGCGATGACCGCCCCCGCCTACCAGCAGATGATCTTCGTGAACCTGCCCGTGAACGACCTCGACGCCTCGAAGAAGTTCTTCACGGAGCTGGGCTACTCGATCAACCCGCAGTTCAGCAACGAGAACGCGGCGTCCGTCGTGATCAGCGACACCATCGTCACGATGCTGCTCACCAAGCCGTTCTATTCGACCTTCACCAAGAAGGAGATCGCGGACGCCACGAAGACCAGCGAGGTGGCGATCTGTCTGAGCGCCGAGAGCCGCGAGAAGGTCGACGAGCTGGTCGAGAAGGCGGTCGCCGCCGGCGGCACGGCGTCGGAGCAGGTCCAGGACCACGGCTTCATGTACGGCCGCGGCTTCGACGACCTCGACGGCCACAGCTGGGAGGTCGTATGGATGGATCCGTCGGCCATCGAAGGCTGACGACAGCCGCACCACGCACGGTGCCTAGCATGGGCGGGTGCAGACGATGCCCGCCCATGCGGCCCACCACAACGACCGTGAGATAGAGACGCTGGAGGAGTTCGACGCGACGGTCTCTGCGCGCGGCACCCTCACCGGATTCCGCGTCCAGGCCGTCGACCTGACGGACCGTACCCGCGAACTGCTCGGCACGGACACGGCGGGAGCCGTCTTCCTCGGCTGCCCGATGCGCGAGGAGGCCGCCGCGAAGATACGCACCGACGGCGCCCTGGTCTTCCCGCCCGTGCCGGATCTCCCCTTCGACCCGTACCGCGGCCTGGTCTACTCCCCCGACGAACTCTTCGCCTCCCTGACGGACGGCCCGGGCGGCTACGAGAACACGCCCGACGCCCGCGCGTACGCCTGGTTCCAGCGGACCAAGGCGGACGGCGACATCTACGCCTCCATGCTCCGCGCGGTGCACGACGACTCCGTCTCCGACGCCCTCGACGAACTCCTGTCGGGCGCCCGGGTGGTGGGCGTCATGGGCGGCCACGCGATGCGCCGCGGCACGCAGGCCTACGAGGGTGCCGCGCGGCTCGGCCGGGAGCTGGCCCGCGCCGGTCTCACGGTCGCCACCGGCGGCGGCCCGGGCGCGATGGAGGCGGCCAACCTCGGTGCGTACGCCGCCCCGTACGACGACGAGATGCTCACCGACGCCCTCCGGCTGCTGGCGAAGGCACCCGGGTTCACGCCCTCCGTCACCGAGTGGGCGACGGCAGCCTTCGAGGTGCGCGCCCGCTGGCCCCAGGGCGGCCGCTCCGTCGGCATCCCGACCTGGTTCTACGGCCACGAGCCGCCGAACGCGTTCGCCTCCCACATCGCCAAGTACTTCGCCAACGCCACCCGTGAGGACGGCCTCCTGGCCCGCTCCGGCGCGGGTGTCGTCTTCCTGCCGGGCGCCGCCGGGACCGTACAGGAGATCTTCGACAACGCGACGCCGAACTACTACGAGTCGCGCGGTGAGCCCACGCCCATGGTCCTGGTCGACCGCACGCACTGGACGGAGAAACTGCCGGCCTGGCCCCTGCTCCAGTCGCTCGCGCGGGGCCGCTCGATGGAGTCCCGTATCGCCCTGGTTGACCGGATCGAGCAGGCGCCGGAGGCGTTGAAACGTCTCGGCAGTTAATAAGAGGGCAAAGCCAACGCCCCGGAGCCGCATACACGTTGACAGTACTTATGTCACGCTTATAAACCTGTGAGACTCCTGGGGACGGTGATCTCACGTCACCGACCTCTTCAACCCCCCTCAGTGGTGCAACTCGTAAGGACAAACGTGTCCATAAACCGCCGTACCGTCGCACGTTCCGTGCGCGCTCTGGGTGTCGCCTCCGCCTCGGCCGCGCTCGCGCTCGGGCTCGCGGGCAACGCGCTCGCGTGCGACATCAGTGAATTCTCCGCCGAAGCCAAGTGCGACGGCGACAAGGGCGTCATCACCGTCACCGACGTGGACCCGAGCGGGGTCCCGGCGACCGTCAGCGTGTTCCTGCAGAACAACGGCGCCGACCTGAAGAAGATCGGCGAGCAGGTGGTCAAGGGCTCGCGTGAGGGTGTCACCATCACCTTCGCCGAGAACTGGAAGCCGGACGCGGAGTACCGCGTCCACATCAAGGCCGCGGGCTATGTCGACGCCGACATCAAGCCGAACCTGACGACGCCGTCCACGTCCTGCAAGAAGGACGAGGAGCCGCCGGCCCCGTCGGAGCCCCCGGCCCCGTCGGACTCCGCCTCGACCCCGGCCGAGGAGACCGAGAGCCCGAGCCCGACGCCGTCGGACAGCGCGAGCACGCCTCCCGCGGACACCGCGAGCAACGCTCCGTCCCCGGCGAACGACGACTCCAACCTCGCCGAGACCGGTGCGAACTCCAACACCGGCCTGATCGCCGGCATCGCGGTCGCGCTCGTGGCGATCGGTGGCGGTGCCGTCTTCTTCGGCCTGCGCCGCCGCGGGGCGAGCAGCGACCGCTGACCCGCCCGCACCGCAGCACGCTTGTGGCCCGCCCTCTTCTCCGGGGGCGGGCCACACCCGTGTCAGCCGAACGTCGCCCGCTCCAGCCAGAACTCCAGCAGCTCCCGCTCGCCGACGACCTCCAACTCAGGTGCGTCCAGCGGCAGTCGACGGTAGAAGGCGAGGAACACGGAGGTGAGCGGCCCGCGCAGCGCGACGGTCGCCTTCTCATGGCCGTGCCGCCAGGCGATGGCGTTCTCGCCCAGTTCGATGACCCTCCCCCACCCTTCGGGCGGGGGTGCCCCCATCTCGCTTCGCTCGGCGTCCACCGCGCCCGTGTCATCCGTCGCGTGCAGATGGATGCTGCTCCCAGGCCGCCGCAGCTCCCTCGCCGGATCGTCCGGCAGCGTCCGCTGCGCCCACTCGATGATCTCCAGCCACTCGTCGATCGCGTCGGCGGCCACATCCGGCGCGACCTCGTACGGCAGCCCGGCGGCGAGCGTCGCGTCCGCCCGGTGGACGGTGATCTCGTGGGTCATACGGCGGGCCCAGAACCCGGCGGTGAGGACCCCGGCCCACCCCCACACCTTGGCGTCCGGCCCGGCCTCCCGCAGCGCGCCGACCAGCATCTCGCCGGTCTCCGCGAGCCAGGCGTCCAGGGCGGCCGGGTCGCCCTGCTCCGCCGGTCCGCCGTGGAGCGGGACCGTCTCCTCCGGAACCTCCTCCTGCGCCCGCGTCCGCACGATCAGCTCCACCCAGCGCAGGGCGCCGCCGGTGTGCCGGACGAGCTGTTCCAGCGACCAGTCCGGGCAGGTCGGGACGGTGGCCGACAGATCGGCGCCGGACGTCACCACGGACCTCAGCAGGCCTACCTGGTGGGCGATTTCATCGCAGTAACGATCATGTGCGAGCAGCGTCATGCCTCGCACCCTACGGGCCGCGTGATCAGCCCAGCACGACAATTTCGGCCGCGTCGAACTCCACGCCGACCTCGTCCCCAACCTCCGGCGCGTCCCGCAGCGCACACGCCGCCTCCAGGCGCGGCGCGTCCTCCGGCTGGACGTGCACGGCGACATGCGTGCCCTTGAAGGTGCGTGCCGCGACCGTGCAGCACAGGCCCGCTTCGGGCGCCACGAGCCGCACCCCGGCCGGACGTACGAGCAGCGTCCGCGGGCCCTGTGCGGCGCCCTCGCCGACCGGGAGCTTGCCCCAGGGCGTGTCCGCGGCCTCCCCGGCGACGGTGCCCTCGACCACGTTGTCGAAGCCGAGGAAGCGCGCCACGAACTCGTCCACCGGCCGCTGCCACACCTCAAGCGGCGTCCCGGTCTGGGCGATCCGCCCGTCCCGCATCACCACGACCCGGTCGGCGAGCGCGAAGGCCTCGCCCTGGTCGTGCGTCACGGCGAGCACGGTGGTGCCCAACCGCCCGAACAGCTCCCGGAGTTCCACCACGAGCCGCTCCCGCAGCGAGCGGTCGAGCTGGCCCAGCGGCTCGTCCAGCATCAGCAGCCGGGGGCGGGGCGCGAGCGCACGGGCCAGCGCGACCCGCTGCTGCTCCCCGCCGGAGAGGGAGGCGACGGCACGGCGGGCGGCGCCCGGCAGTCCGACGAGTGCGAGCAACTCCCCCACCCGCTCGGCCTGTTCACCCTTGGAGGCGCCGTGCATCCGGGCCCCGAAGGCGACGTTGCCGCCGACGTCCCGCTGCGGGAAGAGCTGATGGTCCTGGAACATCAGCCCGACGCCCCGCCGGTGCGCGGGCACCCCGGCCTGGTCCCGCCCGTCGAGCCGGACCCGCCCGGCGTCCAGCGGCTGCAGCCCCGCCACGGCCCGCAGCAGCGTCGACTTGCCGCTGCCGCTCGGCCCGAGCACGCACACGATCTCGTGCTCGGCGACATCGAGGCCGACGGCGTCGAGCACGGGCCGGCCGCCGAACCGTACGGTCGCGCCTTCCAGGCTCAGCAGACTTCGCGCACTCGGCGTACTCGGCGTCATCTCAGAACTCCCCCGTCCGATCCTTGCGAAGCCGCTCCAGCACCAGCAACGCCACCGCGCACACCACCATCAGTACCGTCGAAAGGGCCATCGCCTGGCCGTAGTTGAGCTCACCGGCCCGCCCCAGCAGCCGCGCCACGGCCACCGGCAGCGTCGGGTTGTCGGGCCGCGCGATGAACACCGTCGCCCCGAACTCCCCCAGCGACACCGCGAAGGCGAACCCGGCCGCGATCAGCAGGGCCCGCCGCACCATCGGCAGATCCACCTCACGCCAGACCCGCCAGGGCGAGGCCCCCAGCACCGACGCCGCCTCGCGCAGCCGCTGGTCCACGGCCCGCAGCACGGGCAGCATGGTCCGTACGACGAACGGCACCCCGACCAGCGCCTGCGCCAGCGGCACCAGGATCCAGGAGGCCCGCAGATCGAGCGGCGGCTCGTCCAGCGCGATCAGGAACCCGAAGCCGACCGTCACCGCGGACACCCCGAGCGGCAGCATCAACAGCGCGTCGAAGCCGCGCACGAACCGGCCCGCGTCCCGCCGGGTCAGCGCGGCGGCGGCCAGACCGCCGATCAGCACGGCGATGAGGGTGGCGACGACGGCGTATTGGAGCGAATTGCCGATCGCCTCGATCGGCGCGACCAGGAAGACACCGCCGTCGGCGCTGGTCAGCGCCCGGTAGTAGCCGAGGTCGGGGGCGTCGAACGAGCGCTGCACCAGCACGGCGAGCGGCAGCAGCAGGAGGACGACGATGACAGCCAGGACACCGGCCAGCAGTGCCCACTGCCCCGCACCGCGCGGCCGCCGGGCGGTCACCGAGGCGTCCACCAGACGCAGGGCGCTCTCCCGACGCCGTACCGTCCAGGCGTGCACGGCGAGGATCGCGGCCACGGCCAGGAACTGGATGATCGTCAGGACGGCGGCGGTGGACAGGTCGAAGATCTCGGAGGTCTGCCGGTAGATCTCCACTTCGAGGGTCGAGAAGGTCGGCCCGCCGAGGATCTGCACCACCCCGAAGGAGGTGAAGGTGAACAGGAAGACCATGAGCGCGGCGGCGGCCACGGCGGGCCCGAGCGCCGGGAGGGTGACCTGACGCCAGGCCTTCAGCGGCGAAGCCCCGAGCATCCGCGCGGCCTCCTCCTGCCGTGGGTCGAGCTGGGACCACAGTCCGCCCACCGTGCGTACGACGACTGCGTAGTTGAAGAAGACGTGCGCGAGCAGGATGGCCCACACGGTGGTGTCGAGCCGTACGCCCCACAGCTCGTCGAGGAGTCCGCCGCGGCCGACCAGCGCGAGGAACGCCGTGCCGACGACGACGGTCGGCAGCACGAAGGGGACGGTCACCACGGCCCGCAGGACCTGCTTGCCGGGGAAGTCGAAGCGGGCGAAGACATAGGCGCCCGGCAGCGCGATCAGCAGCGTCAGCGCGGTGGAGGCGAGCGCCTGCCAGGTGGTGAACCACAGGACGTGCCGGATGTCCGACTCCCCGAGCACGTCCCACAGCCGCCCGAACCGCCACACCCCGTCGACCTTCAGACCGCGCGCGACGATCGCGGCGACGGGGTAGGCGAAGAAGACCGCGAAGAACGCGACGGGCACGGCGATCAGGCCGAGCCGCACCGCCGCGCCGCCCTTGGAGGCCCTTGTACGGCCCTTGCGCGGGGCTACTTCAGTACGAGCGAGGTCCACGACTTGACCCAGTCGTCACGGTTGTCGGCGATCTTGGCCGGGTCCATGGTCTCGGGATCCTTGGCCTGCGGGCCGTACTTCACGAACTCCGGCGGGACCTGGGCGCCCTCCCGCACCGGGTAGACGAACATGTTCAGCGGCATGTCGTCCTGGAACGTCCTGGTCAGCAGGAAGTCCAGGAGCGCCTTGCCGCCCTCGGTGTTCCTGGCGTTGCTGAGCAGGCCCGCGTACTCGACCTGCCGGAAGCACGTGCCCGTCGCGACGCCCGTCGGCGCGCTGGTCGGCTTGGGCTTGGCGTAGATCACCTCGGCGGGCGGCGAGGAGGCGTACGACACGACGAGCGGCCGGTCGGCCCCCGCCTTCTTGCCGCCGGCGGACCCGGAGAACTCGTTGTTGTAGGCCTGCTCCCAGCCGTCGACCACCTTCACGCCGTTGGCCTTCAGCTTCTTCCAGTAGTCCGGCCAGCCGTCGTCGCCGTACCGGGCGGCGGTACCGAGCAGGAAGCCGAGGCCGGGTGAGGAGGTGGAGGCGTTCTCGGTGACGAGGAGGTTCTTGTACGCGGGCTTGATCAGATCGTCGAACGAGCTGGGCGGGGTCAGCTTGTGCTCGCTGAAGTACGCCTTGTCGTAGTTGACGCAGATGTCGCCGGTGTCGATGGGGGTGACCCGGTGCTTGTCCGGGTCGACCCGGTACTCGGGCAGGATCAGGTCGGAGCCCTTGGGCTCGTACGACTGGAACAGCCCGTTGTCGAGCGCCCGCGAGAGCAGGGTGTTGTCGACGCCGAAGAAGACGTCGCCCTGCGGGTTGTCCTTGGTCAGGATCGCCTTGTTGACGGCCTGCCCGGCGTCGCCGTCCTCCAGGACCTTGACCTGGTAGCCGGACTGCTTCTCGAACGCGGCGAGAACGCCCTTCGAGACGGACCACGAGTCGTGACTGACAAGCGTCACGGTCTTGCTCCCGGCCCCGGCGTCGCCGCCGCCCGAGTCGGACGAACCGCACGCGGACAGCGTGACAAGGCCGAGACCGACGGCGAGGACCGTGGCCTTCTTGATGATGCTCACTGAATTCCTCCTGGGGTTGACCAGGAAGAGACGCGGCCCTGCCCGGAAGTCCGCTTTCGACTCCCGGGCAGGGCGCAACAGCTTGAGTGATGACCGAACTTCCTACCCAGAATGACCTGGGCAAGGTTCAGAGGGTCTGCGGCCGGTGCCGCACTCTCAGCGCTGTGGCGCTCCCCTGTCGGAATATGAAGATGTGCTTACGGCGACCTTACGGTGGCCAGACTACCGCTCGGTCGCGGCGAGCTGCCCACACGCCCCGTCGATCTCCTGACCACGGGTGTCCCGAATGGTCACCGGCACACCATGGGCGGCGATGGCCTCGACGAACGCCTTCTCGTCCTCGGGCCGGGACGCGGTCCACTTCGAGCCCGGCGTCGGGTTCAGCGGAATCAGGTTCACATGCACCGGCCTGCCCTTGAGCAGCCGCCCGAGCCGGTCACCGCGCCAGGCCTGGTCGTTGATGTCCCGGATGAGGGCGTACTCGATCGACAGCCGCCGTCCGCTCTTCCCGACGTACTCGAACCCGGCGTCGAGCACCTCGCGCACCTTCCACCGCGTGTTCACGGGCACGAGGGTGTCGCGCAGCTCGTCGTCGGGCGCGTGCAGCGAGATCGCGAGCCGGCACTTGAAGCCCTCGTCGGCGAACCGGTGGATGGCCGGCACGAGACCGACCGTCGACACGGTGATCCCGCGCTGCGACAGCCCCAGCCCGTCGGGCTCGGGGTCGGTGAGCCGACGGATGGCTCCCACCACCCGGTTGTAGTTCGCGAGCGGCTCCCCCATCCCCATGAAGACGATGTTGGACAGCCGGGCGGGCCCGCCCGGAACATCCCCGTCCCTGAGCGCCCGCATCCCGTCCACGATCTGATGGACGATCTCCGCGGTGGACAGATTCCGGTCCAGCCCCGCCTGCCCGGTCGCACAGAACGGGCAGTTCATCCCGCATCCCGCCTGCGAGCTGATGCACATGGTCACCCGGTCCGGATACCGCATCAGCACCGACTCGACGAGCGTCCCGTCGAACAGCCGCCACAGCGTCTTGCGCGTGTCACCCTGGTCGGTCGACAGATGCCGTACGACGGTCATCAGCTCGGGAAACAGCTCCTCGCGCAGCTTGTCACGCGAACCGGCCGGGATGTCGGTCCACTGCTCCGGCTCGTGCGCGTACCGCGCGAAGTAGTGCTGCGAGAGCTGCTTGGCACGAAACGGCTTCTCCCCGATCGCAGCGACAGCGTCCTTACGCTCACCGGGCGTGAGATCAGCGAGATGCCGCGGCGGCTTCTTGGCTCCGCGGGGGGCGACGAAAGTGAGTTCTCCGGGCTTAGGCATGGCTGTACCAGTGTTGCAGATCGAATCGTGTGACCTGGGCTCCGAGCCGTGCATCGTGGTCGTCAGTGGTCGTCGTTGGTCGTCGTTGGCTCTCCTCGGACGGCCCACAGACGGCCCGGATAGATGGGCGTTCTCACTGGCCAGCGCGCTGACGAGAGCATCCGGGCCGGAGCGACTCCCGCCCCGCGCGGTTCCGCTCAGGCAGGGGCGCTGTCACAAGAGCCACACCTAGACCTAGAATCGAACCTGTGTCCGAAAAAGTGTCTCGTCTGGATCGCCTGCGCAGCGTCCGCGAATGGCTGGCCTGGCAGCTGCGCCGCACTGACGACACCATCGCCGAGCTAGAGCGGCAGGAGGTCGCCGCGGCTCGCGCAGCACGCACGCTGCCCCCACCCACGCCTGGATGGAAGCTCGCGATGCGACGAGCAGGCGGCAAGCCCACCCCCGAGGCCGTCCACACAAGCGACTGCGGCATGGCCGGCAAGAACACGAGGCCACTGGCACGTGAGCAGGCCCTCCGGGCGATTACGGAAGGCGGCGTCACGGCGTGCCCCTTCTGTCGACCCGACAACGACCTCGGTGTGCTGTGAAGCGCGAACAGTCGCAGCCTGAAGGAAAGGGCACCGCACCCATCGTGGTGCATCGCATGGCAGGCACCGGCGGACGCCGGGTGACGATCCGCGCCCAGATGGCTGGCCTCGCCCACAGCGACGCCGACCTGATCGAGTTCCTACGCCGCGCGGGCCTGCGGGACGCATGGGAGCTGCTGGACGATCCGCACTGGGTGGAATGGCAAGGTGCCCGACCACACGAATACGGGGCGGACTGACGATGCCACCGCAACCTCCACCCTTATGGAATCCCCAAACCTTCGCCCCTTTGTTCGAATACGAGATTAATGGCCGATCCCCCTGGCGTCACTTGGTTCGCTGTGCAACCATTTTCGCCTACATTCGGTGGACGTGGGGGGAACCGTGTCGACAGAAGACGACGTGCGCGCATGGAGCTTGGAGCCGAAGGAAGAGGACGGCCACTTCGGCATCAGGAACGTCACAATCAAGAACGGACCGCGCGTCTTCAAGAGGGCTAGCATCTCCGTTTACGGAAGCCCAACTAGTGGCGAAATCAAAAAGGAAGAACTCCGCCTAGAGTCCTTCTCTCGCAAATCAGGATTGAACGAGTTTGATTTCGATAATCCCAAAGATCGCTGGTTCTGCGAAAATGAAGAAATCGAGAGGCTAGCGGCATTTCTAGCAGGTGCATTCAGTACGTCCGGCCGCTATCGCTTGATAGATGCCGCTTCCGCTTCCACAACCATGTTGGCCATGCTTGACAGTGGCGATCTCGATCCTGCGACTCTGGGCGAAGCGCTAGCAGGACACGAAGACCTCGCATCTGTCGTGTACGCACTTACGGCGTCTGCTTCTGGGCTTAATGCAATTGAGGCTGCCATCATCGCCCGCAGACGTGGAGTACTGGCAGATCTGAAGAGAATGGCCGTCGACCCCTCCACAACGGAAACGGACATGCAGAGCGCCCTCGAAGGGCACACGTGGATTTTCGGCGGGCAGTATATTGGCATCGCACACAGGCGAAACTTGACCATGCTGGATGAGTACGACATCCCCCTCGTAGAAGCGAGCGGCGCGCTGCACATCGTCGAACTCAAAGGACCAAAGATTAAGGACCTGATCAAGAAGCACAGGAATCATCAAATCGTCGGCGGCGAGGTGCACCAAGCAGTTGGGCAGCTCATGAACTATCTCAAACAGCTAGACCAGCAGGGCGCTGCCATGGAGCAAGCTTTCCGTAACGAGCACGGCGTCGAGTATGACATGAGTCGCCTGTGCGGAACTGTAGTCATCGGGCATTCTAGACACGTGCCTGACTACACCAAGAAACAGGTAGATCAAACGCTCAGAACCTTTAATTCGCACCTCACGCGCGTCCAGGTATTGACGTACGAGGATCTACTTGACCGCGCAGAAATGTCGCTCCGCTTTGAAGAGGATTCGCTCGACCCGCTATAGCTCATCCGCAAGACCGATCAAGTGGCTTGAGACCCGGACACTTCGTCCGGGTCTCTTCTCGTTCTCTCTCCCATGCTCATACGACCGCTGTACGGCCGTGAGGCCAGCTATCGGCCCCGTCATCGGCTCTGTACCGTGAAGCAGGCCCCTACACACAGCAGGAGGCAGCACGCAATGCGTGGTCTCGGAGATCACCTCAGCATCGGCGAGCGGATCGCGTTCTACCGCAGGCGTCGTGGCTACACGCAAGAGGTTCTGGCCGGACTGGTCGGCCGTAGCACTGACTGGCTGGCGAAGATCGAGACCGGCCGTAGGAAGCCACCCCGGATCGACATGCTCGCGGAGTTGTCGCGCCTCCTGCGCGTGCCCCTCGGGGACCTGCTCGGTCAGACCGTGCTCATGGAAGACGAGAGGCAGCAGGACGACGTTCCGGCCGTACGCGATGCGCTCATGACGCCGCGGCGGCTGTCGCGCCTGCTCTTCGGCCCCGAGGCAGAGGTGCAGCTCCCGACGCCCGCCCCTGTGGCCGTGCGCGTGGAGCAGGCATGGAACGACTACCAGGGAGGGCGACTCGGTAGCGTCATCGCGGCTCTTCCCGCGCTCCTACAGACTGCACAGGAGCTGGAAGACCGAGCGGCGCGCCGCGGCGATGACCGTAGCGACTGCTGGGCTGTGTCCGCTCGCACACACCACCTCGCGGCCACGACACTCGCGAAGATCGGCGAATCCGACATCTCATGGCTCGCTGCCGAACGCGCGATGCGGGCCGCTGACGAATCGGACGACCCGCTCGTGTTGGCGTCAGCCGCGCGTTCCGGTACACACGCCCTGCTGGCCAACGGTCGGTATGACGACGCGCTGGAGCTGGGCAACACGGCCGCCGCATGGCTGTCGTCCCAGGTCACCGAGAACGACCCCGCGGCACTGAGCCTTCTGGGCATGATCCACCTGCGCGCCGCTGTAGCGGCTGCTCGTCACCAGGATCGACCCACCGCGACGGGCTTGCTGGACCGAGCCGAAGAACTCGCGGACGATCTCGGGTCGGATGAGAACCACTGGCAGACCGGGTTTGGGCCCACCAACGTGCTGCTTCACCGCCTGTCCGTTGAGCTGGACCTCGACAACGTGTCGTATGTCGTGGAACACGGACAGATCAACGTCGACCACATGCCGCAGGAACGCAGTGTCTCGCACCGAATCGACTACGCGCGCGCCCTGTCGCTCGTCGGACAAGGTGATGAGGCGTTTACGGAGCTACGGACAGCTGAGCGGACGTCGCCGCAGCTCGTACGCAACAATCCCAGGGTGCGCGAGACGCTGCGGGACCTGATCAAACAGTCCCCCGTCACCGGCGGCTCGCGCTCATCCGAAGTGTTCGTGATGGCTCAACGGTGCAGGGCGGTGCAGTGAGTTCAGGCAGTCGTGGAGTGCTCGGGGTCGTCGGGTCTGCGGCCGGAGGCGTAGAGGCACTGCGTACCGGTCTCGTAGAGCCCGCGATGGATCGCGGATGGCAGGTGGCCGTGACGCTCACGCCGACCGCGGGTCAGTGGCTGCGGCTCAGCGGCGAGGTCGAGCGGCTGGAGAAACTGACCGGCCTGCCTGTCCGCGATGAGCCGCGGTTGCCCGGCGAGGCCCGACCGCACCCGCCGGTTGACTGCTACGTCGTCGCTCCCGCGTCGGCCAACATGGTCGCGAAGCTCGCAACCGGCCTGATGGACAACCAGGCTCTGACGCAGGTGGGCGAGGCCATCGGCACCCTCGGTCTGCCGGTCGTCGTCTTCCCTCGGGTGAACGCGGCCCACGCTCGCCATCCGGCGTGGCAGCACCACATCGACACCCTCCGGGCGGGGGGCGTGCACGTCGTCTACGGCCCGGAGGTGTGGCCGCTGTACGAGCCTCGGGAAGCGCCGGCAGGGCGCCCCCTACCGTGGTCAGCGGTGCTCGACACGGTGGACGCGGCGACCCAATGACGATTCGTCAACCCGCCTGACCTGCAAGGAAAGAGGACCCGGACAGTCTGTCCGGGTCCTCTGCCGTTCCGGGCCACATCCTCATTGGCATGTCAGGGATCAATGAGCGAAGCGGCGAGCTGGAGGGCATGACTTCTGCTGAACTCGCTTTGATCAAAGCGAGTTTGAGCGAGGCGCGCGTCAAGGTCGAAGAACTGCTGAAGCGCGCGGACGAACTCACGGCGACGGTGGAGTCTCGCTACCCACAAGCCGCTCAAGGCGGTCAAGGCGCTCGCCAAGTAGGTGCAGGGCGTCATGAATCGTGCTGAGTTCCGCGGCGAGGGCGGTGAACGCCGGGCTACTGCCCGGTTCACTGCCGAGGGGCACAGAAGGATCGCGGACGAACGTCCCGCGGCCTTGCTGAGTGAGAACCAACCCCTCGTCACGGAGCTGACCGAACGCGCTCTGAACAGTCATGAGCTGCACGCCAAGTTCCTTGGCGAGCTTGCGAGCGGCTGGGAGCTGGTCGCCCGGCGCGTACTCGCGATCGGGGCCCGTGATCTTCTCGCGGAACTCGGCCGCAATCTCCTTGGCCGTAGGCGTCTGCTTGGGCGCTTCGGGGCTCTGGTCCATGGCATCGAGAGTAACCGGACCTAGGTCAATCTCTGATCCTCCGCTGGACCCTCTTGACAGCCAGATTGACCTAGGTCAATCTGTAATCACGCCGGAACGAGAGGCCCGGAAGGGCTTCATCGGCTGTCTTCGCAAGTGCTTGACCTGCAAGAACGCACCACCAAAGGGCCCCGAGAGGGGCCATGAGGCCCCGCTTCGGCGGGGGCGAGGGACCCGGACCCCTTGGCAGTCCGGAGGGCTGAGACCGAAAGGTCACGTCTCCATACGCCTGAAACGGGAGCCCGTGTTCCCGAAGGAGACAGCGCACCACCTCACCTCGCCGCCGTGCTCTGGTTCGGCGGCCGGTTGCCTCCCCCGCTCGTCTTGTACGAGCGGGGCGGAGGGGAGCCGGAACATCCCATCGCTTCCTGGAGTCCTCATGAGTTCTGCTGTTGAGATCGTGTCGTTCGGCTACCTGCACGACGAGCCGCCCACGGCACACCTGACCATCGACCTGCGTCACCACTTCCGCGACCCGCACGTGTCGCCGGAGCTGCGGTACATGACCGCGAACGACGAACCGGTCCGCACGGCCGTCCTGAACACACCCGGCATCACAGACCTGGTGGAAGCCACCGCCACGGCGGTCGCCGCGTTCGCGTCCGGCCCCAGCGCCGGAACGGTGACCGTGGCCGACGGATGCGCCGGCGGCCGTCACCGCGCCCCCACCTTCGCTCGCGCGCTGGCCGAGCGGCTGATCGCGGCCGGACACAGCGTCACCCTCCACCACCGCGACCTGGACAAGCCCGCCGTCCAGCGCTGACGCCCTCTTCCCTCATCGCCCCGATGGCCAAGCCGGGTTCGACTCCCGGACGGGGCACTACCCCGCCGCACGCGCGGCCCGGGGTGCTCATCCGGAACGGTCGCCTCTCGCCAAGTACCGCGATCGCCCCGGCATCCCTTCGATGTCAGGAGTTCTGTCATGCGTGACTACATCGGCAACCACCAGTTCGTGAATGACACCGAGTTCGACGAGCTGGCGTTCGGCTTCGAGGAGAGTCCGCTGGGTCTGGATCTCGACCTCTTCCGCGGTCCGCTCCTGCCCGAGACGCCGTACGCGTTCGACGCCCGCTCGGACGCGGCCCGCGACATCATCGCGGACCTGCGGGACCAGGGCGAGGCGGGTGACGAGATCGCCGCCTGGGACGCCCTGTACGCCGACGCCCTCACCCGCACCGTTCCCCTCCTGCGCTCCGCCGACCGCAACGACCAGTTCGGCGGGACGGGGGAAGCGGCATGAACCGCACGGGAAAGATCCTGCTCATTGCCGCGCTGGTCGGCGTGGTCGGCATGGCGTTCCGGGTCTCGTGGAACGCGCTGCGGGACATCGCCAACGCGGTCGGTGCGGACCACACGGCCGCCACCCTCTACCCGTTCGTGGTTGACGGCCTGATGGCGCTGGCGTTGGTCGCCACCCTGGTTCTGGCCGGTCGGGACCGGACGTTCGCACTGCGGGTGCTGGGCACCTACACCGGCGCCTCGCTGGTCCTCAACTACGTTCACGGCCTGGTCCCGGAGTTGCACGGCCGTACGGTCGACTGGGGTCGGTTGGCCGACTGGGACCCCGCCAACTGGGCGTTGGTCCTGCTGGCAACGTCGCTTCCGGTCGGGTCGATCTACTTCGGCTCGGACCTGGTCGCCAAGGTGCTGCACCACCGACCTACCCCGAGCACAGATCAGGACGAATATTCGCAGGTCACCGTAAATCGGTTGGGGTCTGACCTGCGTGAGTCGACCCCCGAGCCCCGGACCGCGGCGGCCGATATTCCGGCTGCCGAGTCGGCCGACACGGCACCGGCCATCGAGCCGGTGGAGTCGACCCCGACGCGGGCCGTCGCCGCCGTCGTCCACGCGCCGCGCCGGTCGACCGGTCGACTTCCCGAGTCGGCCCGCACGCCCCGACCCAACCGGACTGCGGACCAACTCCTGGCTGATGCACGGGAGTTGACTGCCGACTGGTCGAATGAGGCGCTGACGGCCGAGGCGATCCGCAAGGCGGTCCGTACGTCGTCCGCCAACGGCCGGACCCTGCGCGACGCGCTCAAGGCCGAGCGTGCCGAGCGCGACGCCGACGGGCCCGAAGAGGCTGCGGCCTGATGTCCGGGGCGTTCGGCAAGTGCTTCGACCCGAACGGCACCCGCTTCGGCGTCCCCACCTACCCGTGGCGGTACGCCCCCGACGGCCTCGCCACCCGCCGTCAACTCCGTGCCCGTGGCTTACGGCCCGGTGGCCAGCCGATCGCGGCGCAGGTGCTGCGTCCGCGCTACCGGCGCGGCCCGCTGGTCGCCTACCTCTACCGCGTCGACCGCGCCAAGCCGGTGCGGCCGATGACCGCGCGCAAGTGGGCCGCGCTCGCCAAGGCCAATGCCGCCCGCCGCCGCTGCCCCGAGTGCGACAGGGACGCCGGATACGTCATCCCCACCTCGCTCGGAACCTGCGTGACCTGCGCCTATCCCGAGGAACAGCGCGCTGCCTGAACCAACGAATCCCGGGTCCGGCCGCCCACCTTCCACAGCAAGCCGGCCGGACCCTTCGACTCCCGAAGGAGCCAGTACATCGTGACCGAGAACCCCGCGTTCCCGCCCCCGGATGAGCCGGAGGGCACCGACGAGCGGACGGCCGCCGTGCTGCCGTTCCCCCTCAAGAAGGACACCACCCCGTCCGCCGCACCCGTCGCGGGCGAGGCCAAGCCGGGCGAGTGGGAGGCCGAACTCCCCGACACCGACGACCCCGAGGCCGACGCCCTGACCGAGGGCGCCCCGGTCGACCCGCCCCGAGAGGCATACCCGCCCTCGGTCAGTGAGTGGATGGAGGCCAAAGACAAGGCCCGCATGCCGGTCCTGCCGGACTGGGTCAAGCTCCCTGACCAGCGCACGGCCGTCCGCAAGTGGGCCGTCCGCCACTACTCGGCTGTGATCGGATACCACGCCGTTCGCCTGCCCTGCATCTACACGCCCAAGGTGCTCTGGTATTCGCCGCGCGGGGCATGGCGCTGGTCGGCCGCGATCGGCCGGTGGGTGTTCGATGCGGAAGGCAAGTCCCTGCGTCTCGCCTCGGTGGCCAACGAGGACGCGGCCGAGTACCTGAAGCTGTCGCGTCAGCGCAACGACCGCGTGAGGCTGCGCGGGATCGTCGCTGCGATCGCCTCCCTGATCGGTCTCGCCGCCGCCCTGACCCTGTACGTCATGGCGCCGTCGTGGCTGCTGTTGCTGGTCGTGGCGACGCTGACCACGACGCTCGGGGCGGTCGGGGCGCCGGCGGACCGGCCGCTGATCGACCTGGCCAAGGTGACGTTCCGCAAGCGCAAGTTGTCCTCGGACATCGTGATCCGCGCTCACGACGCGGCCGGACTAACGACCAAGGATCAGTCGATTGCCTTCCCGCGGCCGATCGGTCGGGACGGGGACGGCTGGCGCGTGGTCGTCGACCTGCCGTATGGCAAGACGTTCGAGGACGCCGTCAAGGCGCACGCGCGCCTCGCGTCCGGCATGGACATCGCGCCGACTCAGCTCTTCCTGGACAAGGACGAGACGAGCGGTCGGCGGGTGTCGTACTGGATTGCCGACCGTGACCCGCTCGCCGTTCCGTCCGGCAAGACGCCCCTGTTGGGGGCGACGCGGGTGGACTTTTGGAAGCCGTTCCCGTGGGGCGTGGACGAGCGGGGCAACCCGGTCATGGCCACCATGCTGTGGCTGTCTCTGCTGGTCGGCGCCGTCCCCAGGCAGGGTAAGACGTTCTCCGCGCGCACCATTGCCCTCGCCGCCGCGCTGGACCCGTACGTGCGCCTGTACGTGTTCGACGGCAAGGCCTCGCCGGACTGGCGCAAGTTCACCAAGGTCGCCCACCGCATCGGGTTCGGCATCGTCCCGAAGAACGGGTTCGATCCGGTGGTGCATCTGCTCACCTCGCTGCGGGAGTTGAAGGCGGACGTCGAAGACCGGTACCACCGGCTCTCCGAACTGCCGCTGCACATCTGCCCGGAGGGCAAGCTCACCCCGGAGATCAGCCGGGACAAGAAGCTGAACATGCCCCTGACCCTGTTCGTGGTCGACGAGGTGCAGGAGTACTTGACCCACCCCGAGCACGGCAAGGAGATCCTGTCTCTCCTGGTCTACCTCGCCCGGGTCGCCCCGGCGGTCGGCGTGAGCGTCATGACGTCCACGCAGAAGCCGGACGACAAGGCGTGCCCCTCGGAGCTGCGCGACCAGCACCAGGCCCGGTTCGCGCTGCGGGTCGGCGCCTACCAGGTCTCCGACGTCATTCTCGGTGCGGGCTCGTACTCCGAGGGTCTGGACGCGTCCAAGCTGCTCAAGTCCCACAAGGGCGTGGGCCTGCTCAAGGGCATGTCAGATGACTCCGGCATCGTGCGCACCTACCTCGCCGACGGCCGCGACGCGGAGCGCATCCTGACCAGGGCTGCCGCGCTGCGGGAGGCCGAGGGCACGCTGACCGGCGACGCGGCCGGCGAGGCTCCGGCCCCGGACGTGTCCGCCACGATCCTGGACGACGTGGCGGCCGTGCTCGGCAAGGGCGAGGCCAAGGTGTGGTCCGAGACCATCGTCGACCGCCTCGCCGACCTCCGCCCCGAGACCTACGGGCCGTGGGCCGAGCTGGACGCCAAGCCCAAGGCGGAAGCGCTCACCGCAGCGCTCAAGCCGTTCGGTGTGGCCACCGACCAGATCGGCCGCCGCATCGACGGCAAGACGGTCAACAAGCGCGGCATCAAGCGCGAAGACCTCGCCGCCGCGATTACTCAGCGCAACGAAAAGCGGGCCGCCGGATAGCCCCGCAGGGTCGCTAACGCTAGCGGTAGCCGTCGCTAGCGTTAGCGACCCTGCTAGCGACCCAAACCGCATCTGATCAGGTCGCTAGCGGCTAGCGGCCTACCTGCGGAAACCCTCAAAACCCCGCCTGAGAGGCCCCCTGATGAGCCTTCCCCTCCTCGCTATCGCCTGCCTGCTCATCGTCACGCTCGGTTACGTCATCAAGTGCTGGCTGAGCCCGTTCGGTGACTGCCGCAAGTGCGACGGCATGGGCCACGACTTCAAGACCGACCGCAAGGGCCGGACCAAGCGCGGCAAGGACTGTCGCCGCTGCGACGCCACTGGCAAGCGCATACGTGTCGGCCGCTGGATCTACAACCGCGCCGCGCGCACCTACCGCGCCGGCACCCGCTGACCCCGCCGGGAGGCTCCATGGACATCACCATCCCGCTCGTAGGACTGCTCGCCGTCGTCCTCCTGCTGTTGCTGCGCTTCAAGGCGGTCGGTGCCGGCGTGGCCGCCGTCGTCGCGCTCTTCGGCTTCTACCTCGCCGGGACCGACGCGGCCGACACCGTCAACCAGCTCGTCACCGCCGTCACCGGCGCCCTCGCCGACATCGGCCGCTAGAAGGGAGACCAGGACGTGAACGAACCCACCACGCCCTACGACTGGCACCGTCCGGCCGTGCGTGATGCGGCGGCCGTGGAGGTCCACCACCCCACGCATCTCGCCCCGGTACAGCACGCCGCGCCGCTCGTGCCCGTGCAGCCGGGCAACATCCCGGCCGTCGCGAGCGTCGTCCTGCCGGACGGCCGCGTCGTCACCGGCTACGCCATCGAGCCCGCCAAGCCCGAACCGGTCGCGGCCAAGCCGGTCGTCTCGCGTACAGCGGTGAACATCGCCCTCGGAGGCATCGGGTTCGGCGCCGTGTGCGGCGGCCTAGTCCTGCTGACCACGTTCATCGCCGCGCTCGCCGCGCTGGTCCACCAGCTCATCATCCTCGCCGCCGTCATCTTCGGCGGATGGATCGCCGTGCAGCTCTTCAGCGCGAGCGGCCATAGCGGCGGCAACACCTTCCACATCCGCAAGGCCGTCATCAAACGCAACCACTTCCACGGCTAGACGTGGCTGGGGCGGTCGCCTCTCGCCAAAGACCGCGACCGCCCCGGTTCTCCGTCCCTTCGACAGAAACAGGAGACCCCCAGCATGACCCAACCCGCCCCCATTCGGCGAGGCCACCCCCGGCCGCGTCTGCCGGTGCTGTGCACCGCACTGCAACTGGCGGAAGCCGGTGTGCCGGTGCTGCCGCTCCGCGACGGCAAGGTGCCGTTCGGGAACTGCCCAGCGTGCGCGAAGAACGCGTGCGGCGGACGGCCGAACATGAAGCGCGCGGGCATCTGCCAGTGCCCCGACGTGTGCCACGCATGGGCCGCCGCGACCACCGACCCCCGCGTCCTCACCTCCCCCGCATGGGCGTCGGCGTGGCGGCAGGCCGTATCCGTCGCCTACCACCCCGGCGGGGCCGCACTGACCGTCGTCGATCTCGACAACGCGGCGGCCGTCACATGGGCCCACGAGAGCCTGCCCGCTACCCGTACCGTGCCGACGACGCGCGGGGAACACTGGATCTACCGGGGCGTCATGCGTTCGTCCAACGCGGTACTGCCCGGCGTGGACATCAAGTCGCTGATGCAGTACGCCCGGTGGCTCGGTCCCGGCGACGGCCGCATGGCGGACCTGCCGCCTGCTGTCCGCGCCCTGGTCGTGAATGAAGAGACCACCCCCGCCCCGGGGAGGGTGGCCTCTTCTGTCCCCGAGCGCGCCACGTGGGACCGGACCGTTGCCACCGGATGCAGGCACACCGAAACCTACGTGCGCACCGGCCTGGAACGGGGCCTGGCCATGGTCCGCAGCCACACCGAATCCGGCGCCTCATCACAGGCGTTCGGCGTCGCTCGGTTCCTCGCCGTGCAGCACGCGCACTGCCCCGGACCGTGCGGACTGGACGCCATCGGGGAAGAGATCGTGGCCGCCGCCGTCTCGGTCGGTGTCCCCGAGCCCTACGCACGACGCGCGGTCACCAACGGCCTTGAGACGGCCACGGAGCACGCGTCATGAACAAAGCATCCCGAAACCACATGAAAGGCCCTCAGAGCGCCGTACAGGCCCCACCACGTGCGGCCGTAGGCGACCGAAGGGACGTCGCCCGTCAGGGCGTCCGCTCTGTTCTTGATCCTGAAGGACATGCCGAACACCACGTCACCGGCCCGCACTTGGGCGTCTCGGAAGGAGGTACGGACTCATGACCACACAGTCTGTGGACACTCCCGACCTGTGGGCCGGACTGTCCGCCCTGGAAGAGCCCCCCGCCCCCGTGTGGGAGGACCCCGTACCCCTCGCCGGACCGCGCAAGCTCGCCGACTTCCCCGTGGGTGCGCTGCCGGGCTGGCTGCGGGAGTTCGTGGCCGCGGTCGCCGAGGAGACGCAGACCCCCGTAGACCTCGCCGGATGCATCGCCCTGTCGGTGCTCGCCACGGCGGCCGGCGGCCGGTCGGTGGTGCAGGTGCGCGGGCACTGGCGCGAGCCCACGAACCTCTACGTGGTCGTCTCGCTTCCGCCCGCCAACCGGAAGTCGGCCGTGTTCGGCCTGCTCACCGACCCGCTGTACGAGGCTGAACAGCAGCTGCGCACACTCGTCCAACCGGCCATCGTGGAAGCCGAGATGACCGCGCGTCTCGCCAAGGAGGCAGCCGACAAGGCCACCGCCAAGGCGGCATCCGCGAGCGCGGACGAGCGGGATGAGCTGGTCTCCACTGCGATCGCGTTGGCGCAGACCGCGGACAGTGTGACCGTGCCGGCCAAACCGCAGTTGCTCGCCGACGACACCACCGCCGAGACGGTCACCTCACGCATGGCGGAGCAGGGCGGCCGGATCTCCGTCATGTCCGCTGAGGGTGACATCTTCGACATCATCGCCGGTCGCTACTCCGGCAAGCCCAACATGGGCGTATTCCTCAAGGGCCACGCCGGAGACCGCCTCAAGGTCGACCGGCAAACCCGAGAGGAATACATCGAACACCCCGCCCTCACCATGGGCTTGTGCGTCCAGCCGCAGGTCTTGGACGACATCGGGAAGCAGGACGGATTCAAGGGCCGCGGCCTGCTCGGCAGGTTCCTCTACTCGGTTCCCGAGTCGCTGGTCGGCCGCCGCAAGATTGAGCCCAACCCCATCCCCGAGCAGGTGATGGAGACCTACCGGCGCCATGTCCTCGACCTGACGCTGTTCCTCGCCGAGTGGACCGACCCCGCCGTCATCCAGCTCACCCCCGAGGCCGTCACCGCCCTGAAAGCCTTTCAGGCGCGAGTGGAGCCGATGCTGGAAGCCCGTGGCGGCATCATGGGGCAGATCGGCGACTGGGGAGGCAAGTTGGTGGGTGCCACTGCGCGCATGGCCGCCCTGCTTCACCTCGCCGAACACCTCACCAAGGGGCACACGGTGTCCGTGGCGGAAGCGACCATGCGCGACGCGATTGCGCTGGCCGAGTACTTCATCAGCCACAGCCTCGCCGCGTTCGACTCCATGGGCGCCGACCGCATCACGGAGCGAGCTCGCACCGTACTCGAAGCGCTAGGCACCCACGGGTGGCGCGAGGTCAGCAAGCGGGACCTGATGGTCAAGCTCTCCCGCTCCGAGTTCCGTACCGCCAACGACTTGGACCCCGTGTTGGCCCTGTTGGAAGACCACGGCTACGTGCGAGCCCAAGCCGTCCAGCGCACCGGAGGACGCGGCCGGCCACCCTCCCCCCGTTACCTCGTCCACCCCCGCCTGACCGACCAGACCACCTGACCCCCGCCACAGAAACCACAGAATCACAGAAATAACCCCGGCAAGCCCCTGACCAGCACAGACAGCCACGTCAAGGGTTTGCGGAGGCCAGCCACAGAAACGAACCGAGAAGCCACAGAAATAGCCCGGCACCGGCCTTGCCGCTCCGGCCGCCCATTTCTGTGGAAGTTCCGGCGATTTCTGTGGCAGTCCGCATCGTGCGGCATCACCGCACGTCAGCCCACCAATCCAGGGTTTCTGTGTATTTCGTGGTTTCTGTGGCGCCCTCCCGCCTGGAGACGCCATGGCCACAACGCCCGTGACTGCCCCCCGCACAACCCTTCGGTCTGGCCTCCCGGACCGCTATCTCACCCCTGAGGACCTGGTGACGCTGCTCGCTCTGGCGAGCGTCGAAACCGTCTACGCCTGGCGCCGTAAGCGCACCGGTCCGCCCGGAATCCGCATAGGCAAGCACCTTCGCTACGACCCTGCCGCCGTTCACCGCTGGGTCCAAGAGCAGGCCGACGACGGCTGACAGGCGCCACCAAGCACACCCAACCCCGAGGGGGAGCCGCCGCGCGGCTCCCCCTTTCCGCATGTCACGAAAGGGGTCGCGCCACATGGCAGGCCATATTCAAGACCGCTGGTTCAAGACTGAGACCACCACCGACGGCAAGACCATCAAGGTCAAAACCGATCGCCACGGAACCGGCATGCGCTACCGCGCCCGGTACGTCGGCCCCGACGGCACCGAGAAGTCAAAGAGCTTCCGCGATGGACAGAAGCGTCTCGCCGAGAAGTGGCTCACCAACACCGCATCCGACATGTCACGGGGTCAGTACATCGACCCGCGCGCGGCCCGAATCACCTTCAAAACCTACGCCGAGAAGTGGCTCACGGCTCACAGCACGGAGCTCTCAAGTCAGATCGTGGTTGAACAGCGGTTGCGCCTGCATGCACTCCCGCTCATCGGCTCGCGGCCGTTGGACTCGTTCCGTCCCGAGCACATCCGCGGACTGGTGAGCACCCTGGAGAAGAACCCCGCCGTGAGTGGCGGCTACGCACGGAACATCTACGGCGATGTGCGAGCCGTGCTCAGCGCTGCCGTGGACGACGGGCTGTTGGCGCGCAACCCGTGCTCTGCGAAATCCGTCCGTCCGCCGGCGGCCGAGCCACGCCGCGTTGTCCCGTGGCTGCCCTCGCAGGTGCTCACGGTCCGTTCCGCGCTCCCCGAGCGCTATCAGGCCATGGTGGACGTTGGCGCTGGGTGCGGACTCCGTCAGGGCGAGATCATCGGACTCGCTGAGGACGCACTCGACTTCGACAGCGGCATCCTGCGGGTTGTCCGCCAAGTGAGGCTCATCCGGGGCAAAGCCGTGTTCGCCCCACCCAAGTGCAACAAGGAGCGGGACGTACCGCTACCGCCGTCCGTCGCCGAGGTCATCCGCGCCCACATGGACGCGTACAAGCCGGTTGAGGTCACCCTCCCGTGGCGGAAGCCGGACGGCCCGAAGGTGTCCGCTCGCCTCCTGTTCACGAACACCGCGAGTTGGGTGGTATGGCGAAGCAACTTCAACATCCAAGAATGGAAGCCCGCGCTCGCGGCAGCTGGACTGATTGCGGAACCCGGGGAAGACGGCAAGCATGTGTCCGCCCGCGAGCACGGCATGCACGCGCTGAGGCACTTCTACGCGTCCGTGTTGCTGGACGCCGGCGAGAGCATAAAGGCCGTCAGCCAGTACTTGGGGCACAGTGACCCAGGACTGACGCTGCGGGTGTACGCGCACCTGATGCCGGCAAGCCAGGAGCGGACCAAGCTGGCGGTCGATACGGCTTTCGGCAGGACGACAGCAAGCGCGGCCGAGGCAGGGTAGAGCCGTGTGCCAATGTATGCCCTCCTTCGGAATCAGGCGGGGAGCTCTAGCCCGGCTACGCCATCAGCCCAAGCCGGGCTCTTGGCGTACTCCCTGAGCCAATCAACCATCGCTTCACAGCTCGCGATGTAGTCCTCAGCCGCTTGCATCGTTGGGATGCGCTTGCCATTCCTGACCTCGTTCGCGATCGCTTGCAGCTCACGAAGGGAGTGCGCGATGTCGCGAGGGAAGAACCTCTCGCTCCAGAGCAGGCGATTCAGGAGGCGCTCACCGATCCTCCCGTAAGACGTGTGTTCCAGCGTCATGCGGGTCAGCGCGGATCGAACCTGATGCCACGCTTCAAGCAGCGCCACTGATGGATCAATGAAGGGCACTGCCAGCCGAGTCCCGCGTTCCCTGCCCTCGGCACCCTGGTTGGTCAACGCGCTCGATTCGATGGCTTGCGGCTCAGACTGGGCTACTGCCTCTCCCACGTCGACGCTGACCTGTTCGACCACTTCGGAAAACTCAGCATCCACCCCTACAGCACTGAGCACCTTCATACGCCTCAGCAGGCCTCGCAGTTCCTCGCGGAACCCGTAGGCGACGGCCAAGACCACCGCAGGCCAGACCAGCGCCTTCAAGAAATCAAGGATCAGGCGGGCTATCTCCACCCGATCATCTTGGCTTGTGCCGTGGCCCGTTGTGACTCGTTCTGTAGATCTCGAAGCACATGCGACGGCCCGGAGACGGCCCAGCGGCCCGGCAGCGGGCCACCAAGGACACAGTATGCCCAGGTAGAGGGGCTATTGCCGTCCACTCATTGCCAGTTCTCCGGGCTTAGGCATGGCTGTACCAGTGTCGCAGATCAACTGGCGTGGCCCGTTCCCCCTGTGGACAACCCCGCCCCCTCTGCTTCGCAGGGGCGGAGAACTAGTCGGTCGTGCCCTCCAGCCGGTCCTTGAGGAGTTGCTCGTCGCGTGGCAGTTCCTTGCGGACCTGCGGGCGGACGACGAGGGGGACCAGGAGCTTGCCGACGCCGTGGCCCTCGAAGTCGAGGTCGATCGTCACGCGCGAACGACGCCCGTCGTCGAGCGGCTCGATCTCACCGTGGGCGCGGGCCCTGACGGGGCCGTCCGTCCCGTGCAGATCCCAGCTGTGCGGAGGGTCGAGCTCGTCGAACTGCACGGTCATCGGAATCTGACGGTTCCCGACGCGCCGGGTGACCCGGACCCGGGAGCCGGCGTGGATCGGGCCCTCGTCGAGCGATTCGACCGAGACCGCACTCAGCTGCCATTCCGGCAGGTGAGAGGGGTCCGTCACATACGCGTAGACATCGGCCGGGGCTCGATCGACGTCGACGCTCTCTCGGATGATGGCCATGATGACCCCCTTTGAGTGCCTTTGGCGGCGTACACCGGAATCGTCCCACACACCAAGGAGCCTCCGCTCTGCAAGAACGGAGGCTCCCGGACACTGACAAATGAGACGCTGACCGATCAGACGCTGACCAACCGGACGTCGGCCCGGCCCGTCAGCCCGACCCCACGAACAGCACCAGCAGCAGCCACACCACCGGAGCCGTGGGCAGCAACGAGTCCAGCCGGTCCATGATCCCGCCATGCCCCGGCAGCAGCGTGCCCATGTCCTTGATGCCCAGGTCGCGCTTGATCATCGACTCGCCGAGGTCACCCAGCGTCGCGCTGGCCGCCACCGCGAGGCCCAGCAGCAGGCCCTGCCACCAGGTGCCGTCGTCGATCAGGAAGTGCATGCACAGCGCGCCCGCGACCATCGCGAAGCTCACCGCGCCCAGCAGGCCCTCGCGGGTCTTGCCGGGGCTGATGCGCGGGGCGAGCTTGGTCTTGCCGAAGCGCCAGCCGACGGCATACGCACCGGTGTCGCTGACGACCGTCAGCAACAGGAACGTCAGCACACGCCACGCACCGTCGTCGGCCGTCAGCATCATCGCGACGAACGTCGCCAGGAAGGGCACATAGAACGCCGCGAAGACACCCGCGGTGACGTCCTTGAGGTAGCCCTCCGGCGGCTCCGTCATCCGCCAGACCAGCACGGCCAGCGCGGTCAACGCCATCGCGACCCAGGCGCCTTCGGCACCCCGGACGTACCCGGCGACGACCATGGCCGCACCGCCGAGCGCGAGCGGGACCAGCGGCGCCTTGATGCCCTTGCGCTCCTCAAGCCGCTTGGTCAGCTCCCACAGACCCACGACGACGGCGACCGCGACGACTCCGACGAACACGGCCTTGACGACGAACAGCGACGCGACGATCACCACGCCCAGCCCGACACCGACCCCTATGGCAGCACTCAGGTCGCGCCCCGCGCTCTTCTTCTGCGGCGGGGGCGCCGGCTGCGAGGCGTCGGGCATGGGCTCCGGATTCTGCTGCGCCGCCTCGAAGGGCCGCGCCTGCGGCATGTCGTACGGCCGCGCATGCGGCGACTGTTCGCGGAACAAGGGGCCGCTCAGCCGAGCGGCCCCCCGGTCGTCATCCTGGTCTCCGCCATACGCGGGTACGTCGGGCACGATGGGCATGGGGCGAGTCTGCTGCGCCTGAGGCGCATCGTACGCGGGACCCGCCGGGGCAGCCCCCTGGACAGGTCCACGCGCGGCGGCCCCCCAGTACCCGGCTTGTCCTGCTTGTCCGGCTTGCGGCGGTGCCCCCCAGGAAGAGTCGTTCATCAGACCTCAAGCAGCTCCGCTTCCTTGTGCTTCAGGAGCTCGTCCACCTGGGCGACGTACTTGTGCGTGGTGTCGTCGAGCTCCTTCTCCGCACGGCGGCCCTCGTCCTCACCGATCTCGCCGTCCTTGATCAGCTTGTCGATGGCGTCCTTGGCCTTGCGGCGGACGGAGCGGATGGACACACGCGCGTCCTCCGCCTTGCCCTTGGCGACCTTGATGTAGTCGCGGCGACGCTCCTCGGTGAGCTCGGGGAACACCACTCGGATGATGTTGCCGTCGTTGCTCGGGTTGACGCCGAGGTCGGAGTCCCGGATCGCCTGCTCGATGTTGCGCAGGGCGCTCTTGTCGAACGGGGTCACGACCGCCATGCGCGGCTCCGGCACGGAGAACGAAGCCAGCTGGTTGATCGGCGTCGGCGCACCGTAGTAGTCGGCCACGATCTTGTTGAACATCGCCGGGTGCGCACGACCGGTGCGGATCGCGGCGAAGTCCTCCTTGGCGACCACGACGGCCTTCTCCATCTTCTCCTCGGCTTCGAGGAGGGTCTCTTCGATCACCACTTGCTCCTGCGTGTCTTGAGTAAAGGCCCGGCTGCGGTTCCAAGGTGGGGGCGGCGGCCGGCTGCGTCGCGTCTTCTTCCTGCACGGTTCCCGACCGGCAGGACATTGTCCATCCCCCGGTCAGGGTCCGTCCCGTCCGTCCCCCGGACGGGGTTGTTCTCGGGCGTCAGCCCTGGCTGCCCTGCTCACCCACAAGCGTGCCGATCTTCTCACCCTTGACGGCGCGGGCGATATTGCCCTCCGCCAGAAGCTCGAAGACGAGGATCGGGAGCTTGTTGTCACGGCACAGGGTGACGGCGGTGGCGTCGGCGACCTTGAGATCGCGGGTGATGACCTCGCCGTAGCCGAGGGAGTCGAACTTGACCGCGTCGGGGTTGGTCTTCGGGTCGGAGTCGTAGACCCCGTCCACGCCGTTCTTGCCCATGAGCAGCGCCTCGGCGTCGATCTCCAGGGCGCGCTGGGCGGCGGTGGTGTCGGTGGAGAAGTACGGCATGCCCATACCGGCGCCGAAGATGACCACGCGGCCCTTCTCCAGGTGCCGTACGGCGCGCAGCGGGATGTAGGGCTCGGCGACCTGGCCCATGGTGATGGCGGTCTGGACCCGGCTGTCGATGCCCTCCTTCTCCAGGAAGTCCTGGAGAGCGAGGCAGTTCATCACGGTGCCGAGCATGCCCATGTAGTCGGAGCGGGCCCGGTCCATGCCGCGCTGCTGGAGTTCGGCGCCGCGGAAGAAGTTGCCGCCGCCGATGACGACCGCGATCTCGGCGCCGTCGCGGACGACGGCGGCGATCTCGCGGGCGATCTTGTGCACCACGTCCGGGTCGACGCCGAGGCCGCCACCACCGGAGAAGGCCTCTCCGGACAGCTTCAGCAGAAACCGGCCGCGTACTTTGCCGTCGTCGCTCTTCTGGGCCTTGGTGGTCATCGAGATCCCGCCTTTGTTACGTGGTGCACATACGAAGAAGGCCACTGCCGGCCCGGGCGTGTTTCGCATCCCATGCGCGGCAATGGCCTCCTCGTCAGATCTGCTGTCGTCCGTCACGCGCGCGTGCGCGGTGACGGCGTCCGCCAACGACTGCCCCAGACCCTATCGGGGTCGGGCGCCGATCGCGGTACGGACTCAGATGCCGACCTTGATACGCGTGAAGCGCTTCAGGGTGACACCGGCCTCGTCCAGAACCTTCTGGACGGACTTCTTGTTGTCGAGCGCGTACGGCTGGCCGAGCAGCGTGGCGTCCTTGAAGAAGCCGTTGAGGCGACCCTCGACGATCTTCGGCAGGGCGGCCTCGGGCTTGCCCTCGGCGCGGGTGGTCTCCTCGGCGACGCGGCGCTCGGACTCGACGACCTCGGCCGGGATGTCCTCCTTGGCGAGGTACTTCGGCGCGAAGGCGGCGATGTGCTGGGCGATGCCCTTGGCGACGTCGGCGTTCGGCTTGTCCAGCTCGACGAGGACACCGATCTGCGGGGGCAGGTCGGGCATCGTGCGGTGCATGTACGCGAGGACGAAGCCGTCGGCGTACTGCGCGAAGCGGTCCAGGACGATCTTCTCGCCGAGGTTGGCGTTGGCCTCGTCCACGAACGCCTGGACGGTCTTGCCGGCCTCGATCTCGGAGGCGAGCAGGGCGTCGAGGTCGGCCGGGGAGGTCGCGGCGACGTGCTGCGCGATCTGGTTCGCGACGGCCTGGAACTTCTCGCCCTTGGCGACGAAGTCCGTCTCGCACTTCAGCTCGACGAGGACGCCGGAGGAGTTGTCGTCGGCGATGACGGAGACCACGGCGCCGTTCTCGGCGGAGCGGCCCTCGCGCTTGGCGACGCCCTTCTGGCCCTTGATACGGAGCGCCTCGACGGCCTTCTCGACGTTGCCCTCGGCCTCGTCCAGCGCCTTCTTGCAGTCCATCATGCCGGCGCCGGTGAGCTCGCGGAGCTTCTTGACGTCGGCGGCGGTGTAGTTCGCCATGATTCAGTGAATCTTTCTCGAAGTCTGGAAGATCGAAGATCTACGGGGTCTACGGCCCCTGGAATAGCCGGGGCCGCCGACATTCCGTCGACCTACGGGTGAACGGCGGGAGCGGAGTTCACCGCGCCGCAGGCGCAGTGGCCACCACTCCCGCCGTCAACGCTGACGGTGTCAGGCCTGCTCGCCCTCGGCGGCCGGAGCCTCAGCAGCCGGAGCCTCGGCGGCGGGGGCCTCGGCGGCCGGAGCCTCAGCGGCGGGCGCCTCGGCAGCCGGAGCCTCGGCGGCGGGGGCCTCGGCCGGCTTCTCGGCAGCCTCGTCGGCCTTCTTCTCGCCCTCAAGCAGGTCGCGCTCCCACTCGGCGAGCGGCTCGCCGGCGGCCTTCTCGCCCTTGCCCTCCGTCGCCACGCCGGAACGGGCGATGAGGCCCTCGGCGACGGCGTCGGCGATCACACGGGTGAGCAGGGTGACGGAGCGGATCGCGTCGTCGTTGCCCGGGATCTTGTAGTCGACCTCGTCGGGGTCACAGTTGGTGTCGAGGATGGCGACAACCGGAATGTTGAGCTTCCGGGCCTCACCGACAGCGATGTGCTCCTTCTTGGTGTCCACGATCCAGACGGCGCTGGGCACCTTCTGCATCTCGCGGATACCACCGAGGGTCTTCTCCAGCTTGGCCTTCTCGCGCGAGAGCACGAGAAGCTCCTTCTTGGTCAGACCGGAGGACGCGACGTCCTCGAAGTCGATCTGCTCAAGCTCCTTGAGGCGCTGCAGACGCTTGTAGACGGTCGAGAAGTTGGTGAGCATGCCGCCCAGCCAGCGCTGGTTGACGTAGGGCATGCCGACGCGGGTGGCCTGCTCGGCGATGGCCTCCTGCGCCTGCTTCTTCGTACCGACGAACATGACCGTGCCGCCGTGGGCGACGGTCTCCTTGACGAACTCGTAGGCGCGGTCGATGTACGACAGCGACTGGAGCAGGTCGATGATGTAGATGCCGTTGCGCTCCGTGAAGATGAAGCGCTTCATCTTCGGGTTCCAACGACGGGTCTGGTGACCGAAGTGGACGCCGCTCTCCAGCAGCTCCCGCATCGTGACGACGGCCATGGCCGTTCTCCTTGAATTTCTCGGTTGTGCCGCGGGGGCCGGACGGCTCCCGCGCCTGACGCCCACATGCGCCGTGCCACTAGGGACCGAGGGGCGCTGACACGGACCGTCTCCGGTGGCCGTGTCGGGGCGTGCGAAGTCGACCCGGTGACCCGGATCGCCAGAAGAAGTGTACGGGACCCGCGAGGCCCCGGGTGACGCCGCTGTCCACAACCCGGGAGTTATCCACAGATCCCGGCCATGATCTGCGGGGGTGCGGGACGGTTCTCGCATGCGAGAGATGCGATCCGCGAGAGTGACGAGGGCTGCCGGGGCGGCCAGGACATGCGTACGGCTGGTGTTACTGCTGCTCCTGACGACGACCTCCCTACTGGCCCCGGTCCCACGACTGACCCTGTCGGCCACAGGCATGCCCGCCGCACCGGCCCCGGCCGTGCCGACGGTGGGCCGAGCCTGGCCCGTAGGGGTACGCCCCCCGGTCCTACGGGGCTGGGAGCCCCCGGCGACCACCTACGGCCGGGGCCACCGCGGCGTCGACCTGGCAACCGCGGCCGGGACGCCGGTACGGGCGGTGGCGGCCGGACGGGTGTCCTTCGCGGGGCGGGTCGCGGGGAAGGGGGTCGTGTCGGTGGAGCTGACGGGGACGGGTGATCCGCCGCTGCGGACGACGTACGAGCCGGTCCGAGCGGCCGTGAAGAAGGGGGACGCGGTGGCTGCAGGGGAGGTGGTGGGGACGGTGGAGGCAGGCGGGTCACATTGCACGGCGACGTGCCTGCACTGGGGCCTGCTGAGCGGGAGGACATACCTGGACCCGCTGTCCCTCATGCCTCCGTGGCTGCTCCACAGGGGGCCGTCGAGGCTGCTGCCGGTACTGGGGGTGCCGTTGCCTTCTCAGTAGGGCCGACCTGGCTGCGTCCCGTTGACGCGGGTGCATGAGGCCCACCCCGCGCCGGCCCTCCCCTGGTTCAGCCCCGAACGCCCCTCAGCGCCATGGAGACCGCCGCCTCCGTAATCGCCGCAGGCTCCTCCGCCGCCCCCAGCTCGATCCGTCGCACGGCCGCATCCACGACGCCCTGCAACAGCATCGCCGCCAGCCGAGGCTCCGCGTGCCCCATCTCCCGCAACGCTTCGACGATCATCGCGACGAGCCCGCCATGGGCCGCCCGGATCTTCTCCCGGGCCCCGGCGTCCAGCTCGCTCGCGGAGATCGCCACCACAGCCCGATGCCGCCGGTCCCCGACCAGCGCGAGCTGCTGCCGCACATACGCCTCGATCTTGTCCTCGGCCGCCGACTCCCGCTCCATCGCCGCCGAAACCTCCGCGGCCCAGACCGGGAAGTCGACCTCGCACAACTCCTCGACCACGGCGGCCCGCGACCGGAAGTACTCGTACACGGACGACCGCGCGAGCCCCGTCCGCTCAGCGAGGGCCGGGAAGGTCAGCGCCTCCGTCCCGCCCTCGGACAACAGGGATCGAGCCGCGTCCAGCAGGGCGGCTCGCTGCATCGACCGGTGCTCGGCCACGGAGGCCGCTCGAATCCTTGGCACGTCAACCACTTTACGGACGTGCCACCACGATCGGGAGTCTCTCCACGGATCCCCCCACACGTCCGGCCAGGTCAACGACCGAAGCCGGCCAGTTTCGCGCGCAGCTGCAGCACCGACTTGGTGTGGATCTGACTCACCCGGCTCTCGGTCACACCCAGCACGTTCCCGATCTCGGCGAGGGTGAGCCCCTCGTAGTAGTACAGCGTCACCACGGTCTTCTCCCGCTCGGGCAACGTGTTGATCGCCCGCGCCAGAAACCGCCGCAGCTCCCGGTCCTCGGCCACCTCGACGGGATTGTCGGCGGCGGTGTCCTCCAGCGTGTCCATGACGCTCAGCCCGTCGCCGCCCTCGCCCCCGACGTGCAGCAACTCCTCCAGCGCCACCACGTTCGCCAGCGACAACTGACTGAAGACCGAGTGGAGTTCGTCCACCGCGATCCCCATCTCGACGGCCACCTCGGCCTCCGTGGGCGTCCGTCGCAGCCGGGCCTCCAGCGTCGCGTAGGCCCGCTCCACGTTCCGCGCCTTCTGCCGCACCGACCGGGGGATCCAGTCCAGGGCCCGGAGCTCGTCGATCATCGCGCCCCGGATCCGCGTGATCGCGTATGTCTCGAACTTGATCTCCCGGTCGATGTCGAACTTCTCGATCGCGTCGATCAGCCCGAAGACCCCCGACGACACGAAGTCCGCCTGTTCCACATTGGGCGGCAGACCGACGCTCACCCGGCCCGCCACGTACTTGACGAGCGGCGAGTAGTGCAGGATCAGCTGCTCGCGCAACCGCTCGTCCCCTGTCGCCTTGTACGACCGCCACAGCTCATCGAGTGTCGATGGAGCGGGCGGCCGCACGCTGCCACCGTCACGGGCGGCTGGGGGGAGCGCCGCCCGGTCGGACCCGGAGGTGTGCTGGGGCATTCGTTGCCTTGTGCCGTTCTGCCGTGAAGTGGGAGTGCCTGGGGGAGCTGTCGGTCTGATGACGTTCTGATGCTGTTGCGGGGTCGAGGGCCGGTCTGCGCAGGAATCCCCGTGAGCGTAGCGTGACTGCGGTGTCGCGGTGAGCGAAGGGCGGAGCGCAAGACGCACGCAGATACGTTCCGCTGGACGCCCCGCCGGGGCACGGCGGTCGCTCTACGTGATCACCCGAACACCCCAACTGGGCGAATTTCCAAGGGTGTCCGTGTTCCCCCGTACGGCCGAACACGTTCCGTCAGCATCGACGCCGACCGTCCCGAACGGACATAATCGCCTGGCGTGTCAACTTCCAGCTGTCGCCGTGTCGTTCGACGTAACCGAGTGAGCGGAGTTCGTACAGTCTGGCGATCGCGTCGTCCTCGGTGGTCTGCGCGCCGCGCGCGACCTCGTCCGCCCGCGCCGCCCCGCGACCGGGCAGCGCGGCCAGGACTCTGCGGGCGCGCGGCTCCAGCAGATCGCGTGGCAGGACGGGCCCGCGCCGCTCGGGCGCCAGCTCTCCCATGTCTCCGACGAGTTCGACGACCTCCGCGGCGTCGGTGACCAGCGCGGCGTCCGCGCGCAGGAGCTCGTGCACTCCGGCGGAGAGTCCGCTGGTGGCGGGGCCGGGCACCCCCATCGTGTGACGCCCCAGTCGTTGTGCCGCCCGAGCGGTGACGAGCGAGCCGCTGCGGTGGGCGGCCTCGACGACGACGGTGCCCCGGGTCAGCGCCGCGATCACCCGGTTGCGGACGATGAATCTGCTGGGTGTCGGATGATCGCCCGGGGGCAACTCACCGATCACGAGCCCCTGTTCCGCGATCCTGTTGATCAACTGGGTGTGCCCGCGCGGATAGGGCCGGTCGACCCCGCAGGCGAGTACGGCGACGGTGGCGCCGCCGGCGGCGAGGGCGCCCCGGTGGGCGGCTCCGTCGACGCCGTAGGCTCCGCCGGACACGACCACCCATCCCCGCTCGGCGAGCCCGCCGGCGAGGGTGGCCGCCATGTGCGCGCCGTACTCCGTGCAGGCCCGGGCCCCGACGACGGCCACGGACCGCAGCGCCCACATCCGCAGACTGGCCCGCCCGCGTACCCACAGCCCGACGGGCCGGGCATCCCCCAGATCATCAAGCTGCTGGGGCCACTCGACGTCCCCCGGGCACAGAAACCGCACCCCGGCCTCCCGGGCCACGGCAAGATCCCGCCCGGGCTCGGCCCGCTCGCCCCGAGCCCGCAACCCGTCCCACCGCTTGTAACTCACCCCGGGCAACACCTCCACCCCCTCCCGCAACCGCCGCACCACTTCCCCCACCCCAAACTCCCGCACCCACCGCCCGACCACCTCGTCACCGGGTTCGATGACGCGGCTGAGGAAGGCCCGGTCGAGCAGCTCGTCTTCGCTCACCAGTCCTGAGAACCCGCTGGGATGCCGGTCATCGCCCCTCAGGCGCCCCTCCGCCGGTCCAGGGCCGCTCAGTCCGGCACGAAGGTCCCCCTCTCCCGTCACGTGTCGCTCCACCGGCCGGTGGCCGCTCAGCCCGCCATGATGGTCCTCGTCTCCTGCCATGCGACCGCTCGCCGCACCTCCGCTCAGCCCAACGGGGTCATCTACACCGGTATCTGCTCCCTCGCGGCCGTACTGCGCGGCGGGGCAGCCGCCTGGATCCGTCACCCGCCCGCTTGCTGTCCCTGCGCTCGGCCCGCTGCGAGGCTCCTCGTTGCCCGTCATGTGCCGATGCCCTCCAGGACCGCACCGCGCCGGACGCCGGTGCGTAGCTCCAAGGCCCAGTTCACGTCGTTCGCCGAGGGGCGGTCGCGGCCCGCGAGGTCGGCCACTGTCCAGGCGACGCGGAGGACTCGGTCCAGCCCCCGCGCCGTGAGCAGGCCTCGGTCCAGGTCATCCTCGGCCTTGCGGAGGGCTCCCGGCTGGACGTGCCAGCGAGTGCGCAGCTCATGCCCCGGCACCTCGCTGTTCATTCGCCAGGGCGTCCCTTCGTAGCGGCTGGCCGCCCGTTCCCGAGCGGCCTTGACTCGTTCCGCCACCATCGCCGTCGTCTCCGCCCCGGTGTGGAGCTGAAGCAGTTCGGCCCGGGCCACCGGCTCGACCGTCACCCGCAGGTCCACTCGGTCCATGAGCGGGCCGGACAGCCGGGCGCGGTACCGCTTGATCGAGGAGGGCCTGCACTCGCAGGTGTCCTCCCCCCGTCCATGACGACCGCAGGGGCATGGATTGGCCGCAAGGACCATGAGGAACCTGGCTGGCATCCGCAGTATCCCGGCGGCGCGGGCGACCACCACGTGTCCCGACTCCAACGGCTGACGCAGTGAGTCCAGCACGCTGCTGTGAAACTCCGCGGCCTCGTCGAGGAACAACACTCCGTGATGTGCGAGGGACACCGCTCCCGGCCGGGGAAAGCCGTTCCCACCGCCTACGAGCGAGGCCATGGTCGCCGAGTGGTGTGGCGCGCAGTAAGGCGGCTCGTCGACCAAGGGGTGGCCCGGTGGCAGCACTCCCGCCACCGAATGGACCGCGGTGACCTCCAGCGATTCCTGCCGACTCAGCTCGGGCAACAGACCCGGCAGCCGTTCGGCCAGCATCGTCTTGCCGGCTCCCGGAGGGCCCTTGAAGAAGACGTGATGGCGCCCGGCCGCAGCCACCTCCAGTGCCACCCTGGCCAACCGCTGACCCGCCACGTCTGCCAGATCCGGGGTGTGGCCGCCGAGCGCCGCTCCGAGCCCGGTGCCCGGGAGCGCCAGACCGGCCAGGAAGGGATCCGGGCGGATCTCGCCCGAGACAGGTTCCTCGTCCGGCACCGGCTCATCCGTCAAGACCGCGATCAACTGGCGCAGGCTGCGCACACCCAGCACCGAGACCCCTGGAACGAGCGACGCCTCCGGCACCGCACACTCGGGTACGACCACCTGTTCGTACCCCGCGGCCGCCGCCGCGAGGACCGCCGGCAGGACACCCCGAACCGGCCGGACCCGTCCGTCCAGGCCCAGCTCCCCGATCATCACGATGTCGGCGAGCACGCGAGGGTCGATCCGCTCGGCCGCCCCGAGGATGGCCGCGGCGACGGCGAGGTCGAATCCGCTGCCGCTCTTCGGTACGGACGCCGGGCTCAGGCCGATCGTCAGTTTCTTCTGCGGCCATGAGGCGCCGGAGTTCACGACCGCGGCACGCACTCGGTCCTTGCTCTCCGTCAAACTCTTGTCCGGCAACCCCACCAACGTGAACGCAGCCACCCCGGGCTCCAGGTCGGCCTGGACCTCGACCACAACCCCCTCGACCCCGACAAGGGCCACCGAGCACGTGCGAGCGAACCCCATGTCAGGCCACCCCTCGGGCGTGCTCGACGACCGGGGCGCCGCGTTCCGGCAGGAGGACGCCCACCAGGTCGATGCGGACGCCTCCCGGTGGGGCTCCGCCGTGGGTGTGGAGCCAGCTCTCCGCCAGGCTCCGGAGGCGCTGTGCCTTGTCCGGGGTCACCGCGGCCATGGGGTGCTCGAAGGCACCTGTCCTGCGTGTCTTGACCTCGCAGACGACCAGGACGTCGCCGTCCCGCGCCACGATGTCGATCTCACCGGTCCTGCCGCAGCGCCAGTTGCGCTCCAGGACCGTCATCCCGGCCTCTACCAGCCGCCGTGCGGCCAGCGTCTCGCCGTACCTGCCCAGTGCGCTCCGTGCGCTTCCCTTGCTCGTGCTCATCCCGGCACCACCTCCGGCGCCAACGATGAGGGCAGCTCAACGAGCTATTGGATCTTGGTGGACAAGACCGCCATTGTGGATAACCTGCTCACCCACACGGGTGAGCATCATCCGCCCGGGAGCTCCAGGTCACTCTTGTTGAGCTCCTCGATGTTCACGTCCTTGAACGTCAGCACCCGCACCTGCTTCACGAACCGCGCCGGCCGGTACATGTCCCACACCCAGGCATCCGCCATGGACACCTCGAAGAACACCTCACCCTGGACCGAGTGCACCTGCATCTCGTAGTCGTTGGTCAGGTAGAAGCGCCGCTCGGTCTCGATCACATACTTGAACAGACCGACGACATCGCGGTACTCCCGATAGAGCTTGAGCTCCATCTCGGTCTCGTACTTTTCGAGGTCCTCGGCGCTCATGGCATGTTCCCCTTCAGCCGTGCGATCCCACCATTGTGCGCCAGTCCCGTCAGCACCTAGACAATTTCGGTGTCAAGGGTCACGAGCCGGGCGGGGGGACCTTCGTCGAGCAGTGTGCGCAGCAGCTCGGCGAGTCTGGTCGGATACACCGTCTCATGCGCTCGGGCAAGTTCCTCACACGTCCACCACCGGGCTCCGGCGACGCTGCGCCGCTCCAGCTCGGTGAGGCCCACGGCCCGGGTCGCCGTCTGCGTCGTACGGGCCAGGTAGTACCACTCGTCCTGGTCCCAGCGACGGCCCGCAAACGGGAAGGAGCACCTGCGCCGCCACAGCACCGGACCGAGTTCGGCCTCGGTGATGCCGGTCTCCTCGGCCAGCTCCCGCAGCGCGGCCTGCTCGTGGCTCTCGTCGCCCTCGACGCCGCCGCCCGGGGTGAACCACCAGTCGTCGGCCGGATCCTCCGGCTCATGGCCGTGCAGCAGCAGAACGCGGTCCTGCGGGTCGAGCAGGACGACGCGCGCCACCCTGCGCAGCCCGCCTTCGTAGGAGTCGCCGTACGGGCTCTCCCCCGCGTCGGTTCCGCCCTCCGGTCCGTACCCCACGCCCGTCGCCTCAGTGGGCACTCGCGGGCTCCGCCCGGGGCGTGGAGCGCTTGGCCCGCCTGTTCGCGATCGGCCCGTACGCCCCGCCGCCCAGCACCAGCGCACCGCCCACCACGATCAGCGCGACGATCGTCCGCAGCGGCCCCGGCGACGACAGCGCGCCGAGGGGCTCGAAGCCCGTGGGGCGCTCCAGCGTCCCGTCCATGGGCCATACGACGGCCTCCACCCGGGCCGACACGGCACTGCGCGCCACGGTGCCCTTGGCGGCGTCCGTGAGGTGAGCCGTGGAGTCCAGGGAGCCGCTCCGCTCGTCACCGAGCAGGAAGAGCCTGTCCTTGGGCACCGTCACCGTCGCGAAGTTCTGGAGGTCGGCCAGTCCGTCCTTGGCCAGATACGGTTCGTCGATCTGCTTGCCGTTGACGGTCAGCCTGCCGCCCGTGCTGGCCACCGTGTCCCCGCCGACGGCGACCACGCGCTTGACGACGGGTGCGTTGGTCACCCAGGTCTTGTCGGTGAAGACGACGACGTCACCGCGGCGTACCTCACCGCCGTCGACGCGCTGGGCCAGCACCCGGTCACCGGCACCGATCGTCGGCGCCATCGAGCTGGTGGGCACGGTGTACGGCCGGTAGACCACCACTCCCCAGGCGAACCCGCCCAGGAACAGCACCAGGCCCAGCGCCACCGCCAAGCCGGACAATCGCTGTCCGGTCCGACTGCCCGCCGGGCCCCTGCTCGCGCCACCGTCACGCGGCGCCGTACGTGTCGTGCTCTGGCCACCCATGGGTCCGCACCCTACCCGGCGGTACCGACACCGGGCAGCCCCTCCCGAGCGCCAAGGTCACACGCCCGGCAAAGCTTTCCCCAGCGATCAGCGGGTCTCGGCCGCCTTGATCCGCTGCCGGCGCCACAGCACCAGCGGCACCGCACCGGCCAGGGCGAGCCCCTGCGGTGCGACCGTCAGTGCGGCGGAGCGAGCGCTCAGGTCCTGGTCGAAGGTCTCCGGGACCGGCAGGTTGTCCCAGCGGTTGATCGGCCAGGCGATGACGATGGCGCGGCCGACGACGTCGTCGACAGGGACCATGCCGTGGTTCGCGTCGGACTGGTTGTAGCGCGAGTCCCGGGAGTTCTGCCGGTGGTCGCCCATGACCCAGATGTAGCCCTCGGGGACCTTCACCTTGAACTGGCCGCCCTGGTCGTCCTGGCTGCACGGGGTGTTGCCGGGATAGACGTACGGCTCGTTCAGCGCCTTGCCGTTGACCGTCAGCGGGCCGGTCTTCTTGCACTCGACCGTGTCACCGCCGACGCCGATGACCCGCTTGATCAGGTCCTTCTCCTCCGCGGAGGGCATCAGGCCGATCCAGCTGAGGAAAGTCTGCAGGGCGTTGGGGTCCGGAGTGGGCTCGCCCGCCAGCCAGTTGTCGGGGTCGTGGAAGACGACGACCTCGCCGCGCTCGGGCTCGGAGCCGAACCAGGGCGTGAGCTTGTCGACCAGAACGCGGTCACCCTGCTGGAGGGTGTTCTGCATCGAGTCGGAGGGGATCGAGAACGCCTGCACGAGGAACGTCTTGATCAGCAGCGCGAGGACGAGCGCGATACCGATCAGGATGGGCAGCTCCTTCCAGAAGGAGCGCTGCTTCTTCGGCTTGGGGGAAGCCCCGTCCGACCCCTGACCGCCGGTCGGGGGCTGCCCCTGCGACCCTCCGCCGTCACCGTCCGCTCCGGGGTCATCCCCGGAGGTCACGGCGCCGTCCGCGGCCGGGTCGGCTGCTCCCACGGGGTGTCCGCGGTGCTCCTCGCCGTCGTGCCCGGATCGTGCGCCAACCGCCACATCCCCCACGCCAACTCCTTACTCTGTGCCGCCGCCTGCCCCATGCGCGGCGCAGGCCCACCACTCCCATAACGAGCGGGAGTTCCGCAGGGCTCGGGAGCTGGATCGTTCCGTTCGAAACGTCTGACGCAACCCTATGCGACAGCTCGGCGGAGGCGGTCGACCCGGTCGCCGAGTCGGACACCGAAGCGTAGGTTTTCGGTTCGTCCAGAGAGGTCCAGTGACCGAACGGCCAGGCGATCCACATGGCGCGTCCGACGACCTCGCCCTCGGAGACCGTGCCGCTGTAGCCCTGGTCCTGGTGCACGCGGGAGTCGGCGGAGTCGGCGCGGTGGTCGCCCATCACCCACAGGCGCCCCTGCGGGACGGTGATGTCGAACTGCGCGTTGGAGGGGGCGTTGCCGGGGTACAGATAGTCCTCGTTCAGGGGAACGCCGTTGACGGTGACGCGCCCTTGCGTGTCACAGCACTTGACCCGGTCGCCGCCCACGCCGACGACACGCTTGATGAGGTCCTTCTCGTCGTCGGAGGGCAGCAGGCCGATGAACGTGAGCGCCTGCTTGACCTGCTTGATGACGACGGGATCCTCCTTCTTCACCGTCGTCTGCTCGTCCTGGAGCCAGCCGCCGGGGTCCTTGAACACGACGACGTCCCCGCGCTGCGGCTTGGAGCCGAACCAGGGGGTGAGCTTGTCGACCAGGACGCGGTCGCCGACCTGGATCGTCTGCTCCATGGAGCCGGACGGGATCACGAAGGCCTGGACGAGGAAGGTCTTCAGGACGAGCGCTATGAGGACCGCGACGCCGACGAGGAGGGGTATCTCCTTCATCGCGGAGCGCCTGCGGCGCCGTTTGACCTTGCGCTGCAGCTTGCGCCGCTCCGCGCGGGTACGACCGCCGGCGGGGCTGGCGGCGCGCCGGGCGCCGGTGGGCAGCAGATTCTCGGCGGGGCTGCTGGGCACGCCGCGGGGCTTGCCACGGTTACCCATGGGCACCCTCTTCCGCGGCGGGCACGCGTGCGTAGACGTCCGGACGGTGCAGGCGGGTCCAGTGGGCGGTCGGCCATACGATCCAGTCGGCACGGCCGATGACGTCGTCGACCGGGATCATGCCGCCGCCGGGCGAGCCAAGGTGGTCGCGGGAGTCGCTGGAGTCGCTGCGGTGGTCGCCGAGGACGAACAGGGTGCCGTCGGGCACGACGACGTCGAAGCGCACCGTCGACGGGCTGTCGCCGCGGTACAGGAATGTCGACTCGTCGACCGACCGGCCGTTCACCTGGATCCTCCCCTCCTTGTCACAGCAGACCACATGGTCTCCCCCCACACCGACAACGCGTTTGATGTAGTCCGCGTCCCCGAAATACCCAGTTCCGTCGAACACGACAACATCGCCGCGCCGCGGCTCGGCACCGAAACGGTACGCCAACTTATTTACGAGAACGCGGTCGCCGATCCTCAATCCGGACTCCATGGATCCGCTGGGAATCTGGAACGGCCGCAGGACGAACGTGTTGAGCAGCAGCACGAACACCAGGAGGACCAGCAGGGTGAGGCTGATCCGCCCGCCCGGGAGCCACTCGGTGATCCGCGACACCAACGCGAAACGCGACCGTCCCTCCTGCCCCTCTGTGTCCGAGGTCTCCTCGTCCGAGGTGGTCCCGGAGTCGGAAGGGCGGGAGGAGCGGTCGCGCTCCGTCTGCTGTGCTTCGGTGTTCATCGGGGCCAGATGTTATCCGGCCCCGCTTTGAACCCCGCGAGGGCGAGCCCCCGGAAGCGCTCAGTTCTCGCGCTTCTCCTTGATCTTCGCCGCCTTGCCGCGCAGCTCGCGCAGGTAGTACAGCTTGGCGCGGCGGACGTCACCCTTGGTGACGAGCTCGATCTTCTCGACGATCGGGGTGTGCACCGGGAAGGTGCGCTCGACGCCGACGGAGAAGGAGACCTTGCGGACCGTGAAGGTCTCGCGCACGCCGGCGCCCTGGCGGCGGATCACAACGCCCTTGAACTGCTGCACACGGGAGCGGTTGCCCTCGATGACGCGGACGTGGACGTTGACGGTGTCGCCCGGGCGGAAGGCCGGGACGTCGCTGCGCAGCGACGCGGCGTCGACGGTGTCGAGCAGGTGAGACATTTCGTCTGCTTTCTTCACCCATGCCACAGGTCATAGGCGGGAGCTAGGTTTTCCAAGAGGATGCTGTCCGTGTCGGGGCGGGCGTCGTGTCCCCCTGTGGCAGGGGCGCACGCCGGACGACGCACAACAGCGACTTATTCTTCCACGCCCTCGGTCCTGCGCCAAAATCGGCCGTACCGCTCCCCCTCCGGATCGGGCATCCAGCCCAGGATGGAGAGCATCTCGCGGTCCTTCTTGTCGAAGGCCTTGGGGTCGCAGCGCTCGATGAGGTCGGGCCGGTTGGCCGTCGTACGCCGGAGTGCCTCGTCCCGTCGCCAGCGGGCGATCTTGCCGTGGTGGCCGCTGAGCAGCACGTCCGGGATGCCCCGGCCGCGCCACTCGGGCGGCTTGGTGTAGACGGGGCCCTCCAGGAGGTTGGCCATGGCGCCGGGTGCGAAGGAGTCGTCCCGGTGCGACTCGGCGTTCCCCAGGACGCCCGGCAGCAGACGGGCCACGGCCTCCGTGACGACCAGTACGGCCGCCTCGCCGCCGGCCAGGACGTAGTCGCCGATGGACACCTCGTAAACGGGCATCCGGGTGGCGTACTCGTCGACGACACGGCGGTCGATGCCCTCGTAGCGGGCCGGCGTGAAGATCAGCCAGGACCGCTCGGAGAGTTCGACGGCGAGTTCCTGGGTGAAGGGACGGCCGCTGGGGGTGGGGACGATCAGGGCGGGCGCCCGCGAGCCGGTCTCGTAGCCGTCGGCCAGGACGGAGTCCAGCGCGTCCGCCCAGGGCTCGGTCTTCATGACCATGCCGGGGCCGCCGCCGTACGGGGTGTCGTCGACCGTGTTGTGGCGGTCGTACGTCCAGTCCCGCAGGTCGTGCACCTGCACGTTCAGCTGTCCACGCGCGCGTGCCTTGCCGACCAGGGAGACGTTCAGGGGCTCCAGGTACTCGGGGAAGATCGTGACGACGTCGAGCCGCATTACGACTCGTCCCTGCTGGAAGCGATCTCCGCGTGGTCGTCGATCAGGCCGGGCGGAGGCGTGATCACCGCTCGTTGTTCCTCAAGGTCGATCTCCGCGACGATCTCCTCGACGAACGGGATCAGGACCTCGCTGCCGTCGGGGCGCTCCACGATGAACAGGTCCTGCGAGGGCAGGTGGGAGATCTCGGTGATCCGGCCGATCTCGACACCGTCCTTGGTGACCACGTCCAGATCCATCAGCTGGTGGTCGTAGTACTCGTCCTCTTCCTCGGGCAGCTCATCCGGGTCGATCTCGGCGATCAGCAGGATGTTGCGCAGCGCCTCGGCGGCGTTGCGGTCGGTGACGCCCTCGAAGCGCAGCAGGAGACGGCCGCTGTGGACGCGTCCCGTCTCGATGGTGAGCGGTCCCGCGGTGGCGGGATCGGTGGCGAGTACGGCGCCGGGCCCGAGCCTGCGCTCCGGCTCGTCGGTGCGGACTTCGACGGTGACCTCGCCCTTGATGCCATGGGCACGGCCGATCCGTGCGACTACCAGCTGCACGAGTCCAAATCTCCTGTCGTACGACTACGGGCCGGGGACGGCCCAGTGGCCCTCCCCGGCCCGAGCCGGTGCTGCGTTCGGCGTCAGCGGACGTGGTCCACGTCGACGAGGTCGACACGGACACCGCGGCCACCGATGGCGCCCACGACGGTGCGCAGAGCGCGTGCGGTGCGGCCGTTGCGGCCGATCACCTTGCCGAGGTCGTCGGGGTGGACCCGGACCTCCAGCACACGCCCGCGACGCAGGTTGCGCGAGGCGACCTGCACATCGTCAGGGTTGTCGACGATGCCCTTCACGAGGTGCTCAAGCGCCTCTTCGAGCATGCTGCTCAGGCCTCGGTCGACTCGGACTCGGCAGCGGCCTCGTCCTTCTTCTCAGCCTTCTTCTTCTGGGTGATCGCCTCACCCTTGCCCTCGTCGTCGCCACCGAGGGCCTCGAACGACGGGCGCGCCTTCTTCGGCTCGGCAACCAGCAGCGGAGCCGGGGCGGGCTCGCCCTTGAACTTCTGCCAGTCGCCGGTCTTCTTCAGAATGGCGAGGACGGGCTCGGTCGGCTGCGCGCCGACACCCAGCCAGTACGCCACACGGTCGGCGTCCACCTCGATGACCGACGGGTTGTAGGTCGGGTGGTACTTGCCGATCTCCTCGATCGCACGGCCGTCACGGCGAGTGCGGGAGTCGGCGACGACGATGCGGTAGTGAGGCGAACGGATCTTGCCCAGACGCTTCAGCTTGATCTTGACTGCCACGGGAGTGGGTTCTCCTGGATTTGACGTGGTTGGGCACGGCGAGATGGCCGCGTGGGGTTGCGGTACCCGAGTGCCCGATGGACGCGTCAGCCGGAGGAGAGAGGGGTCCTGTGCGGCTGTCGAGTACAGCTAGCCATTGTGCCACACCCTGCGGGTCGCGCTGCACCGAGGGGGCGGTGAGGGGGCCGGGCATGGTTGAGAGGCACCCGGCGCCTCGGGTGCCCTCGGGGTGGGTCGCGCGGTCCGGAGCCGTGGGGGGGCCGCCCCGGGGGGGACCACGGGGGCGCCCCGCCCTGTAGGGCGGTGGGAAGC